>JAYUSF010000228.1:0-4532 GCA_043755815.1 Verrucomicrobiota bacterium
CCCAACTGCAATGCAGTCGGAACTCGCCCGAGCTGCGCGTAGCATCCGCCTGCAAAAATCACCCCGAAACCGCACTCCGATTGCATGGATACGGCTAAGCGGCCGAAGCCGGCACCGGCTTGGCCCGGGGCTTTCGCTCCTGCAGGTTCACTGCGGGACGGCCGGAGCGTTTGTGCCGCCCGCGGGCCTCCTCAAAAAGGCGGTCGATGTCGTGACCACGGGCTGCAGACTGCAAGTCCTTGATCTGCCAGACCTCCCGGAGAACCAAGTCCCCAGGGCTCTTGTCCGAAACGTTGGATTCCAAAGCCTTCATAAATCACCCATGAATTCCTCCGGGGTAGCCAGCGCAGGCAGACTGAAGCCCTTGCTCTCCACCAACCGTCGCAACCGGTGTTGAATTGCCACATTCGCGATGTGCCGGCAATTCCAGGTCAGCAAGATGTCCATCCGATGGAGCGTTGCCACCGCAATGTGGGCCGCATCGCCATCGGCCGAAACCGGCAGCAAACCGGAAAGGAGAATTTCCCGGCCCAACCGGTTGGCCGCGGCGGAAAGCTCCAGCAGAGGGACGTCGCGCAGCAACTTCAGCCGACGACGCGCCATCGTTGCCTCGCCGGCGGCCACCTCATCCAGGACGACTTGTGACGAGAACAGTTCGTGCTGGCCCCGCTTCAATTCCCACCAGTCGCGGGTCAATTGCTGGCGGGCCGCCTGGAGCAAGTCGCGGGCGGGACGGGCCACCAGGTAACTCGGGATCGTGCTTTCAAGGTAGATGCGCATCGCGGGCCACAAACGTTTGTCGGCGTCATCAAACGCCGGGCGAAAGGCTCCGGCAATGCCATTGCGCGAGGCAAGAAGGCCGCCGGTTGTTTCGCCCCGGGGATTCATCCGACGTAATCCAATTGGCGCCAAGGCACCGCAGAATTGGCGTTCCCCGCCTAGCCGGGCGTCGTATGCTCAAGGGCATGAAGCGTTACGACCTGTTCCTCAACGGCCAGTCCGTCCCCGCCGCCAGCGGCAAGACGTTCACCACGACCAATCCCGCCGACACCCGCGAAACCGTCGCGACCTACGCGGCCGGCGGAAGCGAGGACGCCGCGGCCGCCATCGCGGCGGCGCAGGCGGCGTTCCCGAAATGGGCGGCCACCACGTTGGTGGCGCGCGGCCGGATTCTTTCCAAGGCGTCGCAACTGCTCGAAGCGCGCAAGGCCGAGCTCGCGGAACTGCTCGTGCGCGAGGAAGGCAAGACGTTGACCGAAGCGACCGGCGAGGTGCAGCGCGCGGCGGACATCTTCCGCTTCTACGGCGGCCTGAGCTACACGGTTGGCGGCCAGGTCATCCCGCACGATCTTCCGGGCAACCTGATGTTCACCCGGCGTGAGCCGCTGGGCGTCGTCGCGCTGATCACGCCGTGGAATTTCCCCATCGCCATCCCGGTGTGGAAGCTCGCCCCGGCGTTGCTCTGCGGGAACACGGTCGTGCTCAAGCCCGCCTCGCAGGCACCCGCGATGACGCTGGAAGTGGCGAAGGTGCTGCACGAAGCCGGCCTGTCCGCAGGCGTGTTGAACGTGGTGACCGGCGAGGGCCGGGCGTTCGGCGCCGAGATTGCGGCGAACAAGGCGGTGACGGCGCTGAGCTTCACCGGTTCGCACGCGGTCGGTTCCGCGCTCTATCAGGCGGTCGCGCCGCGCATGATCCGCTGCCAGTTGGAGATGGGTTCCAAGAATCCGACGATCGTGCTGGCCGACGCGGACCTCGACCTTGCGGCCAAGCTCGTGACCATCGCCGGGTTCGGCCTCACCGGTCAGGCCTGCACCGCGACGAGCCGCGTGATCGTGGAGCGGTCGGTCCTGCCGGCGTTCACGGAAAAGCTCATTGCCGCGGCGAAGGCGTGGAAGGTCGCCCCCGGCCTCACGCACGGCGCGCAGATGGGCCCGGCGGTGAACGAGGCGGAACTCCAGGGCAATCTTGACGCGATCCGGCAGGCCCAGACCGAAGGCGCGGAACTGCTCTGGGGCGGCGCGCGGCTGACCGACGGCGACTTGGCCCACGGTTGGTTCATGCAGCCCGCCATTGTCGGCAACGTGACACCCACGATGAAGATCGCGCAGGAGGAAGTCTTCGGCCCGGTGGTCGCGATTCTCGCCGTGGACGGCTTTGACGAGGCCATCACGGTGGCCAACGGCGTCCAATATGGCCTGAGCGCCAGCTTAGTGACGCGCGACTTCAAGCGGGCGATGCAATACGCCGAGCGGATTGAGGTAGGCGTGGTGAAGGTGAACCAGATCTCGACCGGGCTCGCGTTGCAGGCGCCCTTCGGCGGCGTGAAGCAGAGCAGCACGGACTCGTTCCGCGAACAGGGCACCGCCGCGCTCGACTTCTACACCCGTAGCAAGACGGTGTATTTGGACTACTCGGCGTGAGCGGATGCGGAGCGGGAGAATAACGCACCTCGGTCGTTCCCCCGTCAGACCGGTCGATTCGCCTGACAATGGGCTCGTTCTCATCGTTCGCGACCACCGAGAACTGCAAGCCTGCACGGCGACTCCAATTCCGCCGTGAAGCCAGCGCGCTTTCCCCCCGGTTGACTCGCGGGATGTCCTCCTTAACGTCCCGCCTCATGTTTCTCCTGACCCGGTGCCTGCTGGCGATGCTGTTGCTGGCGTCTGCTCTTGGCGCCGCCGAAACCAACTCGGTTCCCGCCGAACTGTTGAGCACCTTCAACCGAGGCAAGGTGCTGTTCGCCGCGAACTGCTCCATGTGCCACCAGCTCACCGGGCGCGGCAGCACCGGCACATATCCGCCGCTCGCCGCGTCGGACTGGCTCCAGCAGAACCGAAAGCTGGCCATCCGCGCGGTCGTGGCCGGACTCAAGGATCCCATCACCGTGAACGGCGTGCGTTTCCACGGCCAGATGCCCCCTGCCCTGTTGACGGACCAGCAGGTGGCCGACGTGCTCACGTTCGTGATGAACTCCTGGGGCAACCCTGGCGGCCGGGTGATTGCCCAAGAGGTCGCGGCCGTGAGGTCAAAGACGGCATTCCCGACCTTCGAGGCGCTCAAGCGGGCGAACGATTTCAAGCCGTTGCCGCTGCCACCTGAAGGCTTCAGCGTCGCGGAGACCGCGCGCCTCCCGGATTTTGCCACCCGGCTCGCCAGCGACCACAAAGGCAAGAACCTCTTTGTCCTCGGCCAGAACGGCGCCGTTTGGCGGCTTGATCTGGCGACCAAGAAGTTCAAACAACTCATCTGGCCCACCAACTACACCGACCTGCGACCGGGCGATTTCGGCACGCTGGGAATGGCGCTCGATGGCCAGGGCCGGCTGTGGATCAGCTTCAACCAACGCCTCGCCTCCCAGCCGCTCGTCACTAACGAGGTCGGCATCCTCCGCACGTCCGCGATCGACGCCGAAGGCGATCCCGTGGCGCCGAAGCTTTGGTTTCGCACCAGTTACCCGCACGGAATCGGCCCCTACAACCACGGCGTCTCCGATCTGCGTTTTGGTCCCGACGGAATGCTGTATCTTACCAGCGGTTCCCGCACCGACGGCGGCGAAGCCGGCACCGACCCACAGCTCGGCAAGATGGGCGAAACCGACCTCACCGCCGCCGTCTGGCGTTTCGATCCCAAAGCCGCCGACCCGAAACTGGAAGTTATCGCCCGCGGCATCCGCAACGCCTACAGCCTGAACTGGGACGGCGCTGGCAACCTCTTCACCGTGGCCAACGGCCCCGACGCCCACGCCGGGGAGGAAATGGACCACGTCATTCCGCCCAAGGCCGGCGAAGCTCCGCGGCACCACGGCTTCCCGTTTCAGTTCGGCAATACGCCGGCCGGCCGCAAGTGGTATCCCTACACCCCCGACGCACCGGCCGGACAGCCGTTCGCCTTGCCCGTCGAGAATGTCGGCCCCGCTGCCCTCTACGAAGGCAAGTCCACCACCACCTTTACCCCGCACAGTTCCCCTGCCGGCTTGGAATGGCTCGGCTCGACGTGGCCAGAGGCGGTGCGCAACGGCTTCCTCATGGGCCGCTTCGGCAACCTCATCAAAACCGGCAACGAACAGGACTGCGGTTTTGACGTGCTGTCCGTGAAGCTGGACCGCACCGCAACCGGCGGCTGGAAGGCACACACGAAGACCTTTCTCGCCCCGCTCGGCCGGCCCATCGACGTGCATGTCGCCGCCGGCAAGATCTACGTGCTCGAATACACGCGACCGACCAGCTTCAAGGAACAGGCCGGATGGCTGCCGGGGCGGATCATTGAGATTGCGCCTGCCGGAGGCGCCTTAGAGGCGCAGTGAAGGCGAGACGCGCCGCCCCTGCGCTTCCGCGCAGGAAACCGCCTTGAACCGATCGTCTCTCCGCAGCGATTCGAAGCCCGACCCAGCGACGTATCGCTCCCTGCGATCAACCGCCCTTTGCCCTTCAACGAACGGCAGGGCCGGCTGGTCATCAACTACTCCTGGGGCAACCAGCAGGGCGTCGAGCACCTGGCCGAGGCGGTCTATGACGGCACGGAGGCGCAGT
>JAYUSF010000229.1:0-4500 GCA_043755815.1 Verrucomicrobiota bacterium
GGTCTATCTGGCCCGCTTGCGTCGCAAAACCCATTGCTACACCAAAAAGCTGGCCAACCTCGCCGCCAGCATCCTCCTGTATCTGCTCAAAAAGACCTATTCAATACCTATTGAGCAATCCCCCAATGACCAACGGCAGTGGCCCCTGCCCTCACTGATTACTGACCACTGATCACTGACCACTTCCCTTCGCTCATTGGTCCTTGGGAATCGGCCATTCTCCGCCCGCTTGTCTTCCCTGCCCCCGGGCGGCACCTTCCGCGCCCATGTCGCACCCGGTCCGAGTTCGTTTTGCCCCGTCGCCCACGGGTTACCTCCATATTGGCGGGGCCCGCACGGCGCTGTTCAACTGGCTCTTCGCCCGCCATCACGGCGGCACGTTCATCCTGCGCATTGAAGACACCGACACCGCGCGCAATTCGCAGGCCGCCGTGGATGTCATCCTCCAGGGCCTCCGCTGGCTCGGCATGGATTGGGATGAAGGCCCCGTGAATGGCGACGCCGCCGGCCCGAGCAAGGGCGACCGTGGACGCTACTTCCAGAGCCAGCGCGGCGAACTCTACCGGAAGCGCGTGAACGAACTCCGGGACAAGGACCTCGCCTACGAACGCGACGGCGCCCTGTATTTCCGCATGACCCGCGAGCCGATCACGATCCCCGACCTCATCGTCGGCGACGTTGTCCGGCCGCTCACCGACCGCGAGGAGCAGGACCCCGACTGGGTGCTCTGGCGCAGCGACGGCCAACCCGTGTTCCACTTCGTCAACGTGGTTGACGACTTGGAAATGGGCATGACCCACGTCATCCGCGGCGAGGATCACCTGAGCAACACCGCCAAGCACATCGCGCTCTTCCGCGCCTTCGGCGTCGAGCCGCCCCGCTACGCCCACATTCCGCTCATCCTCAACGAGGACGGCTCCAAGATGAGCAAGCGCGACCGCGGCGCCGTGGTGACCAACTACCTCGACGACGGCTTCACGCCCGAAGCCGTGGTGAACTACCTTTCGCTCCTCGGTTGGTCGCCCACCGACGGCCAGGAACTCCTCAGCGTCGCGGAACTCGTGTCGCGCTTCGACCTCGACCGCGTGAACCGCAGCCCCGCGCGCTTCGACGCCAAGAAGCTGGAGGCGCTCCACTTCGAGCATACCCGCCGGATGGCCCCCGACCGCTTCGTAGCGCTCAGCGTGGATTACCTCCGCAAGGCCGGCATCGAGACCGCCGGATTCCCGGCCGAATACGTCCGCGCCGCCCTGCTCACCGCGCAGGAAAAGGGCAAGCTCTTCAAGGAACTGCCGATCTGGACCGACTTCTACTTCGCGGCCGACGACGCGCTGACCTTCGATCCCGAAGCCCAGGCCAAGGCGCTCACGCCCGCCGCCAAACCGCTGCTGGAAAAGCTCGCCGCCACCTTCGCCACCGTGCCCGAGTTCAAATCCGCCGCCCTCGAAGCCGCGCTCAAGGCCCTCGCCACCGAACTCGGCGTGAAAGCCGGCGCACTGGTGCAACCCTGCCGCGTCGCCTGCACCGGCAAGCTCGTCGGCCCCAGCCTGTATCACCTGCTGGAAGTGTTGGGACGGGAGCGGGTGCCGAAGCGATTGACCAGAGCCTGCCAATGAAATGGCGCGGAGATTTACGGCCGACGACGAGCCTGCTATAGCCTGCCCATGATTCAGCCGGAACAACTGGTGGGCGAGGAATGGGCCGAATGGTATCGGCTCACGCCCGTTCACCGCTGGCTGGAAAGCGAGAAGCTCTGGCAGACCTACCTCGCGCTCGGAGGCTCACTTGATCCCGAACCCGATACGCAAAGTCCTTTCTTCGATGCGCGCGCACCGCGTCCGGGCCCTGCTCATGGGCGGACAGGCGTGCGTGTTCTACGGCGCGGCCGAGTTTAGCCGCGACACCGATCTGGCCATCGTCGCCGACGCCGCGAACCTCGCTCGTCTGCGCAAGGCGCTCGCGGACCTGCAAGCCGATCCCATCGCCGTTCCGCCGTTGGCCCTGAAATACCTCCAGCGCGGTCACGCCGTCCATTTCCGCTGCCAGCATCCCGAAGCCATCCGGATGCGGGTGGACGTCATGGCCAAGATGCGCGGCGTGGACCCGTTTCCAAAGCTCTGGAAGCGGCGCACGACCATCGAACTCCCGGACGGCACCGTCTGCGACCTGCTCTCGTTGCCCGATCTCGTGAAGGCGAAGAAGACCCAGCGCGACAAGGACTGGCCAATGATTCGCCGCCTCGTGGAAGCGCACTATTTCCAGAACCGCGCCAAACCCAATCCCGCGCAAGTCCGGTTCTGGTTCCGGGAACTTCGCACGCCGGAAATCCTGATCGAGCTTGCGGGAAGCCACGCCCGCCTGTGCCACCGGCTGGTTGCCGAACGCACCGTGCTGGCGGAAGTCGTCCGCAACGACCGGCAGGCGATTGAACGCGCTTTGGTGGCAGAGGAAACTGCCGAGCGTGAGAACGACCGGGAATACTGGCTGCCCTTGCGCCAGGAACTCGAACAACTCCGTCACGGAAAATGAACCCGACACGAGGCCCTGTAGGAGCCAAGGTAACGAGGCTCACTTTTCCGACCGAACTCGCCGTTGAACCGGTGGACTAACCGGACTAGCCTCGCGGTCATGAAGGTGGTGAACATCCACGAGGCGAAGACAAATTTTTCCAGTCTGCTGACCCAGTTGGAGGCAGACAGTGAGACCATCGTCATCTGCCGCAACGGCGAGCCGGTCGCCGACCTTGTGCCCCATCGGCGCGTGAACCGGATCAAGCCCCATCCCGAGCTCGGCAAGATCAGCATCGGCTATGACCCGGTGGAACCGCTGGCCGACGACGAATGGCCGGAGGCGGCCCGATGATTCTGGATACCTGCGCCCTACTCTGGCTGGCCAGTAGCAGCAAGCGCCTGAGCCGTTCAGCTTTGAAGGAGATCAACGAAGCCCCGGCCGTCTATGTTTCCGCCATCAGCGGCTTTGAAATCGCGATCAAGGTTGCAAAGGGCAAGCTGACCCTGCCGAAACCGCCCCAGGATTGGTTCGAACAGGTGGTAGAACACCACGGGTTGGCGGTTCTACCGCTCGAATTGAACGTCTGCATTACCGCAGCCCAACTGCCTCCGCACCACCACGACCCGTGCGACCGGTTCATCATCGCCGCCGCCAAATTGCGTGGCCTGCCGGTGGTGACATCGGACGAACAGTTCGAACCCTACGGCGTGCGGGTAATCTGCTGACAACCTGTCGCGAACCCGATGATTCGAAACTTCAAATCCCTCGCCACCGAACTCGGCGTGAAAGCCGGCGCGCTGGTCCGACCTTGCTGCGTCGCCTGCACCGGCAAGCTCGTCGGTCCCAGCCTGTATCACTTGCCGGAAGTGCTGGGGCGCCAGCGGGTGACGAGGCGGTTGGAACTTTCCGTCGCCTGAAAATAATCGACTGTCCTGCTCAACAGGGAGACAGCTTGATCATCGCCATGCTACGTCCGCACCCTTTCGTTCGTATCATTCCTCAATTGGTCATCATCTGTGGCCTGGGGATGGCTGCCGGCCAACCCGCCGACGCCGCCGCGAGACCTGAGATTCGCACACTGCCGCCGGGAGATAAGATTCGAATCATTTTCTCCGGCAATCTGCAGGCATCAGCACAGGTCAGCGGACCTTTTACCAATGTCGTCGGAGCGCTAAGCCCGTTGGAAGTTACCCTTGGCGAAGGGGAGCAAGGATATTGGCGGGCCGCGTTGAGCCAGGTAGCGACCGTTGCCGCTGGACCGCGGGATACGATGGCAATCCGAACCGACGGAACGCTTTGGGCTTGGGGCGGCCAGGGCAACTCGACGGGCCGCCCGGTGAAGGTGGGATCCGACACGGATTGGAAAGTGGTGGCACCCGGCGGCAGCCACATTTTGGCGATAAAGACCGATCGAACTCTATGGGCATGGGGATCGAACTACGACGGCCAGTTGGGTTTGGAAGTGCAATCATCCAACAACCGACCTACCCGCATCGGGAATGAGTCCGACTGGGTTTCGGTCACTGCGGGGGATCGGCATTCGGTTGCAATCCGTTCTGACGGCTCTCTGTGGAGTTGGGGCGGCAACAGTTCCGGCCAACTGGGGACAGGGACCATCACCGGCACCAATCGGCCGGTCCAAGTCGGAATCCGTCGAGACTGGCTCCTGGCGTCAGCGGGCTACACGCACACAATAGCTGTCCGTCAGGATGGAACTCTTTGGGCGTGGGGCGGAAATAGCTCTGGACAGCTTGGCGACGGAACCCAGTTCCGAGCCGTTGATCCCATCCAGATAGGAACTTCCACCAACTGGGTCGGAGCCGCCGCCGGAACCTCTCACACGTTGGCTTTGCAGTCCGGCGGAACGTTGTGGGCTTGGGGCTCGGGGTCAGGCCACTACTGTCCGGTTGTTGAGCGAACACTCATCGGTTAGTGACTGCAAACACGATGGTTGGAACAAAAGGCGGGTGTGACGGACATCAAGTTGGC
>JAYUSF010000230.1:0-43154 GCA_043755815.1 Verrucomicrobiota bacterium
CTCGCCCCATCGGCGTCCGTGTCGTTGGTGCCCTCGTCCCCGTCGAGCAAGCCATCGCCGTCGGCGTCGGTGTCGAGGTGGTCAGGGGAGCCGTCGCCATCGGTGTCCGGAGGGGTGTCGGTCGGGTCGGACGGGTCGTAGCCCTGGACCTCCCCCGCTGTCCAGAGACCGTCATCATCGTCGTCGAGGTCGTTCCAGTCGGGAATGCCGTCGGCGTCGGTGTCGTTGTTGTCGGTGAGTTCCATGCGCCATTGGATGTAGTCGCGCCAGGAAGTGCTGAGGCCACCGTCCTGAAATTCGACGTTGCCCAGGTAGCGATTGCCCGTTCGGGTCAGCGTGAACGCCTTGGACTGAACCACCCGCGTGTCCGAACCGGAATAGGTGATCGCGGGGAAACTGATCGTGTTGGCATCCACTACGACGAACGTCGCACCGCCCGAGTAAGTCGAGGTGGTTCCGTCCTCGTTGCTAACGGTTGCGGTGATCGTCGCACTGTTACCGTCGCGGTTGTAGGTCAGTGAGCCCTGGGCATTCAGCAGGAACGAGGTGCCCCGGTAGATGATGGGACCGAAAACCGGGTCCTGGATCGTGGCGACATAGCTCCCGGCGCCACTGCCGGCGGAACGGGTGAGCTGCCCTGACAAGGCCAACGCCGGTGAAGCGGACGGGAGCTGTCGCGTCACCGTGCCGGTGAACGCAGTGGAGCCATTGCGGCTGACCTGGAGAAAGTCGGCGACGCCGTTCCCGTCGGTGTCGGTCGTCGGATAGGTTACCGTCGCGGTGCCGGACGAATCGACGGCGCCGTTTTCGAACAGGACGTAGTCGGTGCGATAGGCGCCGGACGCCCCGGGGTTGGGACTCAATTCGCCGCTGAAGATCAGGAAGTTGCCCAAGGAATCGTAAAGCGGAAGCCCTGAGCTTCCGTCGTAGGTGGTGAAATAGGCTTCGAGCGAGAACCCAAGAAGCGAGGCCGTGCCTTTCGAGAGGTTGACCGAGAGGCAGTAAGCACTGAGCGAGGCCTCCTTGGCCCCTAGCCTTCCACCCAGCGACACGGCACAGGTCACGGCAAGGAAAAGGCGCAGGCAAACCCATCGGGTAGTTTTCATGGAGATGAGGGGACGGAGTCTTGCTACTCGCTTCGCATCGCCCGAGCCACCCGAATTTTGTCAGACGCACACTCCTGAGGGCCGGATCGCGGCAGGGAGATGCCGCAGAACGAGGAGGGGAGGCAGGCGCGGGTCGCGGAAAGCGGATGGACGCTCTGGCGAAGAATCTTTCCCGAAGATCGAAGGCAGCAACCAGAGCGACAAAGGTGGAACCGCCATAGCTGCGGGTTGGTTGGCAATTACCACCACACAAAAGAGGGGGAGCCCTTGGGTTGCTGGAATACGACCGCGAAAAAGATCGACGAGAAAGCAGGCCGAGAACGGCAGGGACGGTCAATTCAGGGAGGGCAAACGGACCGGTTGAGGGCGGAGAAATCCAAAAGCAAAGAAACCAAAACACTGGGCGACATCGGCGAACTTATTCGGAATTTGATTCTGAATTCACGCAAGCTGCTTGGGTCAGAAATGAAACAACTCGTTGCAATGCAACGAGTTGAAATCAATGGCGGAGAGGGGGGGATTCGAACCCCCGTTACGACTTTTGGCCGTAAACCGGTTTAGCAAACCAGCGCCTTTAGCCACTCGGCCACCTCTCCGCGCCGCGCCAAGAAAACACGCGCCCAAAGTGTTGGTCAAGGCCGAGTCCTAAAACTCGTTGTTCCCGCTACCCCGCGGCTTCTGCGGGAATCACCGTGTTTCAGGGCGCGTTTGCATGATCCGGGATTTGATGGGGTGACTCACCTTGCGATCAGCGCCGCCGGCAGTTCCGTGATGAAGATTTGGTTGAACCAACCTTGGTTCCCCAAAACTCGACGAACATAGGCAATCCGACGGCTATCGGGGGCAAAAACACACGCCTCCGGACGGGGCGCAGCGGCGGCTTCAACCGGAGGTGTCAGGCGATGAGTTGCACCGCTGCCGGCATCGGTCACGCAGACCGAACCGTCCCCAACATGGCCCAGCCAGCGGCCATCGCCGCTCCAGGTAAAAGCCGACGCAATGTCGAAGAAGTTGTGTGTGAGCTGGCGCGGCGAACCGCCTTGGGGCGCGATCGTCCAGAGCTGGGCGATGCCGGCTTCGTCCCGCATCAGGAACGCAATCCGGCTGCCGTCGGGTGACGAACGCAACCAATGGCGCGGTCCCTGAATCCCCGGGAACTTGCGTCCGGCGGTGAAGGTTAGCCGGTGTTGCGCCACCCCGGCCGGCGGGCTGGGCCGAAGCGTGGCGGTGCCCGCCAGCGGCCCCGAACCCGGCTGGGTCAGGTCGGCCGGCATATCGGCGAGGAATACTTCCGCAATCGCTTCGCCAGAGGGCGTTACGACCTGACCTTGGAACGCCAACGCATGGATTTGCCGGACTCCGTCGGCGCGCACGTAGCCGTTCGTGCCCACCCACCCCTCCTCAAAGGCCCGGCGGATCTCGTTGGAGCCGGGTTTCGGTTCGTTGACGGTCCGGGTCACCAGCACGGTGAAGTCACCGTCGTGATTCCGGGGATGCGTCCGCGGCACCGTCACCGGCCGGCCCACCACCGTCACCCCGAGGTTGCGCTGGTTGCGGTCATGCGAACCGGCGTCGCCGAGCGCGGCCAGCACGTGGTCCTCGTAGGTGAAGCTGACCCGGCTGCCGTCGCCGCTGAAGACGTGGACGTGCGAACCGCCGCGCAACGCACCCGCCGTGAACGGTTCTGCTAAATTCCGGGCGTCAAGCCGGCGCGCGACGCCGGGCCGATCGAACTCCACCCGTGCGCCTTCGCGGTGAACCGGTCCGTATTGCCAGTCCGGCGTGGGTCGCTCGGGGCCGTGGATGAACACGACCTCGGGCTTGGCCGGATGCCACGTCACCACGCCGCAGTGGGCGCCGTTCCCGGTCCGATAAAGCACGCGGATTTCGCGGGTCCGCACATTCACCGCCTCGATCCGATCGCCATCAAACTGGTCGCCCGCCGCGTCGGACCGGACGTCGTAGGCCAGCCATTCGCCGTCCGGCGACCAGGCGCCGACGTTGGTGAGGATGTGGCCGGTGGGCGACGACGTGAGCTGGATTTCCGCGGCAAGGTCAGTCATGGGGAAGCGGTGGATCGGGGCACAGCCACCAACCAGCGCACCCACCGCCACGGCCAGCGCTCGGGAAACGCGGGCAAGGAGGAAACAAGTCGAGCGCATGGTCGGAACGCGGCCAGTCGAACCCAATTGGGCGCTGTTTGCCAACTCCCTTCCCCGGCCGCTTTCGCGCGGATGCCGTTCAGAACCGGACCGTCAATCCGAGGAACGGGCTGTAGTCCGGCGCCGCGCCGGTGACCCCGAAGTTGCAGCCCAGATCGAGCTGGGTGTTGTCTCCGATGCCGTAGGTGAAGCCGAGGTCCACCTGGCCCTGCCATTCGCCACCGCTTTCCGGCGTCACGAGCGCGGCGAACTCGAGATAGAATGCGAGGCTGCCGATCAGGTCCCGGCCTACGGTAAGCGTGTTGAAGTATTCAAAGTCGTGCCCGTTCAGGCCGTCGCTGACGATATCCACCTCAGTCTGGGCGCCCAGGCCCCATCCGGCCCCGAGATCCATGCTGAAGGGCAGGATCACGCCGCCCTCGATCGCGCCGTTGCGGGTCCCTGACTTGGGGAGCGGCCACTTGACGAAGGGCATGATGCCCAACGCCGTGCGGCCGCCATCATTGCCCCATAGATTGACCTTCAGCCGGGTCTGCATCTCGCCAAACCCGGAGTCGCGGGCCAGGGTGCCGGCGACGTGATCCGTCACGCGGGAACTCACGTGGCCGTCCAGCACGAGCTGCACGTCCACGTTGTTCAGCAGGCCGATCTTGGCGTTGACGCCGCCCAGGCCGTAGGCGCGGGTCGAGACGTCCCCGCCGCCGGACCGGTCTCGGTCAAAGGTCGCGTTCGCCAGGTCCCACTCCAACTGCACATGGCCGGCATCCACGGTGTAGGGGCTTTCCGTCTGGTCGGGCCGGTCCGTGCTCAGCTCCCGCATCTGCGCCTTGGGCGTCGGGTTGAAGAGGTGGAATTCGCTTTTGTCCGGGGCAGCGTTGCCTAAATCGGCGGAAAGCGGCGCGGGAGCCATCAGGAGCAACGCGAGGCGGGAGGCCATCGGTGATTTCATGGTGCGCATAAGGCCGCAGATGAATATTTACGTCAAACATTTTGTTTTATGCTTAATACATACACCTCCGATGCCATCAGGGCTCCGGACGACTTTGTGTCGGTGATTCGGTGGGAGACCTTCGGTTCGCCATGGCCACCAACTGGACCGCGGTCCAGTTGGTGGCTGCCAAAAACCTGCTGCACTAGCGAAGACCGGCGCTTGGGCGGCCGTCGCCGCCAGTTTTCCCCGGCTTGCCGGCGCGCGACCGACTTCCCTACTGTCGGCCGACATGCTCGACATCAAGTTGCTCCGGGAGAAACCCGATTTTGTCCGCGAACGCCTCGCCACCCGCTTGGCCGGCGACGAGGCGAAGGTCAACGACGTGCTGGCACACGACGACCGACGCCGAGCCGCAGTGGCCGAGGTCGAGCAACTGAAGGCCAAGCGCAATTCGGCCTCCAAACTGATTGGCGCGTTGATGGGCCAGAAGAAGCAGGCCGAGGCCGAAGCCATGAAGGCCGAAGTCCGCGACATTGGCGACCGGATCGCAGCACTGGACAAGGCGGTGGCCGACGCCGAGGCCGCCCGTGACGCGCTGCTCGCCACCATTCCCAACCTGCCCCACGCCAGCGTCGCGCTCGGCAAGGACGCCGCGGACAACCCGGAAATCCGCGTCCACGGCACCAAGGCCGCGTTTGACTTCCAGCCGCTTAACCACGTTGAACTCTGCGAGAAGCTGAAGCTGGTGGACTTCGCCCGCGGCACCAAGCTGAGCGGTTCCGGTTTCCTGCTCTACACCGGCTGGGGCGCCCGCCTGGAACGTGCGCTGATCAGCTTCCTGCTCGACCTGCACATCCACGAACACGGCTACACCGAAGTCGCGCCGCCCTACATCATCGGCGAGCACTGCATGTTCGGGGTCGGTCAGTTCCCGAAATTCAAGGACCAAGCCTACGCCGTGCAGGAAGGCCTCGACGGCTCAACACTTGGGAAGCTCTACCTGCTGCCCACCGCCGAGGCGCCGGTCGCCAACATCCACCGCGAGGAACTGCTCGCCGCCGCGCAACTGCCGATCCGTTACTGCGCCTACTCCCCTTGCTTTCGGGCCGAGGCCGGGGCCGCCGGCCTGGGCACGCGCGGCATGATCCGCGTGCATCAGTTCGACAAGGTGGAGCTAATCAAAATCACCACGCCCGAAACCGGCTACGACGAACTGGAGAAGCTGGTCCACAACGCGGAGAAGGTGCTGCAGCTTCTCGGGCTGCATTACCGCGTCATCAACCTCTGCACGGGAGACATGGGTTTCGCTTCGGCCAAAACCTACGACATCGAAGTCTGGGCGCCCGGCCAGGGCACCTACCTCGAAGTGTCGAGTTGCTCAAACTGCGAGGACTACCAGTCGCGTCGGATGAACCTGCGCTACAAGACAGAGACGGGCGAAAACCGCTTCCCGCACATCCTAAACGGCTCCGGCACCGCACTGGCCCGGCTGTTTGTCGCCCTCATTGAAACCCATCAGCAGGTCGACGGTAGCATTGCGATTCCAGCGCCCCTGCAGCCGTATCTAAAGGCAGATTCGATCACATTTTGAAACATCAACCCGAGATTGAGGCCCCGACTCCGAATCGATCCGGGGTGCGTAGGCTTATCCTCTTAAAGCTAGGCAGGATCGCCGAAGGCGCGGCTCCATGGGAGCCGGGGCAACCATTCCGCAGTCAGCTTGAAAACTCCGGAGGCGGAAGGTGAGCGGTGGAACTTCCTCGAAAACACCGCGATGGCAGTCCGGCCTTCGGCCTGTCATTGTGGGCCTCTCGGTCATGCTCGTTTGGGCTGGCCTCTTGTGGTTTCTGCTGAGCCGACCGGGACGACCCTATCTGAGCGAGAACCTCATCTTTCAGCGTCCAAATGTTTCAAAAGCCGCTTCGGCACGACCAAGACTGGTATTGCAGCCAGATGGGCGGCGAGTCTGGTCCCTGTTCATCGAAACCAAACCAGGTTTCCCCCTGACCGAGGCGCTTAGCCTCGGTTTTCCGATCGACGTCTCGCCCGGCGAGCCTCGCCACAATGGCTTAAGATACCGCACCTTCGGAACCGTCACCGCGGAATTACGCTCAGTCGATGGACGGATTTGGTTCCGCACCCCGGGGGAAGTCCTCCTGAGGGACGAATCACTGTTGGAGCTTTACCGGGCAAATCCGGGTCCTCCCGTAACTTGGACTGGAAACCCGACCAACCTGCCAGCCCGGCTCGAACTGCGCTTGTCCACCGCCGCGCCAGAGAACATTTCGTTCTGGGCCCACGCCGTTTCGAAAGGCTGGGTCGGAAGTGCTTCCTTCCCGTTGGGTTGGCTACGGGTCGGAGGAAATGGACAAGCTTCCAACGGTGGGGAGGAACACTACCTTACAGGACACCTGACTAGATCCTTCACGGAGCCAGTCCTCCGCCGAATCGACCTGCTAAGATTCCTGTGGGGCAGACAGGTCGCGAACCCGGATGTTCTGCATGTGCTGTTTCTGTCTGCCATCGCACTGGGTCTGGCAGGCGGCCTAATTAC
The DNA here is from genome assembly GCA_043755815.1 of Verrucomicrobiota bacterium. GTDB lineage: Bacteria > Verrucomicrobiota > Verrucomicrobiia > Limisphaerales > UBA9464 > CAIWAH01. The sequence goes on from JAYUSF010000230.1 coordinate 6,754, forward strand.
TGGGTTGCGAACCGTTGACGCACGACCCTGGAGGCAGGCCTTTGCCGCGGCGCTTGCCATCGGAGGATTCGGCGCGGCGCAAGCCAGCTTGCACGCGCCATTCTCGCCGCCAGACGAACCAGATCATGCGCTTAGCTACGCCGCGCACATCAAGGACAGCCAGTTGCCAGCTGCGTTGCTCAAACTCGCGCAGGACGATCACAGCGAGCGGGTTCGTGCTCGGGTGTATGAACATTTCTGCGCCGCAGACATGACTCAAAGCTCCACGGCCAACTGGTCCGAGCATATCAATACTACCCCCCTACGGATGAGCGAGCGCTCACCGGCTACTTGCAGTTTTTGGAACCTCACCAGATTTCTCGTCCGCGGTGCTTCCGCCGGTGAAACCGTTTTTCGCTTGCGATTGCTGGCGGTCCTAACGGTTGCGTTAGCCGGCGGGGTCGCAGCATATTGGTTGACTGCGGGGCACACGACGGGACCGCTGGCAGCCTGGTGGCCACTGCTTTTCGCACCTGGCATCCCATTCTTCGGCATGCAGGTGTCCAACTACTTCTTACTGATCTCTTCACAGATCGTCATCGCTGGACTTCTGGCTTGGCCTTGGAAAGACGGCCACAGCGACCGCTGGCGAGGGCTCATGCTAGGCGCTGCCATTGGACTCTGTTTGGTCGCTTCGCGTGCTGCAATTCCCGTCGCCGCCGCAGCCGGCGTAATCCTCGCAATGCGCGCGACTAGATCGCGAAATGGCAAGTCGCTCGCTGCGGGCTGCCGCCAAGCCGCCTGTTTTTGGATCCTTCTCGGCAGCGGCTTACTGGCGCTTTCGGCTCGATCCCTACCTGAGTATGACATGGCAGCGCGGCAGAATTGGCGATCCATTATCACTGAGGCCGCTCCCACCTGGCTCGCCGAGCTTACCTTCTGGAGAGGTGTGGTGCTGGTCGTGTCCTGCGGTGCCGCAATCGAAGTTTTGGGCGGGTGCGTCCTGGCCAATGCGGTGGGATGCGAAGGTGAAGCTCCAGCTTGGCAAAGGCGGCTAACTCGTTCTTTGACTCTTATCGGAGCGGCTGCGCTGTTGATCCTACCATTATTCGGTGCGATGCCCGATTTCCAAGGGCTTAGCGCACACACGAGTGCAGGTCCGTTCGTCGCGTCCGCGATCAGTTCAATGCTGACCTCCTACGGGTTTTTCCATCACGACTATTTTCTGGCCGAAACCTTTTGGCGGGCCTGTGGCTACAACGAGGCGATCGGGCCTCGCATTCTGGTAGGCATTGCCTGCTTCTTGGTGGTCTCTGGCTGGTCCCTTCGATTTTGGCTGACGGCAACCCGGCCAGACAAGTTCGGTCACGCACTCGTCACGTTCCTGGCCTGCGCCGGCTACCTTACTGCGCTTGCAATCGGTGGCTGGCAGAGCAAGCACGGTCTGAATGGACGATACCTCGTGGGTTTCTATGTCTTCCTGCTTGTCGGTTCCGGCGTCGGCTGGACGATGTTCACCGCATCACTTTCCGAAAGGGCGGCGGGTTTGGCACGGCCACTTTGGCTGCTACCGCTCCTCGTTCACGGGGCCCACCTGTGCGCGCTGGTTGAGCGACAGTTTTGACCTCTTCGCCCCCAAAGCCTGTTTTGGCGACAAGAACAGCGCGATAAGGAAGAAGAGGCCCTGCAGCAGGACGATGCACGCACCCGTCGAACCATTGATGAAGAAGCTGATGTAAACGCCACCCAGGCATGAAGCTACCGCCGACCCGATCGCCAGCAGCAGCATCCGCGAAAACCGGTCGGTCAGGAGATAGGCGAAGCAGCCGGGCGTCACGAGCATCGCCACGACAAGGATGATCCCCACGGCTTGCAGGGAGGCGACGATGGTGAGCGCAACCAATGACAGCAGGAGATAGTTCAGCCAGGTCGTGTTCAGCCCGATGCTGCGCGCATGCGCCGGATCAAAGCAGAACAGCAGCAGATCCTTCCTCAGGGCCAACGTGACCAGCAAGGTCACGCCACCGATGACGAGGGTCTGGATGATCTGGGCGGGCGGGATTCCCAGCAGGCTGCCGAACAGGATGTGGTTGAGGTGTTGGTCCGATTCAACCTTGGTAAACAGCACCAGCCCGAACGCGAACAGTCCGGTAAACACCACCCCCATCACCGTATCTTCCTTCACCCGACTGTGACTTTTGATGAACCCGGTGCTGACCGCGCAGAAAAGCCCTGAACAGAACGCTCCGATCGCCAACGGAACGCCGGCGACGTGGGCGAGGACAATTCCCGGGAGCACGGCGTGGGAAATGGCATCCCCCATCAGCGACCAACCCTTGAGCACGAGGAAACACGAGAGCACGGCGCACACGACCCCGACGACCGCACCCACGCCCAGCGCGGCGAGCATGAAGTCGTATTGGAATGGGGAGAGCCAGTTCATGCCGGCCTCCCGAGGGAAGCTTGGAGCGCGTGCCGCCTCTTCGTGCGGTTCGCCAGGAGGCCATGTTTGGGCGCGAAAACCAGCGCCAGAACGAAGAGCACCGTCTGCAGGACGACGATGCAACCGCCGGTCGAACCGTCGAGAAAGTAACTGGCGTAAGCCCCGACCAACGACGTTCCGGTTCCCATCCCGGCCGCCAGCCAGAGCATCCGCCCGAAGCGATCAGTCAGCAGGTAGGCGGTCGCTCCCGGTGTCACGAGCATCGCCACCACGAGACTGGCGCCGACCGTTTGCATGGCCGCCACCGCAGTCGCCGCCAGGAGCGTGAGCAGGGTCAGGTTGAGGAGCCGCACATTCAATCCAAGGGCCAGGGCCTGGTTCGGATCGAAACAGAACAGAACCAGATCCCGCCACCGAAGCCCGAGCACGACGAGCGCAATCAGGGCGATGGCGACGACCTGGCGCACGTCGGAATCCGAAATGCCGAGGATGTTTCCGAAGACAATGGTCTTGAGGCTGACATTGCTTGGGAAGAGCGAGATCAGCAGCAGTCCTGCCGCGAAGAAGGTGGTGAAGACGACCCCGATGACCGCGTCTTCGCGCAGCTGCGTCTTGGTCCTCACAAAGCCCATCCCTAGGGCGGCCAGGATGCCTGTGAAGAAGGCGCCCAAGGCGAACGGCGCACCGGCGAGGTAGGCCAGCACCACCCCGGGCACGACGGCATGTGAGAGGGCGTCGCCCATGAGCGACCAGCCCTTCAGCGTGACAAAGCACGACAGAAAACCGCAGACGCAGCCGATGAGCGCGCTCACCCACATCGCCCGGAGCATGTAGTCGTAGTGGAACGGGACGGCGAGCTGCTCCATCATTCGTCATCCTCCTGCTCCGCCCGCTGCTTTACCACGTCTTCGCGGCCGCTGCGCTGGCTGTATTCCACGTGTCCATCTTTACCGAAAACCAGCGGACGCTCGTCATCGGTCAGCACCGTGACGGCCCGGCCGTCGTGCTTCTGGATCGTGGATTCGTCGAACCGGAAGCGCCGGAGCACGCCGCCGAAAGCGAGGGCGAGGTTCTGCTCTGTAAACACCTCCGACGTCGGTCCGGCCGCGAGCACGGTTCGATTGATGATCACCGTATGGTCGCAGAATTCCGGCACGGAGCCGAGGTTGTGGGTCGAGACGAGCATGATGTGTCCGGCCGCGCGGAGTTCCCGTAGCAGGTCGACGATCGCGGCCTCGGTCTTTACATCCACGCCGGTGAAGGGTTCATCCAGCAGGATGACGCGACCTTGCTGCGCCAGTGCCCGGGCAAGGAACACGCGCTTCTTCTGTCCGCCGGACAGTTCACCGATCTGCCGATCCCGGAACTCCCACATCTGCACGCGCCGAAGACTTTCCTCGACCAGGCGACGGTCCTCGGCCCGCGGAACCCGGAGAAAGCTCATGTAACCGTAACGGCCCATCATCACGACATCGCCGACACTCACCGGGAATGACCAATCGACCTCCTCGGCCTGCGGCACATAGGCGACCCAGTTGCGGCGTTGGGCCATGGCGATGGTCTCGCCGGCGATCCGCACACTGCCCTTCGCCGGCTTCAGAAAACCCATGATGGTCTTGAAGAGGGTGGACTTGCCGCTGCCATTAATGCCGACCAGCGCGCAAATCGATCCGGCATGGAGACGAAACGTTGCGTCGTGGACGGCCACCGTCCCGTTGTTGTAGCTCACGGTCACATCCGTGACCTGAACGTCGAGTTCCCGAACGCCGGCGACGGGGTTCATGGTCCGAAAAAGCCCTTCACGATGGTGGCGGCGTTGTATTCCAAAAGCTTCAGGTAGGTGGGTGCCGGACCGTCCGGCGGGGTGAGCGAATCCACGTAGAGAACGCCCCCGTAGCGGGCCCCCGCTTCCTTCGCGACCTGCCGCATCGGTTTGTCGGAGATGGTGCTCTCGCTAAAGACCACGGGAATGCGGTTGGCGCGCACGGAATCCACCACCTTGCGGACCTGCTGGGGGGTGCCTTCCTCGTCGGCGTTCACCGGCCAAAGGTAGAGTTCCTTCAACCCATAATTCCGGATGAGGTAGGAAAACGCCCCTTCGCTACTGACCAACCAACGGCGTTCTTCGGGAATCTCCGCAAGCTTCTTCCGGATGGGCTCATCAATCGCCCGCAGCTTCGCCGAGTAGGCGGCGGCGTTGGCGCCGTAGGCGGCGGCGTTGGCCGGGTCCAGTTTAACGAGGGCCCTCCGGATATTCTCCACGTAGATAACGGCGTTGGCCGGGGACATCCAACTGTGCGGATTGGGTTTCCCGCTGTAGGGCCCCTCGCTGATGCCCATCGGCTCGATCCCTTCCGTGAGCGTCGCGGTGGGAACCGATTTCACGTTCCCGAAGAACTTCTCGAACCAACGCTCCAGGCCAAAACCGTTCCACAGCACCAGGTCGGCGGACTGCGCCTTCACGATGTCAAGCGGGGTCGGTTCGTATTCGTGGATCTCCGCCCCTGGTTTGGTGATGGATTCCACAACGGCGTTGGTGCCCGCCACATTTTGCGCCATGTCCTGAATGATGGTGAAGGTGGTGAGAATCCGCCTGGAACCCGAACGTTGCGCGCTCCCGGCGGGCTTGCAGGCAGGCAGAAGAAGGAGCGTGAACAGGAGCAATCCTAACCGAAGCAGGCTTTGGGGCATCAGCGTCCAATCGCACCTACAGCCGCGGGAACTGGGAGAAAGCGGGTTCAAGAACGCCGACTGTCCGTTGCGCGACCCGCCTGGAATCCAAGAATCCGAGTGCCGGCTGGCGCGCGAGGAACAAAAAGAAAGACCGAATTCCATATAGGGCAAGATGGATGCACGCAGAGGTTGAAGTCAAAGCATTTGTTTTTACCTTAAAACATTTTGTCTCCGAACAAACTTAACTTGGCCTCGCGACTGGGGGGCTGCTAAATGCTTCTCGTGCCCGCCGAAGAGAGCTCCCCGAATCCGCACCGCTCCGAATCCACCGAGGATCATCTGGAGAGGATTCACGAATTGGTCGAGGCGAAGGGCTACGCCCGGGTCACTGACATCGCCGAGGCGCTGGGGTTGAGCCGTTCGACGGTTTCCAACATGGTGCGGCGGCTCGCCGCCCGCGGCTTCGTGAATTACGAGCGTTATCGCGGGTTTACGCTGACGGCGGCGGGGCGCGAGGTGGCGATGACGATCAAGGCGAGGCATCGCACCCTGAGCGACCTGTTCGGGTTGCTCGGCCTGGCGCCATCGACCATCAGCGAGGAAGTGGACGAGATCGAACACCACTTTCGCCCGCAGACCCTCGCCCTGTTCTCTTCGCTCGTGCGGTTTTGGCAGCACCACCCGGAGGCTTTGCGCACGTTTCTGAAGTTTCACCGCCGCTCAAACGCGGAATGACTGAACAGGCCCGCGCCGGTTTCCGTCCCCCACCGCGGCGTCCACGTGCTCTACGGCTCGAAAGGCTTTGACCCTTCCCCAGCCCAGGTCTAAATCGGAGCCGCGCGTTGGAAGATTTTATCGGAAGAGACAGCCAAATGAATTTCATAGCCGGCCTGCTGGCCGTTGCGGGTCCGCAAAAGCTCTCTCTGTTGGAGATCTGGGACCAGGCCACCATTGAGGCCAAGATCATCATCGTCGTGCTGATGATCTTTTCCGTTTTCGCCTGGTCCGTCATGGGCTCAAAGGCCGTGCAGATGCAGCGGGCGCGCAAGCTGAACCACTATTTCGACGCGGAATTCCGCGGTCAGACCTCGGTGCTTGGCATCTTTGACCGGCGCCTGGAAGTGGAGGGTTGCCCGCTCTTCGGGGTCTACAAGGACGGCTGCAGCGAACTCGATTCCCGCCTGAAACAGCCCGACGGTTCGCGCAAGCAGCATCTTTCAATCAAGAGCATTGAGCACATCAAGCGCTCGCTTGAGGGTGCGGTCGCCCGGGAGGCGCTCCGGCTCGAATCCGGGCTGATCCTGTTGGCGATCGCGGTCAGCGGAGCACCCTTCATGGGGCTGCTCGGCACCGTCTGGGGGGTGATGGACGCCTTCGGCGGCGTCGCCAAGGCAGCGATGCTCGGTGCCCGCCCGGACCTCACCTTCATGGCGCCCGGCGTGGCAGCCGCCCTGATCACCACCGTGGCCGGGCTTTTGGTGGCCATCCCCTCGATGTTTGGCTACAACTGGCTCGTTCACCAACTGCGGGCCCAAACGGTCGAACTGGACAATTTCGCCCAGATGCTGGCGTCGCGGATGGAGACTGAGTTCCTCAAGGACGACTGACCGCCAGCCAGCCATGCAAAACGATTTGCCCGAATCCCCCCGGCAATCCGACAGCGCGAAGGCCACCCTATGCGTCAAGTGCGAGCATCTGTGCGACCCTGCCCTCGAACGCTGCGATCGCTGTGGCGGGCATCTTTACATCATCTGCTCCCAATGTGGATTCAAGAACGCCCGGGTCATCTCCCGCTGCGAAAAATGCCGGCATCGCCTGCACAAGACGGTGAAGGACCGGGTGCGCTCGGGCGGGTCGACCCACGTCAACCTGCTGTATTATGCGGCGGCCGTCCTGATCATCGTGACGGCCGCCGGTTTGGTCATCTGGCTTGCCGACGTCTCGCTGCCCCGGCTTTGGTAACATGCGACGATTCTCCCAGCGCAATCAGTTGGTGACGTTGAACGAAATCAACATCACTCCGTTGCTCGACCTCGCGTTCGTGCTGCTGATCATCTTCATCATCACCACCCCCCTGCTGGAGGGCAGCATCGACCTGAAACTGCCGGCCGGGGGCAGCACCAAGACGCTTGCCAGGCGCAGTGACATCGTTTCGGTCGAAGTCGATGCCCGGGGCAACTACCGGATCAACGGGAAGCCACTTCCAACCGCGGCTGCCCTGGAACGCGGACTGGTGGATTCCTACCGGAAGAACACCAATCTGGTCATCGAGATCCGGGCGCCGGCCGACGGCCTCTACCGGTGGCCGGTCGCCATCCTGGACATGTGCCAGCGCAATGGGATCACGCGCTTCAAGCTGAACACTGACGATCCTCGCCGTTAAGATGGACCGCACCCAAAAACGCTGCCTGATTGGTTCCGTGTTCCTCCACGGGACGCTTCTGGCCGTGCTGGTGGCGGGAGCGGCCTTTGCGCCGAAGCCAGAGGTTCCCAGCGTTCCGTTTCTGGAGTTGCTGCCAACGGACCTGAAATTGACCGACGGTGACAAGATTGGCGGCGGCAATCCGAATGCAAAGCCTCCCGCACCCCAGGCCTCGCAGCCACGGCTTGATCCAATCGCCGTTCCGCCTCCGGAAAAGATACCCCCGGTGAAGGCACCAACCACCGAACCCAAACCACCAAAAGCTCCCCGGCCGGAACCGGAGAAGCCAGAAAAACCAACCCCACCCAAGCCGGAAAAGCCCCATCAAAAGGCTCCTGAGGTCTCAAAAGACAAGCAGCCGGACAAGGCGCAGGACCTCGACGAGACGCGCCCCGCGAAACCGCTCCCCAAGAAGCCGGCGGTTCAGTTGGCGGACCGCAAATCGAAGCGGCCCACGGACGCCGAAGAAGAGGCCCAGAAGGAACGCGCCGCCGCCGCCGCGGAAAAACGGGAGGCGAACGAACGCCGGGAGCGCGACGAACGAGACGAGGCCGATCGACGCAATCAGGCCATCGAGGCGGCGAACGCCTCCCGCCGGGACTTGGCCAACCGGCTCCGTTCAGGCGCCACTTCGATTTCTCAGGGCGTCGGCACCTCTACGACCATCGAAATGCCGGGGCCCGGCGGACAGGCCTATGGTCCCTACATCTCCTACCTTGGCCTGTTCTACCGCGAACGTTGGAAAAGTCCCCGTTCCTCCTCCCGCTCCAAAGCCTACGTCGGGGCGAGCGTCGAGATCGCCAAGGACGGCACCGTCCTCGATTGGAAAATCACCGATTCCAGCGGCATCCGCGAAGTGGACGACTCCGTCCGTGAAGTGCTGAAGCGCTATTCCAAACTGCGGGCCCTGCCCGAAACCACCACCGACCCAAAACGACTTTTCACGATCCAGTTCCGTCTCGACGCCGATTCCACCCTATGAAGTTCAGCACCGTTCCGTCCGCCCTCCTCGCCTTGGCCTATCTGCTCCTGCCAATGCCCGCGCTCGCCGCCCAAACCGGCAACGCCGACATCGTGGTAACTAAGGCGACCACGAAGACCATTCCCATCGCCATCACCGGCTTTTCCCGGGAGGCCCAGGCCATTCTGGAATTCGATCTGACGGTCACCGGTTTTGAAGTTCGCGCCAGCAACCCGCAATACACGCTCACCGGCGCCCCGGGAGGAGACGTGAAAGGCACGCTCACTGACACGGGCAACCAGCAGGCTCTCTTTGCCCGGGTCTATCCCGGTGGCACCGCCCGCACCCAGGCCCACGCGCTGGCCGACGATGTCGTAAAGGCAATCACCGGCACCCCCGGGATCGCGCGGACGAAGATCGCTTACAAGCTGGCCACTGGAAAGCGCAACCAGCTCGGCCAGAACGTTTCGGAAATCTACGTCGCAGACTATGACGGGGAAAACGCAGTCCAACTCACCGAGGACGATTCCATCGTCGCCGCGCCCTCCTGGGTTCCCGGCAACCTCCGGCTGTTTTATGCCAGCTACCGCGCCGGTTCCGGTCCGGCCATCTGTTCGCACGACCTACGGACCGGAAACCGCAACGTGGTTGCCGCCTACGCCGGCAGCAACATCAGTCCATCCGTGTCTCCTGACGGCTCAAAACTGGCCATGATCCTGAGCAAATCCGGTAGCCCCGACCTGTGGGTTTCCAATCTCGACGGGAGCGGCCTGAAGCAATTGACCCGAACCAAGGGCGCCGAGGCCTCGCCCACTTGGTCTCCAGACGGCAGGACCATTTGCTTCGTCTCCGATGATGGCGGTCGTCCGTCCCTCTACACCGTTCCGGCGGGCGGCGGGGAAATGAGCCGGCTAAAGACCGGCGGCGTGGTGCACTGCACCGAGCCCGATTGGTCTCCCGACGGCAAATGGATCGCGTTTACCCGCAGTGCCGGTGAATTCACCATTTATGTCGTGCCGGCTTCGGGCGGCGACGCCAAGGCCATCACCGCCGGTGAAGATCCCTCTTGGGCGCCCAATTCCCGGACCATGGCGTTTACCCGGGGCCGGCCCGGCTCAAGGAAACTGTCGCTGCTTGACGTGCCCACTGGCCGCGTAAAGGATGTCGCGAAGGTGTCGGGTAACTGCTCCCAGCCCAGTTGGGGCAGGTAAACTGCACCTCAGGATTCCGTATGAAGCTTTCGACCACGTTTGGTCTTCTCCCCCTCATCGTCGCCGCCTCCCTTGCCGGGGCGGGCTGCAAACACACCCCCAAGACCGTCACTCCGATTCCCCGCGGAACCACCGCCGGTCCGGGTGGCGGAATATCGACGCCTCCCCCGATCGGCGGCAATCCGCTCGGCAATCCCAGTGGCGGGAGCGGACGCCCGCTGCCCCAGGGCCCGGGACAAGGCAGCCAAGAACTTCCGATCGAAATCGGGACCGTTAATAGGGACGGCGGCAACAAGGCGCCCGACGAGAATCCGCTCCCGGAGAACATTCGTGATAGGCGCGCCGAAGATCGCACCATGTTCGCGGCCGACACCGTGTATTTTGAGTTCGACCGGGCCAACGTAAAGGCCAGCGAAACTGACAAGGTCAAACGCGTCGCCGAATTCCTGAAAGGCAATCCGCTGCATGATCTCGCCATCGAAGGTCATTGCGACGAGCGTGGCACCGAGGAATACAACCGCGCGCTCGGCGAACGCCGCGCCCTTGCCGTCCGTGAATCGCTGGTCAGCCTCGGCATTTCCGGTTCCCGCGTCACGACCACGAGTTTCGGTGAAGACCAACCGGCCGATCCCGGCCACGACGACAAGGCTTGGGAAAAGAACCGCCGCGGCGAATTCATCATCCTGCTCCCCTCGGTCAAATAATCGACCCGATTCAAGCAGGCCCCGCTTACCGGCGGGGCCTTTTCTTTTGGGTTTGAAACTTTACCGTCTCCCAACCGCCCCCTAGTTTGCCCGTGCACATGAGCATGAGCGCGCCAGTCCTGGCCTTTCTGGGAACCACGGAGATTCTTCTGATCCTCGGAGTTGTCGTATTGCTCTTCGGAGCCCGGAAGATTCCGCAGCTGATGAAGGGCTTCGGCGACGGGCTCCGGGAATTCAAACGGGCTTCCCAAGACGATCAGCCCAAGTCCTGAACCTTTTCGCTCCACAGTTTATGACCTTTCAATTCGCATTCCTCGGCAGCACCGAAATCATCGTCATCGCCGTCGTCGTCCTGATCCTGTTTGGCGCGAAGAAGGTGCCCGAGCTGATGAAGGGCGTCGGCACCGGCATCAAGGAGTTCAAGAAAGCCTCCCGCGACGTGCAGGATGAGATGCAGCGGACGATGGACGAAGAGGTGCGCCCGGCGCCCCAGCCCCGTCCCGCTTCGGAAACCGTCGCCCAGACGGAGAAGACCCAGCCTGAAACCAAGGCCTGATTTCCGGCCCCGAGTCTTCCCGCATGGCTGACGAGATGGAAGTGATGCCTCCCGATTCCGACGGGGAACCGGAGGGCGGTGGTCCCGTAAAAAGTTTTCTTGAGCACCTCGAGGACCTTCGCTGGACCCTCGTCAAGGTCGCGGTATCGCTGGTGCTCGGCATGATCATCTGCCTGAGCGGCAGCAACTACATCTTCGACTTCCTGGTCTGGCCGCTGAAGCAGGCGCAGGAGAAACGCACCACGGACGAACCTCAGGTCGCGCTGATCATCGGGACCAACCAGTTGGCAAAGTTCTCGGCCACAAATTTCCCGATCCTGGGCATCCCCACGAACCGGGACTCCTTCTACCGGATCACCCCGGTAGAAATTGGAACCAACCATGTGCTCGCGGTGGTGCCCGAACCCAATCCACCTAAGGAGGCAACCTACGGCATGCGGGTGAGCCTGCAGGTCCTGGGTCCGGCGGAGGCGTTTAAGGTCGCCATCCAAGTCATGATCTACGGCGGCTTCACGGTTTCCGCGCCGCTGATCATTTTCTTTCTCGGACAGTTCATCCTGCCGGCGCTGCATGTGCACGAAAAGAAATTCCTCTATCGGATTGCAGGGGCCGCCAGCCTGCTTTTCTTCGCGGGCGTCGCGTTCTGCTACTTCGTGATGATGGTCGTGACCCTGAGCGCTACGGTCGGATTTGCCAACTGGCTCGGCTTGGGCGCCGACATCTGGCGGGCAACCGAATATATCAGCTTCCTGTCCTGGTTCATGCTGGGTATGGGCATCAGCTTCCAGCTTCCCTTGGTGTTGTTGACGCTGGTCAAGATCGGCGTGCTCGACGCGAGCCGGCTGAGCAGATCCCGATCGTATTTTTACGTCGGAATCCTCGTCATCGCCGGGTTTGTCACACCGGACGGCAACCCCCTGACGATGCTGCTGATGGCGGCACCGCTGGTGGCACTTTATGAGCTGACGGTGGTGATTGCGTGGTGGGCCGAGCGGAAAGAGAGGTCGGCAAGCGCGGTGACCGCCGAAGATTAGCTCAACGTTCACAAATGAACGCTTGCCTCACCGGCCCTCCCGCATACGCTTCGCCCATCCAGCTAAGACGTATGCGTTTCCTAAGTCCACTTTCCGTCCTGGCCGTCGCAGCGCTCGCGCTGACCGGCTGCCAAAGCGCCGAAAAGAAACTCGGCCGCGGCATCAACAACCTCACCGAGCCGTTTCGCATGGGCGAAATGAGCCGCTCGATTGAGCAGTCCTCCCTTTGGGACGGGCCCGGCGTCGGCGGTGTTCGTGGAGCCCTTCACGGCCTGAACCGCACCATCGGCCGCACCGCGGTGGGCTTCTTCGAGGTGCTCACGTTCCCGCTGCCGAGCGACCCCTACATCCTGCCGGCCGGCCCGGTATATCCCGATTCTTACAAGCCGGGCTCGCTCGACACTTCCACCCTGCGAACCGACACGGCCATGGGCATCGGCGGAGGCGAGGTCGCCCCCATGTTCCCGGGCAGCCGTTTCCGGATCTTCGACAACTGACCGCACTGTCGACTTTCGACGCGCCAACCTCGGTTGGCGCGTTTTTTCTTTCCCATGCCCCTTCACCGGCCATCGCCCTGCAAGGTCAATCTGGTCTTGAACATCCTCGGAAAGCGAAAGGATGGGTTTCACGAACTGGAGACTCTGTTCTTTCCGGTGCCGCTGCACGACGAACTCACGGCCGAAGAATCACCAGGCGGCATTACCCTCACCTGCTCCAATCCGCTCCTGCCGGCCGATTCTACAAATCTGGTCTGGCGCGCCGCGGAGGCGTTCCTGCTTAAAACCGGAATCCGTTCCGGCGTCTCCCTGCACCTCAAAAAGAATCTCCCGCTTTCTGCGGGCATTGGTGCAGGAAGCGCCAACGCGGCAGTATCGCTGCTGCTGCTCAACGAACTGTTTGGGTTCCCGCTGTGCCAGTCCCGGTTGGATGAACTCGCGGCCGGACTTGGCTCCGACGTAAACTTTTTCCTGCAACCCAACCCGGCGCTGGCGTTCGGGCGGGGAGAACGGATCAGCCCCCTTGCCCCGTTTCAGGCCCTGACGGGCTGCGCACTGGTGCTAGTTCGGCCGGGGTTCGGCGTAGCCACTCCGTGGGCTTTCCGGGAACTGGCCCGGTTTCCGGAACACCTGAACGGCCGGCCCGGCCGATCGGCCGAGGTCGCCCAACTGTTCGCGAACGGCGACCTTCGGGCAGCCGGCCAGAACCTCTACAACAGCCTTGAGACACCGGTCTTTGGCAAGTTTCCCATCCTGGCTCTCTATCAGGATTATTTCCGATCCCACGGCGCCCTAGGGGCCCTGATGTCCGGCAGCGGTTCGACCACGTTCGCCCTGTTTGCCAATCGCCGCGAGGCGGAGTCAGCCGCCGAGGCATTTCAGATGCAATTCGGACGCGAAGGATGGCTGGCTGTCGTCACGCTCTGAGTGGCACCGGCGCAAGCCGGCGCCGTCAGACCAGACGCTTCAGGGTCGCATCGGCCGCCAGTTTCTTGACCAGTTCCTTGATCTTCTGCGCCTCGCCTTTGGCCGCAATCAGGGTCGAATCATCGGCCAAAACGATGATGCTGTCCTTCACACCAACCAGGGTGATCGGCGCGCGGTTCTTGGTGCGGGCGTCGTAAACGACGTTGCGGGCCGAATCGACATGGACCAATTGCCCGACGGCGGCATTGCCTTCGGCATCCTGTTTCACATGGCGGGCCAGCGCCGGCCAGGCGCCGAGGTCGTCCCATTCGAACGAACCGTCGGCCACCACCACGTTGTGGGCCTTCTCCATCAGCGCGAAGTCGATGCTGATTTTGCGGATGCCGGGATACTCTTTCGCCAGCGTCTTCGACAGGGCCGCCGGACTCTTGGCCGCGGCAGCAAACCAGCGGTGGCACGCCTCGTTCATCTCCGGCGTGTGCTGTTCGAGGCCGTTGGTGACGGTCACGAAGGACCAGACAAACATGCCGGCGTTCCAGCGGTAGTTTCCCGCCTCCACATACTCGACCGCCTTCTCCAGCGGGGGTTTCTCCACGAACTGCTCGGCTTTGAAAAACGCCGTCTTGTAACGCTTCACCCCGGTGGGCGCCGGCAGCGGTTCCAGTTGATGACGGATGTAGCCGTAACCTGTCTCCGGGCCAGAAGGCTTGATCCCAATCGTCACGATGACCTGGCCACGGCCTGCGAGATCAAAGGCGTCTGCCAGCACCTGTTGAAACTTCTTCTCATCGGGAATGACGTGATCGGCGGGCAAGACGGCCATGACCGCTTTCGTGGAACGCGCCCCGACAATCGCGGCACCCAACGCGACCGCCGCACAGGTGTCGCGGCCCACGGGCTCAGCGATCACGTTCTCCTTCGGCAGTTTGGGCAACTGCTTCCGCACCGTCGGCGCCTGCACCGCATTGGTGATGATCAGGATGTTTCTGAGCGGGACTAGCGGCAGCACCCGATCCACGGCCTGCTGGAGGAAGGACCGTTTGCCCAAGAGCGTGATCAGTTGCTTCGGCGTCGCCTCGCGGCTGACAGGCCAAAACCGTTCGCCGCGGCCGCCCGCCATGATGATGACGAACCGGTCGGACTGGGCTGAAGCGGTGCGCTTGGCGGACTTGGCTGATTGGGAGGACTTCTTCGGCTTGCTCATGGTTTGATGGCTTGAGAAAGGGAGGCGACAAATCCGCTGACCAAATGGACTAGGTCAGGTGACTTTCCGAGTTCGGCGATCCGGTTCACGACCGCACTGCCGACCACGATGGCTTCGGCGTTGGCCGCGACCTGTCGGGCTTGGTCAGCATTCGAGATCCCAAATCCGACCGCCACCGGCAGGCCGCTGTGCGCCCGGATCTTCGCGGTCATCTCGCCAATGGTGTCGCTGACTTTCGACTGCATGCCGGTGACGCCTTCGCGGCTGACGTAGTAGATGAATCCCTTCGCCCGCGGCGCGATCACGGCGATGCGCTCATCGGGCGTCGTCGGGGCAATCAGGTAAATTGGGCAAAGGCCGGCCTGCGTCATCAACGCCTCGTAGTTGTCCGACTCCTCCGGAGGAAGATCGAGCACCAGCAGGCCATCCACGCCCGCCTCAGCCGAAGCGGCGATGAACTGATCTACACCGACGCGGTGCAGCAGGTTAAAGTAGATGTAGAGCACGATCGGCACCTGCGACTCACGCCGGATCGCTGCCACCGTTTCCAACACCTTGGGCGGCGTCGTGCCGCTCTCCAGGCCACGCTGGGCCGCGAGCTGGTTGACGATGCCGTCAGCCAACGGATCGCTGAACGGCACGCCCAGTTCCAACACGTCGACGCCGGCTCGGTCAAAGGCGAGCGCCAGTTGGCGGGTCGCTTCCAGGTTCGGGTCGCCGGCACCGATGTAGATGACGAGCCCCTTCTGCCCGCGGGCGCGCAGATCGGCAAAACGTTGGTCGATACGGTTCACGTGTCGCGAGAAGGTGCCGTCGTGAAGCCGTCGGAAGCAAGTTTCTGCCAAATGAACCGCGACACTTTCAAGTCAAAGCTTACCCCGCGCCTTGTCGAAAGCATCCGACAGCGCGTTCCAACCGCCCGCGTTCGGATTGAACGACGGTTTCTGCCCCTGCCCCGGACGCGGTCCAGCGCCTTGCGGGCGGGGGCTGCCAGGGGACGTGCGCTGTTCCTTGGCGGCGCCGATCTGCGGGGCGGCGCGGAGCGAGAGGGCGATCCGCTTCCGTTCGAGGTCCACTTCGGTCACGGTCGCATGGACCCGTTGGCCGACCTTCACGACTTCGGCGGGGTCCTTCACAAAGCGGTCCGCGAGCTGGCTCACGTGGACGAGTCCGTCCTGGTGCACGCCGATGTCCACAAACGCGCCGAACGCCGTCACGTTGGTGACGATGCCAGGCAGCTTCATGCCGGGCTTGAGGTCCTCCATCTTCTCGACGCCATCCTGGAAGGCGAACACCTCAAACTTCTGGCGCGGATCGCGGCCGGGCTTCGCCAATTCGTCGAGAATGTCCTTCAGCGTCGGCAGGCCGACCGTTTCGGTAACGTATTTCTCCGGCTGGATGCGCGAGCGCAGCGAACCGTCGCGCACCAACCCGCTCACATCGCAGCCGAGATCGCGCGCCATCCTGTCCACCACCTCGTAGCGCTCGGGATGCACGCCGCTGGCGTCGAGCGGGTTTCCGGCGTCGCGGATGCGGAGGAAGCCGGCGCACTGCTCGAAGGCCTTCGGACCGAGCCGCGCGACCTTCAGCAGTTCGCGGCGGGAGCGGAACGGCCCGTGTTCGTTGCGGTGCGTGACGATGTTCGCCGCGAGCGCCGGGCCGAGGCCGGACACGTAGCTGAGCAGCTGCTTGCTGGCGGTGTTCAGCTCCACGCCCACGCGGTTCACGCAGGAGATCACGGTGTCGTCGAGGCCGCGTTTCAGCGCCGGCTGATCCACGTCGTGCTGATACTGGCCGACGCCGATGGACTTCGGGTCGAGCTTCACCAGTTCCGCCAGCGGGTCCATGAGCCGACGGCCGATGCTGACGGCGCCGCGGACCGTGAGGTCTTCATTCGGGAACTCCTCGCGGGCCACCTCGCTCGCCGAGTAGATGGACGCGCCGCTTTCGTTGACCAACACGATCACAATGCTCGCCGGCAGCTTCAACGCCCGGATGAATTGCTCCGTCTCCCGGCTGGCGGTGCCGTTACCGATGGCGATGGCCTCCACGGAGAACTTCGCCACCAGCGCGCGAATGATCTCCGCCGCCTCGCGCAACTGCATCGCGCCGCCGGCCGTCGCATAGACGACGTCGTGGTGCAGCAGCTTGCCCTGGCGGTCGAGCACCACGGTCTTGCAGCCGGTGCGGAAGCCCGGATCGAGCGCGAGCACGTTTTTCTGGCCGAGCGCGGGTGCGAGCAGGAGTTCGCGAAGGTTCTCGGCGAACACGCGGATCGCCTCGATGTCGACACGTTTCTTGGACTCGATGCGCACCTCGGCCTCGATGGCGAATCCGACGAGCCGCTTGTAGCAATCGACGGCAGCCAGGCGGACCTGTTCCGCACCGGGCGTGCCCCGGGCCTTCACGAAGAGATTCTCAATGATGGCGATGCCGTCCTCTTCGGGCGGCGTGATGCGCATGAGCAGGAAGCCCTCCTCCTCGCCGCGCCGGATCGCGAGCAGCCGGTGGCTGGGAATCTTTGAAACGGGTTCGGTCCAGTCGAAGTAGTCCTTGAACTTGGCGGCCTCGGTTTCCTTCCCGGTGAGCACCTTCGAACGGACGGTGGCCTCGCTCCAATACAGCTCGCGCAGCTTGGCGCGGGCGGGGGCGTCGTCGCTGAAACGTTCCGCGAGAATGTCCCGGGCGCCGGCCAGCGCGGCGGCGACATCGGCCACCAGCTTCTCGGCATTCACAAACGGCGCGGCCGCCGCCTGCGGGTCCACCGTTGCCTGCTGGTCGAAGAGTTGGTCCGCGAGCGGTTCGAGGCCGGCTTCCTTGGCGATGGTCGCCCGGGTGCGGCGCTTCGGTCGGAACGGCGCGTAAAGATCCTCGAGCGCGCTCAGCGTGTCGGCGCCGGCGATGGAGGCCTTCAGCGAATCCGTGAGCAGGCGGCGTTCGACCAGCGACTTCACGATGGCCTCGCGCCGCTGCTCCAGCTCGACGAGCTGCGTCATGCGGTCGCGCACGGCGGTGATGGCGACCTCGTCGAGGCTGCCGGTGACTTCCTTCCGGTAACGGGCGATGAACGGCACGGTGCCGCCCTCGGCGAGCAGCTTGGCGGTGGCGGCGACCTTGGTGGCCGGGACATTCAGCTCGGCGGCGATGCGGGCGATGAAGCGCTCTTGCATGAAGATGGGGCGCGCTGTTTAGCGGGCGGCAGCGGCGGCGCAAGGGAAGAACTTCTAAGCGAATCCCTTTTCCGGCGCCCGCTTCAGCCAACGACCTGAATGGGCGAACCTTGGGCGGGCACGAAGGTCTTTGATCCCGAGCGGTAGTCCTCCCGCACCTCGGCCCAATGCGAATGGTCCAGCAATGTGACGACGGTTGTTTCGCCCGGTTCGCCGATATCCAGGCCGTAGTCGAACTGAAGACCGCCAAGTTCCGTCAGCAGGTAACGGGCGTGCAGCTTTTCGCCGCCGGGGAGGCGATGCCAGAAATGGACTGTGACGGAAACATTGCTGGGCAGCGATTGCTCCAAACTACGCCGGCAGTTGTAAGTCCTCGTCGTTTGATCTGAGGAATTTTCGGCCGCTCTCGTGTGCAGTTCGCAACGTTGCCACGGCTTTCCTCGCCCAGCGCCTGCGACGAATTCGATTACGGAATTCATGAATCGGGGTTCCGTCGCATTGAAGTTGGGTTCTACCAGCACCAATTCCTTCGAGTTGAGCAGCAATAGGCGGGCGCATTCCGTCAGCGCGACGGTGGTGCGGGGCACCTTTGCCTGCCGTTCCGCCTTCCACGGTGCGGAATCTGGATCGAAGTCGCCCGCAACCAAGACCCCATTGGCCGGCGCCGGACAGGACTCCGGTCTCACAATGATTCCGGCAAACGGCTGGCGGGTCTGGTGTGCCCACGCGTTCTTCAGCCAAGTCATGTCGGGTGACGGGTCAAAGGCCCGGCCTCCGGCACTGCAAAACCGGTCTCGTGCGGCCGCGATTCTGTCGCAGATGGACTTGGCCTTGGCGGGATCAATCAGCCCCTTCTTTTCCCGGTCAGCGACCAACTCATAGAGAGTTTTTCTCCACTTCGAAGGAAACTCCGAAATCAAGCGGCCCTGACTGACGCCGAACTGGTGGAACAGTTCCCGGAAGTGCTGCCAGGTCGCCATGACTTCTGGTTCGACGGCGAACTCCCGGATCACGGCAGGTCCTCCAGTCGCTCCGCGAAGAAGCCGCCGGGCCAGGGACGGCCGAAGTCACCGTCGGGTGTCACCGGCATTTCGATGACCTCGGCACCGTTCTCGCCGGGTTGCACGTAGAGCACCGACAGGTCTTCCGGCCGAACCGGCGGCAAACCGGGAGGCAGCGTGCCCTCGGTGGTTTCGCGCACGCGCCGGAGGAGGCGCAGAATCAAGTGCTCGCTGTGGGTTTCGAGGAGGAAGGTGTTGCGCTGCTCTCCCAACGCCGACTGGATGAACACGTCGCCCAGTTCGGCCTGGAGCGCCGGGTGCAGGTGGATTTCGGGCTGTTCGATGGCGACCAGGCGTTCCTTGTCGGCGTAGGCGTGGACGAGGACAGGGAGAACTTGACTGATGCCCACCCCGACGTCGCGGTGCGAAACGACCGTTCGCGTCCGCTGATCCACCAGCACCAACTCATCCAGCCGGTCCAGCGATTCGTCCTTTTCCATTTGGCTGACCAGCACCTCCGTCAGCGCATCCCCGTCCAACCGTGTCGATCCGTGGGCTTCGATTTCGTCTTCCAAAGTCAGCGCCAGCGAGGTTTCCGCCTGCCGGGGCGAAATGAACCGCCGGACTTCCAACTGATACCGCGTCTGCAGTTTGTCGGAGCCGCCCAGCCAGCCGTTGATCCGTTCCCGTAGCCCGGTGTTTCGACGCACGGCGTCCCAAGCGTAACCGCCACCCGCCGTCCAGTTCCGGTCATGGTCGTCCATGCCGGCCAGGTGTCGCGGCGGGCACGACCGCAAGGGGCCCAGGTAACTCAGTTGCCCCAATGACGACGCCAGCGACGCTTCGACCGTCTCCAGCAGTTCGCTCAACGCCCGGGGCAGAAACATGTGGAGCGCCGACGTGAGGTCCTCCGCGCGGGTCGCCCGGCCCAGCGCGGCCAAGGCCCCGTCGCCTTCCTTTGAAGCGGCACTCAACCGCACCCGCACGGGCAGCAATCTTCCCTTGTCCAAGGCCAGCTCGCTCAGCATGTCCGCCAAAGCCTTGCGGGCGGTCGCCTGATCCTCCCCGGTGACCTGTTGGGACGTGGTGTAGGAAAGCACCAATGCTTCGATCCACTGACCGAAGGCCGGATGTTCGGTGTTCAGGCGGTCGATGCGGAACTCCGAAGTCGTCAGTTGGGAATACTGCTTTCGGATGGCGGCAACCCATTCGGCGCTGCCGGCACCGGCAGTGGCCTCGTGGATCCCGGCAATGCCCAAGGCCAATCCCTCCGGCGTGCGATGGCTGATCGTCAGCAGGTCGGTGCCGCCCAAGCTGATCACCGAGCGGATGATGCGTGGTCGCCCTTCCCGCAGGGGACGACCGACGTTGTCCACCTCGCAGCCAACGGTCAGTTCCACGGCGACGGAATCGGCGAAATCCTTGAGCCAGGCGATTCGCCCGGTGTCCAAGCCGCCCAGTTCAAACCGCATCTCCACGCGGCTTTCGAGGTTGCGACGGTGGACGTAGCAGGCGAAGCCGCCGAGATCCACGCTGTCGCCGCCCACTTCGGTGCGGACGGCGTGGAACGAACCGGTGTCGAGCGCGTGACGGGAAAGGATTAGACCGTGGATGAGGCTCGATTTGCCGGAGCTGTTCGCGCCGAAGATCAGCGTCAGAGGTTTGATGGGCAGCCGCTGGGTGCGGCCAAACGCCTTGAAGTTGCCGAGATGCAGCGAGGTAAGCATGGCGAGGGTCAGGTGGAGGAAAGGGGGTTCACCGCCAGAGCTGCGGCGGACGGTGGCACGGCTTCCGTATAGGCCTGGTCCGGCCGATTGGGGGCTTCAGGAAAACGGTAAAGCAGCCGGCCCGCAGCCACCAAAGGTTTCACAAACCGCGCCCGGAGCGCCGCCGGATTACGGTCCAACAGGCGGGCCAACTGGTCCACGGTCACAAAATGTCGCCGACACAGGGCCAGGATGGCCCCGGTAACCACGCTTTCGGCCACGCGACCTTTGCTGGCTACCGGTCCGGCCACCCGCTGCAACGCCAACCATTCCGGCCCGTCTGGGTCCACGGGCGGCCGGGATTCCGGGAGCAAATGTGCGGAGTCCCCGGCCAAATGTGCGGAGTCTCCGGCGGATTTGTCGGCGGATGGCGGGAACAGGGGCAGCGGGTCTTCGCCCCGCATCCGGTAGCGGGTCCAGCGGCGGCGGTTATCAGAGGTCAGCAGCCTCCGTTCGCAAAGCCCCGCGAGCATCCGCGAGATGTCGGTGGGATGATCGTTCGACAGTTGTTGCAGCCGCGCATTGGAAACTTCCCCTTCAATCACGGCCGTTGCCAAAGCCTGCAATTCCGCCGGAGCCATCTGCTCCAGTGCGGAACCCAACCGCTGACGCAATTCGGTGAGCGTCTCCGCCGGGATCAGGCTGACCATCGGCATTTCCAGCATCACCCGGTCCGGCTGGGCCTGCTCCTGCAGCCGCGGCGCCCGCCAATGCTGGCTGCGCCAGCCGCTTTGGATCTTGTCGAAGCCCGAGCCCGCGCGTTCGCCGCCGCCGATCATCTGGAACATCTGCTGGAGCATCTTGTTGCGGCATTCGCTGACTCCGCCGCGGCGCAGTTGCTCCCACCCCACCAGCAGGGTGCCGGGGTTGCTCAGGATGAAACGGTCCGGCAGGCGTTCGATGACCACCCCGCCGGGAGCGGTGTAGTCGGCGTGGATCAGGGCGTTGACCAGGGCTTCGCGCAGGGCCTCATGCACGGGCGTATCGTCCGAGCGCACGCCGTCCCGCAGTTGAAAGGGCACCCGTAGGTCGCGGATCAGCCGGGGCCAGACCCGCTGATAAAACTGGAACAGGTTGGCCTCCCAGGTTCCGTCGGGATGCAGGCGGTCCGTCCAACGCCGGTCCGGCTCCAGCTTTTCACGGAAGTCCACATGGTATTGCGGACGCCCCTCGGGTGCCCGGATGGCGGCTTCGCGCCCAAACATCAGCAAACCCGCCACCGTCAGGCCCTCCCGGCTCCCCACCCGCTCCCGCCGCCAACCGCCAAGCTTTTCCAGCAACTCCTTAGTCTCGAACGCCAGCCACGGGTGGCCCGGCTTGGTCGCGGAAAACCGCTGGCGGTATTGCTGCAACGACGCGGCATCCAAGTCCGCGAGCGTGTAGCCTTCGAGAATCTGCAGGTCCGCCGGCTCGGGGGCGGCATCCGCCAGCATCCGGCGGACTTCGTCATCCTGACACCGGTAATCGCCCTCGTGCTGGCGGCGGTAGGTGTTCCCGAGCGGATTCGGCCCCAGGTGAACCGGCCGTTGGGATCGGGAGGCCCGGGGCACCCGGAGGACGAGGAGATGTGCCCCTGCCCCGCCCACCGGCAAGGTCGTCACCTCCCCATTCGTCAGCAGGTTCAGGCTGACCTTGCCCCGGTTGTTGAGGTTGTCCCAAAGCTCCTTTTGGATCTTCGCCAGTGCGGGTCCGGCCAGACCATCAAGGTGGACACCGTCCTCCCGTTCCACGGCTCCGAGCAGGATCACGCCGCCGTCGGTCTTCGCCAGGGCGCTGTAAGTTTCCCACAGGCTCCGGGGCAGGCCGCCCTTGGCGGACTTGAACTCCCAATCACTGGACTCGCCGACCGCGGCGGCGGCCAGCACTTCGTCCAACGTGGGCAGCGGAGCGGGCATGGGCGGTGGGCTCAGGCGGGTTGGCCCCGGAGATCGCGGGACTGCTGCTCCATTTCGGCCAGCAGTTCCTTGAGGTGCGCTGCGCGCCAGCGGGCGGTCAATTCGCCGGTGAAGGCGCGGTGGAGCATGGTTTGGAAAAGTGTGTTCAACGTCGCGCGGCTCCCTTCAGCTTCCGCCTCGATTCGTCGGGCGTCCCGAACGCGCTGAGCAAACTGTTCCTGAAGTTTCTTTGGCGGATACGGGAGCGCGAATTCCTCAATCTGCTGCTTGTTCAATCCCTGCTGTGCAGCTCGCGAGCGCAAGGTTTCGATTTGCTGCCAGACCGTTGGATAAAGAAACGCTGCCGTGAACCACTCCGGTTCAGTCGTTGAGTTCGCGGTGCAAATGAGGTCATAGCCGACGAACGCGCCATCGAACTCGCTCGGAACAACGGCGCAGTCTCCGGTGTAGGCACCTCGCCGAACGATTATCACCTCGCCCGCTTTGACCCGGCTTCGCTCGATGCTGTGAGCATCAGCTTCGTCAAAATACACGAGATTCTTGGGGACAAACCGCCCGTGGTCGATGTTGCCGGCACGCAGGAAAGGAATTCCTGACGGCGCAAACGGCGGTGGAGTTCCAACCCCGTATCTCACATTGCCAAAAATTTGCGCTCCCTTGGCGATTGGCCATTTGAATGGATTCGCCACCGGCTCGCCGAACATTTTGCGGAAGAGCGCGGGGAGGATGCGGGCGGCAAGGGTGTCGGCTTCGGTGCGCTGGTGGCGCAGCGCGTCCGCCTGCTCTAGCAACTCCACGATGCGCCGCTGCTCGCGCGGCGCGGGAACCGGGAGAACGAGACTTGAATACTCCGCGCCGTTGACGTTGGGCTGGCCCGCGACGCGGCGCTTGCTGTCGAGCCAGCGTTGATACGGCTCCGATTGCGTGAAGAAGAATGCGAACCGCGGTTCAACGAGTGCACGATTCAGGCGAAAGCGAATCATGTAACCAGCGAAGACGCACGGTCCGTCAGCACGACTGTAGCAATAGGTTTTGCCCACTGTGTTGCCGCTTCGTGCGAAAAGAAGGTCGCCCTCCTCCAATGCGAATTCACTTTCATCAACAAGGTCAGCCTCAACCGCCCCATCTGGACGGAGCCTGCCGTCGCTCGAAATGTCGGTGATGCGGACGTAGCGAGGGCGCTTGCCGGAGCGGACCACAGCAGGAGCGTTGGCACCGTATTGCGGCCCAAGAGTCGAGAGCAGCTTCAACGATGCGAGTGGCCACTTCACCGCTGCGCCTCCACTTCCGCCAAGAGCTTGTCGAGTCCGGTGACGATTCTCCGCTCCTTCTCTAATGTCTCGCGGATGAGTTCCGCAGGGTCTTCCTCTGGGGTGGCGTCAGCGACCCGCGGCTTGTAGCGGCCGGCGGCGAGGTTGAAGTCGTTTTCGGCGATGGTTGATGGCTTGGCCCACCAGCACTGGGGGTCCGGCGTGCCGGGTGGCAGTGTCTCCACGGCTTCGAAGCCCGGTGGCGTCTGGTAGCCGCCCGCCTTGTAGCTCGACCACTGTCGCAACAAGTCGGGCAGGTCGTTCTTGTCCGGCGTCTGGCCGCGTCCGCCACCAGTGATCTTGTCTGGGTCAAAGCCGTCGTTGCGGACTTCGTAGAACCAGACGCGGCGAGTGCCTAGTGACGAGTGACGGGTGTCAGGTGACAAGGCGTCCGCCGCCTGTTCCCTCGTCACGCGCTCTTCGTCACCCGTCACCGGTTTCCTGAAGACGAGGATGGCGGTCTTCACGCCGGCGTAGGGTTTGAAGACACCCGCCGGCAACGAGACGACGGCCAGCAGCTCGTAGTCTGTGACGAGCCGTCGCCGTAGCGCGACGTGGGCGGTGGAGGAGCCAAACAGGAGTCCTTCGGGCACGATCACCGCCGCCCGGCCGCCGGGCGCGAGGGAATTCATCACCACTTCGAGGAAGAGGATTTCGCTCTTCTTGGACGTGGTGGCGAGGTCGCCGCGGATGGATTCCTTGGGCAGCACGCCGGCGAACGGCGGGTTGGACAGGACGACGCGGTATTTGCGGCGCAGATCCTCGTCGGTCAGCCCGCCCATCTCGGAGAGGGCGTTGGCGCGCTTCACATGCGCGGCGCGGATGCCGTGCAGGACGAGGTTCATCATCGAGACGCGCATCATCTGCCGGCTGACCTCCCAGCCGTAGATGGACTGCTCGAGCACGGCCCAGTTGGGAATCTTTTCGCCCGCGCCCTTGCGCCACGTCTGGAGGTTTGGGATGGCGGCCTTGGCCTCGGCGATGGTCTGGCCGCGCTTCTCCAGCCATTCCTCCCCGTAGATGGGCACCTCGCGGGGCTGCTCCGAGTATTTGGCGAGGACGTGCTCCACCGCATCAATCAGGAAACCGCCGGTGCCGGCCGCGGGATCGAACATGGTGTCACCCAAGTCCGGATCGAGCATGGCGACCATGGCGAGGCGGATCTGGCGGGGAGTGCGGAACTGCCCGAGGAGCGCGCCCTCCATCGTGTTGAGGTAGGTGAGCAGGTATTCGTAGATGTCGCCCTTGACGTCGGTGCCGAGCTTCTTGAACTCGATGCCGTCGAGTTCATCCACGACGACCTTGAAGACGTTGGCGTCGTCCACTTCGAGGCGGGCGTCCTGGAAGTAGATGGCGACCTGGGGGTCTTCCTTTCCGAGGCTGGCCATGTAGGGAAAGA
Source organism: Verrucomicrobiota bacterium (assembly GCA_043755815.1). GTDB lineage: Bacteria > Verrucomicrobiota > Verrucomicrobiia > Limisphaerales > UBA9464 > CAIWAH01. The sequence continues at coordinate 31,906 of JAYUSF010000230.1, forward strand.
CCTCGTCACGGACAAAGTCTCGGAGCGCTGGGCCGCCCTTGAAGCGCCACTGGCTCCAACGATAGCGGGCGGCCTGGTCGGGAAACAGGGAGCGGCCGGAGCCGTTGGTGGAGTCGCCCATGAGGCGGCGTTGCAGGTCGAGTTCGCTTTCGCGTTCGTCGAGGAGCTTGAGGAAGATGAGGTAGCCAAGCTGCTCGATGTAGGTGAGCGGGTTGTTCACCCCGCCCGCAAAGAGGGCATTGGTGACACGGTCGAGCTTGGAACGGAGGGCTTGGTCCATGAAGTCAGGTCAGGCGGCGCGGCGGATGAAGACGGAGTGGTTGAGATCGGCGATGACCTCCTTGAGGCCCTGCTCGCCGAAGAGTTCGACACCCACCTGGGCGGCGTTGAGGATGGAAAGCGGCGGCGTGAACAGGTCGGTCAGGTCCAGCCGGCCGCGGGCAAGGCCGCGGTTCTTGAGGAGCGAGAGGTATTGGGCCTGGTTGGGAGTGACGTTGCGGGTGACGAGCCAGGCGCGGAACAGTTCGGCCACCTCTTCCTCGCGCGTCTTGAGCGGGGCGGTGCCCAGGGCGGCGCGGACGAAATCAATGAGGTTGCCGTCGGGCCGGCGGTAGGCGCGACGGAGGTTGTCCTCGTTGAAGTAGTGCTCGGGCTGGTTGAGCGCGTGCGCGAGCTGCTGCTCTTCCTCGGCTGTGAGAAGTTCGCCGGCCTTGATCTTGGTGAGCAGCGGATCGTGGGTGGCGGAAGCGCGGACGTCCTTTTCCCAGGTGGAGATGTAGTCGCGTTTGTCCACGCGCTCGCCTTCGGGGCCAACCTCGACGTAGGAGACGGCTTCGAGCCATTCGTCATTGAGGCCGAGTTCAACCAATTCCGCGTCCGGGCCGGGTGGTCGCGGACCGCGGGAACCGCCGGAGCCGCCACCGGTGCCGGTGAAGACGTCAGTTTCGCTGTCGTTGAAGTATTCGTGGTTGCGGAAGAAGTCGTAGATGACGAACCGGCGCTTGCCGATATGCGGCGCAGTGCGGGTGCCGCGTCCGCGAATCTGCTGGTAGAGGATCGGGCTGAAGATGCGGCGACAAAGCACGATGTGGAGCACCTCGCGGCAATCGAATCCGGTGGTGAGCATGTCCACGCTCACCGCGACCATGGGATAGGTCTCATTCTTGAAGCGTCGGATGGCGGCCGCGGCATCGGGGATGTCGGACGTGATGACCTCGGCGTAGCGGCCCTTGTGCTCAGGGTGGAGTTCGTTGAGGTATTGGCAGAGCCGTGCGGCGTGGTGCTTGGAGATGGCGAAGACGATGCCCTTGCCGGGGCCGATTTTCTGACCAGGCGCCAGATCGCGATAGTTCTCCCACGCGAGGCGGTCGAACTCCTGCATCATCTTCCGGTTCGTGACCTCGTTGGTCCACTTGCGCTCGAACTCGCCCGGGTCGTAGGCGGTGCCGTCCACTTCGGTGCCATCGGCCAGCAGGCAGGTGATGCCGGTGGCGAACTTGTAGGGCGTGAGGAAGCCGCCCGCGAAAGCATCCTGGATGCGGTAGCTGAAGTCGGGCTGCCGGTCCTTGCAGTGGTAAAAGCTGAACGTGTTGCGCTCGATATAGGCAGCCGGAGTGGCGCTCAGACCGACATGGAAGGCGTCGAAGTGGGTCAGCGCGGCCTGCCAGGCACCGTAGATGGAGCGGTGGCACTCGTCGGCGATGACGACATCGAAGTAGCCAGCGGTGAATTCGCGGTAACGGCCAATCATCGTCTGGAGCAAGGCGACGGTGATCTGCTTTTCCTGCCGGACCATGCCGGCTTGCAGCCAATAGCTGCTGTGGCCGGGCAGCAGTTCCTGAATCGCCGAAATGGCCTGCTGGGCGAGCTGTTCGCGGTCCACGAGGAAGAGGATTCGCTCCGCACGTCCTGCCTCGAAGAGACGCCGCTGGAACAGACAAACCAAATCGGTCTTGCCCGTGCCGGTCGGGAGTTCGTTCAGGAAGCGGCGTTTGCCCAACTCGAAGGCGTGGTCCATCGCCTTGAGGCATTCCTGCTGGTAGTCGCGAACTTCACGGATTTCACCCTGGCGCAGGTAGGTCTGCGGAATGGGGACGGTGGCGAGGGGCTTCGCCTCCTTGCGGAGATAGACCAGACGTTCCAGATCCCGGCGCGAGTAGAAGGAGCTGACCAGCCGGGCGTCGTCGTTCTGGTAGTCCCAGAAGTAGATGACCTCGCCGTTCGACAGGAAAATGAAGGGAGCGCCAAGGGATTCGGCGTAAGGCAGCGTCTGATTCTTGGCGGTGTAGGGGTCGATGGCGGCACGCTTGGCCTCGACGACCGCGAGCGGCCGTCCGCTGGAATCGAGCAACACGTAATCGCCCCGGCCGCGGCCAACCGCAGGGCTGTCGTCGGGCATAGGTCCGGCCTGGTAGGCAGGTGAGTTGTCCCGAGCAGTCGCAGCAGCCTCCAGGGGCACCGAAACTTCGGTGGTGATCTGGGACTTGTCCGCAGGATCCCAGCCGGCGGCCCGCAGTTGGGCGTCGATCAGGATTCGAGCATCAGTTTCGCGTTGTTCCGTCATTCCTAGCGTTTGAAGCAACTCAGGTGTGGCGGAGTATTTCCACGAGTCCACCGGGCAGCTAGCCTATTTCCCGCATACCGCATGACTGTGGAGTCATGCGGTCGTGCGCCTGATGACTGATGACCTGTTCACCTGCCGGGGTCTTTCGCTGGACCGACTCGCCTCCTTCGTGGCCATCGCCAAAGCCGGCGGCATCACCGCCGCGTCGGGAGGAAGTCCGAGCCGGCAAAGCCAACTCAGCCGACAACTGAAGGAGCTGGAAGCGGTCTTCGAAGCCGAACTGGTGCGCCGTGGTCGAGGTCAGTTCTCACTTACCGCGGCCGGCAAGGAGCTGCTGGCCATCGCGCAGCTTAGCTTTGGCGCGCTTCAGGACTTTGCCCTCGCCTGTGCCCAAGAGCCGGTATCACTTCGGATCGCGGCCGGGGAAAGCCTCCTGCAAGGGTTGATCGTGCCGGTCTTGCCGGAGGTGGAACAGGTCGTCCCCAACGTGAGTTGGACTCTGCTCAACCGGCGGAGCGCCGACACGATCGAGGGCCTGCTGACGGGCGATTGCGACCTCGGAATCGTGCGCCAAAGCGGGTTGCCCAGGAGTTTGAAAGCGCTCCCGGCTGGCGAGGTAACGCACGTGCTGGTGATTCCGCCGAATCTCGCCATTCGACATCCAAAGAAAGATGGTAACCTGCTGGATGGCCTTCCACTGGCCTTGGCTGAAACCGCGGAGATGACCACTGGTTCACTGGCCGGGGCACTAGGCAGCCACGAGCTGAGGATTCGGCTCTGGTGCTCATCGTTACCGCAGGCGGCGGAAGCGGTCCGGCAGGGAATGGCAGCGGCAATCTTGCCACAGTTCATGGCCCGCCAGCCTGAGTTCTCGGACTGCCAGATCGAAACCCTGCCCAGCCTGTGCGCCTTCGACCGCCGGATCGCAGTCGCTTGGAATCCGAAGGCCGTCGTCACTCGGCCGGTGATCGGTAAAGCCGCCAACGCACTCGCCAAGATCAGCAAGGACCGTCTGAACTTTCGGGTTTGAAGCTGATCCAGAGCATCGACGAGACAACATTCTTGGCAGACGTCGCTTTCCCATTTGTTTAGTCTGCGCCCATGTCCACTTCGTCACCTACTGCGCTACAATTCACCCGCCGCGAGGCCTGCGTGCTGGGACTCACTTCTCTCGCCGGCCTAGCCACCGGCTGTGTGGTCAACCGCGAGGCCGAGTTGGTCCGCGTGGCCTCCGCACCGTTGGGCTCCCTCGCTGACGGCCGCCGGGTGCCGGTTCACACGTTGCGAAACCGCCACGGGTTGCTCGTCCGCGTGATGGACTATGGGGCCACCGTAACCGCCATCAACGCGCCAGACCGGCATGGCAACGCCACCAACGTCGTCTGCGGCGCGTCCACGCTGGAGGACTACCTCAGGGGTTTTCCGGCGGCCTCGGTCATCGGGCGCTACGCCAACCGCATTCACAACGCCCGCTTCCCGCTCGACGGCCGCGAGGTCCGGGTGACGCCCAATGCCAGCCCGAATCACATCCACGGCGGCAACGAGGGGTTTGCCAGCAAGCTGTGGACCTCGAAGACGCGGTCCACCTCGCGCGACGCCAGCGTGGAGCTGAGCCTGCACAGTGCCGACGGTGAGGAAGGCTATCCCGGCAACCTCGACGTGACGGTCACCTACACGCTGAACGACGACAACGAGCTGGTCCTGCATTACGCGGCGACCACGGACAAGCCGACGGTCGTGAACCTGACGAACCATGCCTACTTCAACCTCGCGGGCGGCGGCGACGTTTACGGGCACGAGGCACAGATCTTCGCCGACCAGTTCACGCCCGCCGACGGGGCGCTGATACCGACCGGCGAAATCCGGCCGCTCGCCGGCACGCTGCTCGACTTCCGCACGCCGCACCGCATCGGCGAGCGCATCGGCCAGATCGAGGGACCGAGCGGCTACGACCACAACTTCGTGCTCCGCGGCCAGGCGGGCACGCTGCGGCCGGCGGCGCGGGTCGTGGAGCCGCTGTCCGGCCGCGTGCTGGAATGCCGCACCACGGAACCCGGCGTGCAGCTTTACACGGCGAACCATTTCAGCGGGCGGCCGTATCCCAAACACGGTGCGTTTTGCCTGGAGACGCAGCATTACCCGGATTCGCCCAACCAACCGACGTTCCCGTCAACCGTGCTGCGGCCGGGCAAACCGTTCCAATCGGAGACCCGCTTCAAGTTCACCACCGTCGCCGGATGAAGGCCAAGCCCGCCACGCCCGGACAGCGCGCCCGGCTCGAAGCGGCGCTGAATGCCGACGTCTCCATCGAGTCGCTCGTGAAGTTCGCCCAAGCGCTCAAGGCCGAAGGGCTGGTGCAGGCGCCAATGTATCAGCTCTTCGACGAATGCCGGCGGATGCTGGAAGAGGAGGGCGACGAGGCGCTCTGCGCAACGCTTGACGACGTGCTGGACGTGATCGCCGGCTGGTGTGAACCGGAGCGCTGGCTGTTCCCAACCGAACTGGAGCTGTGAACGGGACGCGAACCAACCTTGCCGGACGGCTCCTGGCGGGTTCGTGCACCCGCGCGTTGTCGGCCTTGGTTCTGTTGTCCGGGTTCCTGCTCGGCAGCGTTTTCGCGGCAGCCGCCGACCGGAAGGCCACGCCCAACATTGTCCTCATCCTCGCGGACGATCTCGGCTGGGGTGATCTCGGCTGCTACAACCGGGATTCAAAAATCCCCACGCCGCGCCTTGACCGTCTCGCGGGCGAAGGCCTCCGCTTCAACGACGCCCATTCGCCGAGCGCCGTCTGCACGCCCACGCGCTACGGCCTGCTCACGGGGCGCTACACCTGGCGCACCCGGCTAAAACAGGGCGTGCTCTGGGGTTATTCCCGGCCCTTGGTCGAACCGGGCCAGCTCACCGCCGCCTCATTGCTGCGGCAGCACGGCTACACCACCGCGTGCATCGGCAAGTGGCACCTGGGTCTGGGTTGGCCCACGACCGGTCCTGCGCCGACGGGCGACGCGGCGACTGCGGACGCGAAACCCGAACTGGTGGATTTCACGCAACCCTTCAGTGCCGGCCCGCACACGGTGGGATTCGACTACAGCTACGTCCTGCCCGGCTCGCTCGACATGGAACCCTACGTGTTCGTCGAGAATGGTCGCGTGGACGGCGTGCCGGCGAACAGCGTTGCCGGCAGCAAGCACCAGCGGCAGGGCGGCGGCGGTTTTTGGCGGGGCGGTCCCGCGGCGCCCGGTTTCAACCATGAAGGTTGCCAGCCGAAGTTCGCTACCAAGGCCGTTGAATTCATCCGCCAGCAGTCCGCGGCCCGTCCTTTCTTCCTCTACCTGCCGCTCACTTCCCCGCATGACCCGTGGTTGCCAACCCTGGAATTCAAGGGACGCAGCCAAGCCGGAGTGCGCGGCGATTTTGTGGCTCAGGTGGATGCGACGGTCGGTCTCATCCTTGATGCCCTGAAGGCGCGCGGACTGGACCGGAACACGCTCGTCATCTTCACCAGCGACAACGGCGCGCACTGGCTACCGGACGAGGTCACGCGCACCGGACACGCGGCAAATGGCGCCTGGCGCGGCATGAAATCCGATACGTGGGAAGGCGGCCATCGCGTGCCCATCCTCGCCCGCTGGCCCGGTGTCATCCGTCCCGGTCGCACGAGCGACGCGCTGCTCGGACTGAACGATTTCACCGCCACCCTGGCCGACCTGCTCGGCACGAAACTTCCCGCCGGCGCGGCCGAAGACAGCCAGAGTTTCCTTGGAGTGTTGCGCGGCACGGCCCGCTCGGCGCGCGAATCACTGGTGCTGCATTCGATCGACGGTGCCTTCGTCCTGCGCCAGGGGCCGTGGAAATTCATCGACGGCCGCGGTTCAGGCGGCTGGACAAGGGGCGAAGTGGCCGAGGCCGGACAACTTTACGATCTCCGGACTGAACCGGCCGAGACCCGCAATCGTTACAGTCAGGAACCGGCCCGCGTAGCGGCGATGCGGGCGGCCCTGGCACGGATCCGGGGTAACGACGGCCCGCCGTGAGCCGGATTCTTCCCGAAGAATTTTCATCAAACACCGTTCCGCGAGCGCGCCGGGCGCGACACACTTCGGCAAAATCACCCACATGAAACCACGACTGCTGTTCGTCCTCACGGCCCTGTTCGCCGGTCTCGCCGCACCGCTGCACGCGGCGGACGCCATTCCGATCAATTACGACGAGGCCAAGGTCGGCAACGATCCCCTGCCCGACCCGCTGAAGTTCGAGAACGGCCGGGCGGTCACTTCGGCCAAAGCGTGGCGGGACCGGCGCCGGGAATTGCTCCGGCTGTTCCAGACGCACGTTTACGGCCGGAGCCCGGGCCGGCCCCGCGGCATGACCTTTGCCGTCACCGGGACCGACGCCAACGCCCTCGGTGGAAGCGCGACCCGCAAGGAAGTGGACATTCGCCTCGCCGGCACGGCGGCCGGGCCGGTGATCCACGTGCTGCTCTACCTGCCCAACGGAGCCAAAGCGCCTGCGCCCGTCTTCCTCGGGCTCAACTTCGAGGGCAACCAATGCGTCGAGCGCGACCCGGGGATCACGCTGCCCACCGGCTGGATGCGCGACCACAAAGAAGCGGGCATCCTCAACAACCGCGCCACCGAAGCCTCGCGCGGGGCCCAGGCCAGCCGGTGGAACGTGGAGAAGATCATCCGCCGCGGCTACGCGTTCGCCACCGTTTACTACGGTGATCTGGAACCGGATCACGCCGAGGGCTGGCGCACCGGAGTTCGCTCCGTGTTCCCCGTCAACCAAGGCCGTCGCACCGCCCCGGCGCGCGAACCCATCGCAACGCTCGCCGCGGACGACTGGGGCGCGATCGGCGCCTGGGCCTGGGGACTGAGCCGGGTCGTGGACTATCTTGAGACCGACCACGCCATTGACGCCAAACGCGTCGTGCTGACCGGGCATTCCCGGCTGGGTAAAACTTCGCTCTGGGCTGGGGCGCAGGACGAACGGATCGCGATCGTGATCTCCAACAACTCCGGCGAAGGCGGTGCCGCGCTGGCCCGCCGCGACTACGGCGAGACCGCCCTGCGGATCAACACCTCGTTCCCGCACTGGTTCAACGGCAACTTCAAACGCTACAGCACCAACGTCGCCGCCCTGCCGGTGGACCAGCATGAAGTCATCGCCCTGATTGCGCCCCGGCCGGTTTACGTCGCCAGCGCGGTCGAGGACCGCTGGGCCGATCCGCGCGGTGAGTTTCTTGCCGCCCAGGCGGCCGGTCCGGTTTACCGTCTGCTCGGCACGGACGGACTTACGGCCGCCGATTGGCCCGGCGTGCACCAACCGGTTCACTCCACCATCGGCTACCACCTGCGGGCGGGCATTCACGACGTCACCGAATACGACTGGGATCAGTGGCTGGAGTTCGCGGACCGGCACCTGGGGGGCGCCTCCCATCGGTAACGTGCTAACCTCAGCGGCAAACGAAACGATCTTTCTGAAACCTTTCGTCATTCCATCGGATGGACTATTCCGACCGTGAAACACATGAACCTCCTGCCAGTCTGGCTCGCAGCGGTGCTGCTCGCGTTGTCGATCCTCCCGTCGGCCTCAGCGTTCACAACATCCACCAACCGAACGTTCACCGTCGCGACCGGCGGCCGGCTCGACATCGACGCCGACCGCGGCGCCATCACCGTGGCCACGGCGGACACCACCATCCTTTCAGTCACCGTGGACCGCGAGATGAAACGAGTCTCCGTCGGCAAGGCGCTCGAAATCTTTGCGGCTCACGCGCTGACGTTCGAGCAGGACGGAAACACCGTGACCGTGAAGGCACGCCTGCCAAAGTCCGATCAGCTTTGGAGCCGCAAGACCTCCGGCCTCAACGTGAAATACACCGTCACCGTGCCCAGGAAGTTCGACCTGAAGCTCGGCACGGCGGGCGGGGCGATCTACGTGGAGGACATCACCGGACAGCTCAAGCTGGAGACTGCGGGCGGTTCCATCCGCACCGGCCAGGTTGACGGCTCGGTCAAGGCCGACACCGCCGGCGGCAGCATCGAGGTCGCGGGTGCTACCGGCGCGGTGGACGCGGATACGGCCGGCGGCTCCATCAAGCTCGGCAAGATGGCCGGCCCCGTGAAGGCCGACACCGCGGGCGGCTCCATCCGCATCGCTTCGGCCGCCGGTCCGGTCCATGCCGCCACGAGTGGCGGCAGCATTGAGATCAACGATGCAGCCGCCCCGGTAAAGGCCTCTACCTCCGGCGGCTCGATCACTGCGCGCTTCATCGGGGCCCCGGATGGTGAGAGCACCCTCGACTGCACCGGCGGCGGCGTGACGGTTTACGTCGCGGACAAGGTGGGCTTCCACCTCGACGCCCAGAGCATCGGCGGCGGCGTCCGCTCGGACTTGGACGTTGAAACGGACCGCAAGCCGTCGCGCAGTTCCCTGAAGGGCAAACTGAACGGCGGCGGATCCGTGCTGAAACTCCGGTCCACCGGCGGCGGCATCACCATCAAAGGCTTGGCAGCGAAGACGCCCTGAGCAGCGGCCACAACCGAACGTTCCGTGGCGGCCAGCGCCTCGGTTCAGTGACCGACCAACGGCGCTTGCAGGGACCGGGTTCGACGCCAATCTCCCTCCATGCCGAAACAATACTGGCTCGTGAAACAGGAGCCCGACAGCTACGCGTGGACGGCGTTCGTCGCCGACGGGAAGGCCGCGTGGACCGGCGTCCGGAATTTTCAGGCACGGAACAGCCTTCGCGCGATGAAGACCGGCGACTTGGTCCTCTATTACCACAGCAACGTGGGCAAGGAAGTGGTCGGCCTCGCCAAGGTTGTGACGGAAGCCTACGCCGACCCCACCGCCGAGGACGGTGACTGGTCCTGCGTGGACCTCGTGCCGGTCAAACCGCTCAAGCAGGCGGTGACCCTAGCGCAACTCAAGACGGACGCAGCGACCCAGGATATGCTCCTCGTGAAGCATTCGCGGCTGAGCGTAATGCCGATCAGCGAGCCCGTATTTCGCCGAGTGCTGGAGCTGGGCGGGACGAAGGCTTGAGGCTTCAAGACTTCTAGGGCGACCCGGATTTGGCGCTGGGGCAGGCGAACTCAGGAGCCACCTTTCAAGACCGCCAGCGCCGTCCGGATGGCCGCGGCCCGGTTTTCGATCTGCAGCTTTTCGAGAATGTGTTCGACATGCTTTTCCACCGTGCGGCGCGCCGAGCTGAGGATGAGGCCAATCTCAGCGTTGGTCTTGCCTTCACTGAGCCAGAAGAGGACTTCCGCCTCACGCGGCGTGAGCCCGAGAGTCAGCAGCGCATTCGGGCCGAGCGAGGTGTTGGACTGCAGCTCGATCACGAGCGGTTCGCCCCATCCGCCCGTAAGCGGTCGGGCGCTCAGCCCCGGAGCGACTTCGGCGGAAGGCGAATCACGGTCGGAGAAAAGAGCCTGGAGCTCCTTGGGAAGATTGCCAGGCAAGACCGCCGGAAAACTGCGCGTGAGCAGCGTCTGGGCAAGCCGCGTCGCGAACAGGATTCGTCCCTCGGGACTCACCACCATCAGCGCGCGGTCCAGCGAGTCGCGGAGTTGTTCCTCGGCATCACGACGCATTTCCAATTCGTCCGCCAGTTCGCGCTGGAGCCGCGCGATACGGAGATGGGTGCGCACCCGCGCCAACACTTCGGGGGTTTGGATCGGCTTGGTCACGTAATCCACCGCCCCGGCGTCGAGCGCCCGGACCTTTTCGTCGAGTTCGTTGACCGCCGTAAGGAAGATGATGGGCAGGTCAACGCAGGCGGGCTGCGCCTTGATGCGTTTGCAGACCTCCATGCCGTCCATCCCGGGAAGCATGTAGTCGAGCAGCACAAGCTCAGGTATTTCGTGCCGGAGCTGCGCGAGCGCGCTCTCGCCCGATTCAGCCACCAGGACGCGGTGACCTGCCTGGGTTAGCGCGTCAAAGAGCAGCCCTAGGTTGGCGGGCGTGTCATCGACAACCAGAATGGTGGCCGAAGTGCTCATGGTTCGGTGAAACGGGCGCACAACCGTCCGCAAATGGCGGCGAACGGATCACCACCGGCATCGGCCTCTTTCCTTGAAATCATGACGGAGAAACCGTGGCTCATCTTGCAAAGCGTGGCCAGTCCGGGCCGAAGCGCAAGGCTGCCACCGTAACCAAAGGCCGCACCAGCGAAGCCCAACCTTTCCCCCTACCGCGCGTCGGAGCGAATCCGCCGTGGTTTCTTAGGAATTCGCCGATTCGCTCAGAGCGCGGGCCGGTCCGTCCCGCGCAGAGGTTGGTTGGAGCATTGATGGACGCTTCACCTGAGAGGCCGCGTTCAATGCTTGCCTTGGCGAAGCATGTCGAGCGCAGCGGTCAGTTCATCCAGATTGGCGCAAATGATGGCCTGCATCGCTTCCAATGCCTGTCGGTAGGCACCACAGGCACGGCCTCCCGCCAATATCGCCACGGGTTCCGGGAGCAGCCGTCGAAGGCGAGCAAGTTCAGTCGGCAGGGTGGGGTCATCTTCGGGATGCACGAGGCTGATCGCGACGGCCCGCACGCCGGCTTGCCGCGCCGCGCTCACAATTTCCTCCGAGGGAAGCGAAGGTCCCAGGTAGACCACCCGCCAGCCATGCGCTGACGCGCAAGCCGAAGCCAGGACCGCACCCAGTTCATGTAGCTGCCCCGCAGGT
>JAYUSF010000231.1:0-43093 GCA_043755815.1 Verrucomicrobiota bacterium
AGCATCTCCGTGCCCGTCCACACCGCACTGTGACCGGACCGGGCCGCCGGGGCCCCGGTCGCGGGCAGCGCCGTCCAGACGTTGTTGACCGGATCGAGGGCCGCCCCGTTGCCGAGCGGGGTGCCGCCGCCCTTGCCGCCCCACACCAGCATGCGGGTGCCGGTCCAGACGGCCGTATGGCCAACCCGGGCGCCCGGGGCCCCGGAAGCCGCCACGTCCGACCAGGCCGCGGCGGGCGTCACGCCGCCGCTCAGCGGCAGCACCGCCCCGCTGCCGACTTCGCCGGCCGCGCCTTCACCGCCAAAGACGATCAGCCGGTCGCCGGCCCACACGGCGGTCGCCCGCCGCCGGGCGCTGGGCGCATTCGCGCCCGGCAGGGCGGACCACGCGTCGCCGGTGGGGTCGTAGGCCGCGCCGTCGGCCAGCAGGCCGTCGGCGTTGCGGCCGCCCCAGATCAGCAGGCGCGCCCCGGTCCACACGGCCACCTGGCCGTCCCGGCCGGCGGGGGCGCCGGCCGTGGCGAGGCCGGTCCAGGTGAGGCTGGCCGGCGCATAGGCGCCGCCGGTGGCGAGGTAGCCGGCCCCAAAACCGCCCCAGACGAGCAGCCGCGTGCCGGTCCACACCGCGGCGTGACCGCTGCGGGCCGCGGGGACGTTGAGCGGGGACAGCAGGCTCCACGCGTTGACGCCGGGATCGTATTCCCCGCCGGTGGCCGCGGGGGCGCCCGCGACCGTGCCGCCCCAGACGAGCAGCCGGCTGCCGGTCCAAATCCCGCTGTGGCCGACCCGGGCGCCGGGGGCGCCGGCCGTGCTGCCGTCTTTCCAGCCGGGGCCTTCGAGTTTGGCGATCTGGCTCAGGCCCTGGCCGAGCAGGCCGGCGTCGCCGGCCTGGACGGAGGCGACCACGGCGCCGGGTGGCAGGGTGGCGACGAACTGGTTGGAGACGTTGAGCAGGGAGGTCGTCAGCGCGTCGAGCCGGCTCGAGAGCTGGTTGAGCTGGGTCTGGAGCGCGGCGTTGGTGGCCCCGAGCCGGGCCGTCAGCGCGTTGCTCAGGGTCAGCAGGTCCGCGCCGCGGGCGATGTTCCCGCTCAGCCGCGCGTCCGGCAGCGTGCCGCTGGTCAGCGTGCCGGCGTCCCCGGAGCCGCCCAGCGCATACAGCGCGTAGGGCACGGCGGTGATGGCCTGGCGCGGGTCCATGACCGCCACCGCATCGGCGCTGCCGGCCACCCGGGCTCCCAGTTCCAGCCACCGGCTGGCGCCCGTGAAGATCCCGTTGCCGAAGTCCAGCGCCACGGTGAACAGCCCGTTGGTGACGCCCACCGAGGGCAGCAGCACGTCGGCCCCGGCCTGCGTGCCCGCCGTCCCGGCGTCGAAGACGCGGAAGGTCAGCTCGTAGTTACCGTTGGCCAGCGCCCCGCCGTCGACCAGGCGTCCCTGGTAGGTGAAGGGCAGCGCCAGGGCGGGCAGCGCCGCCAGGCCGGCCGCCCCGGCCAGCCACCCGCGCCGCCGCGCACTCCGCCGCGCCGGGCTCGCGGTTCCTCCCGGCGCCACGGCGGCCGTCGCTTCCAACTGGATCGAGTGCAGGTTCATCGGCTTTCGCAGGCTCCGGCGTTCAGTTCCGTCCGAAAAAGGATTCGTCCGCCCAATCCGTTCATACGGATCCGCCGGGCAAAGTTTCGGCGGAGCCGGACGGGCTTCATGGCGCCGCCTCCGGAGTCACCGCCCCGGGCCGGGCCGCTCCCGGATGGCGTGAACCGCCCGGCAGAAATTCAGGGATCCGGTAGAGCTCCTCCTTGGCCAGGCACGCCACCGCGCCCGCCTCGCTCGCCGCCTGCAGGATCGCCGGGCTCGGAAACTGGGTGACCAGCAGCACGCAGGCCCCGGGATGGCGCGCGTGCAGCAACCGCGTGGCGCTCACGCCGTCCAGCCGGGGCATCCGCACGTCCATCACCGTCCAGTCCGGCTGGCAGGCGTCGAAGCCCGCCAGAAACTCGGCGCCGTCGGCGCACTCCACCACGTGGTCCGCCAGTGGCGCCACCACCTCGCGGAGCAGTCCGCGCATCGGGGCTGAGTCATCGACAATCATCACGGTCATGCCGCCTTTTCCTGTCCAGTCACACCCCCTTTGTCGCACAGCCGCACCCACCCTGCCTATCCGTGTTACCACGGATATCCCCATCCGTAGCACTACGGATATCCCCATCCGTAGCACTACGGAGGAAGACGCTGCCCGCAGCGCCCAAGCTCAAGCCCTTGTTTAGCGGTGATCCACGCGACCACCCGGGCAGAAGCGGGATACTGCGCGAGGAGAAATCGCGCCGGCGAGGCCACATGTGCGCGCGTTGGAACGGTCCAGTTTGCCGGGCTTCCGCCACGACAGGGTCCCCTGCCCTGCAGTAGAACCGGAAGCTCCGGGAGGGACGCACCCCGCTTCAGAGGTCCGACCGATGCTCCAGCGCGAAACGGAGCAACGCCTGGGCGCCGCGGAGATTCAACCGTTCGCAGATGTGAGCCCGATGGGACTCCACCGTGCGGGGACTGATGCACAGCTCGTGGGCGATCTCCTTGGTCGTGCGGTTGGCTTCGATGAGCCGCAACACCCGCCGCTCCGTGGGGGTCAGGAGCTTCAACTTGGCAGACTCCCCGGGGAGTTTGGCCAGGTCGTTCCGCCGACTCAGGAATTCCTTGAGCCCCGTGCTCACGAAGAACCCGCCGGCCGCCACCAAACGGATCGCCGTCAACACATCTTCGCTGGCGTTTTCCTTGAGCACATAGGCGGCCGCCCCCGCCCGCAGGGCCCCGTCAAACGTGCTCTCCTCGCGGTGCATCGTCAGCACCACGGAGGCAACCCGGGGGGTCATTTCGCGGCAGCGGGTGACCAGTTCGAGACCCGAGGCGGCTCCCAGGTTGAGATCAATGACGGCGACGTCAGGGTGCGCGGCGGCGAGCTGTCCGGCCGCGCCGGCCAGGTCACCGGCCTCGCCCACGACGCTCAGTCCGGGCGCGGCCTCGATCAGATGGCGCAGCCCCTGCCGGAAGATCGGGTGGTCGTCGATGATGAGGACACGGGTCATGCGGCGGGCGTCTTGTCGTCGACCGGAAGGCGCAGCGTCAACCGAGTTCCGACGCCCGGCTCACTTTGAAATTCCAATGTGCCGTGGAGCATCGCGGCCCGTTCTTCCATGATCTTCAGTCCGGAACCGGAATATCCGACGACCCTGCCCTCGGCGCTTTCGACCGGGGCGGAACAGCCCTGCCCGTTGTCGAAAATCGAAAGCGTCAGGGTTTCGCCGGTCCGCTGCATTTCGAAGGTGATTTCCGTGGCGCGGGAATGCTTCACCGCGTTGTTCAACGCCTCCTGGCCGATGCGGTAGACATCGAGCTCCTTTTCGCGGTCCAGCAGCCCGTCCACCGGGTCGACGCGGAACTCCAGCCGCCCGGCAAACACCTCGCTGACATTTTGGGCCAGCCAGCGCAACGCCTGGGTCAATCCCAACTGGTCCAGTTCGGGCGGACGGAGACCCCGGGCCAGGGCGCGGACGCCACCGATCGCGCGGGCCGCGCTTTCCGAGATGGAGCCGAGTTCCCGCGACAGTTCGGGCGACGGCGCGTGCCGGCGCAGGGCCATTTCCGCCCGGTTGCGGATCAGTTGCAGCTCCTGTCCCAGACCATCGTGCAGTTCGCCCGCGAGCCGGCCCCGTTCCTTCTCCTGAGACCGGATCAACTGACGCGAGAGCATCGCCGATTCTTCCTGTCGGCGGCGCAGGCGACGAATGCGGGCGCGGACGAAAAAGATGCCCCCGCCCCCCAGCAGGACCAAGGCGGACCACCGCACAACCGTAACCTGCCACCACGCAGGCACCACCATCACCGCCAGCTCCGCCCCCGGTTCACTGCCCACCCCGGCTTCATTCTGGGCCTGCACCTGGAAGAGATACCGGCCGGGAGGAACCCGGGTGTAGTAGGCGGCCCGGCGGTTGCCCGCCTCCACCCATTCACGGTCAAAATTCTTGAGCCGGTAACGGTAGGTCACCGCGTGCGGGGCGATGAAACTCGGACCGACAAACTGAAAATCGAGCCGTTCCTGTCCCGGAGGAATTCGCAGCCATTCCAATCCTTGCGGATCAAACACGGCGCGGCGGAGACCCGCAGGGGCCGGAGCATGGCCCAGTTCCGCCGCCGGACGGAGTTCAACCTCGGCGCCATCGGGCCCGCCGCCCACCAGCGTTGCCAGCGCGACGGATCCCTCAACGGCCATGCGTTCGATTTTAACCGGGGGGGGCCGGCGGTTCAGGAAGAGGCTGGCAGGTTGGACTGACGCCAAGCCGTCCGCGGTGGCAAACCACAGCCGGCCTTCGGCGTCCTGGGCACAGGTGGGCTGGATCGTTCCCGTCGTTTCCTCGGAACGCAGTCCCTGCGCGCGGCCAAAGATCTCGACCTCCAGCCGCCGGACCTTCCCGGGCACCGGCGCTTCCAGACTCGACCGGCTGACGCGGACGAGGCCGCGGCCGGTCGCCAGCCAGAGGTTGCCCGCGCGGTCTTGCGCGATGGAGTTGATGGTGTTGTTCGGTAAGCCGTTCGCAGTCGAGAAATGGTCGAAGCGCCCGTCTCGCAGCCGGAAAAGCCCGCGCGTCATGGTGCCGATCCAGAGCGTGCCATCGGGGTCGAGATGCAGGCTGATCACGACCTCGATGGGATCCATGTCGGGCAGGGCGCTGTAGGTGATCATTCCCGACGCATCGAGGCGGTTCAAACCATAGGAGGTGCCAAACCAGACCACTCCACGACCGTCGTCCACGATGGCCCGGACATCGTCGTTGGAGAGTTTTTGCGCTTTCGCCACCACCCGGGCCCGGCGGCCATCACGGTATTGGATCGCCCCGAGCGGGGTTCCCGCCCACATCGTGCCCCCGGCACCATGGGCGAGACACCAGACGTTGCGGGACTCCGGTTGCTCCTCCTTCAGCAGCGGCGTAAACGACTGGCCGGTCCAGCGAACCATCCCGCCCTGGCGGGTCGCGACCCAGACCGCTCCGGCGTCGTCTTCCTGCAGCGAGAAGATGAAGTCGTCCGGCAACCCCTCGGCCTTGCCCAGGCGCCGGGGGCCCGTGGCGTCGAGCCGGATGAGACCGTGGGAAGAGCCCACCCAAAGCGTTCCGTCACGGGCCGAGAGCACGCTGGTGATTTCGTCCCCCGCCAACCCCTCCGCCGAACCCAGCGTGACGACCGGCGTCGGCCGCAACTGGATCAGCCCGCCGCCTTCGGTGCTCAGCCAGACCGAGCCTTCCCGATCGACGACGAACCCGCCCACCGTGCGGGCCGAGGCCGCCCCGCCGGTCGGATACGATTCCCAATTGCCATTCTGCCAACGGATGAGGCTCTTGGAGGTGCCGATCCAGACTTCGTTGGTCGCCGTTTCCCACGCCACCAACGGAGTTTCCCCGCCGATTTCGCGACCGGAGAGCCACGGGACAAACCGGTCGCCCACCAACTGGTAAAGACCGCGGCTGCACCCCAGCCACACCCGTCCGGTCGGGGAACGCGTGAGGGAAATGCCGCGGGCAAGGTCAAGCGGCGGATCCACCGGCACGGCCTCAAACCGGTCCCCCTTCAGGAGGTAAACTCCGTTGCGAAACGTCAGCACCAGCAGCCGACCGGCCTCGTCCTGCTTGAGGCCGGCGATGAACGGTTCCGGCAGCCCGCTGGCCTGCGTCAGTGCGCGGATTCGGCCGTTCAGGTCGCGCACAAAGATGCCGCCGCCGTCGGTGCCGATCCACAGGCGCCCGTCGGCCCCCAGCGACAACGCCTTGACCTGTTCGTTGGCCAGGCCCTGCGCGGCGGCGAAGCGTTCGAAGCGTCCCTTGCGATGGCGCAGCAGCCCACCGCCTGCGGTGCCGATCCAGAGTCCGTCGTCGCGGTCTTCTACCAGCGCCGTCACGTAGCTGACCGTCAGCTCCGGTGTGTTGCTGGCGTCAAAGACCTCGAGGGCCACCCCGTCGAAGCGGCCGAGTCCGCCGTTCATCGCAAACCAGAGGAATCCGTCCCGGGTTTGGACGATCGCCTCGACCGCGGTAAACGGCAGTTGCTCGGTGCTCGGCCAGCGCTTGATCGAATACCCCACCGGCAACCGTGCCCCGGCCCCGAGCAACAGCCCGGCCGCCAACGCAAACTGCGCCAGGAACAGGCCCAATCGGAAACGGCATATGGAGGTCCGGAGGATCATCGGTGACCGGCCCGCAGAGATTCCTCGACGCGCCCCCACGGCGGCAATGCCTGAGATGCAGTTCTTTGGGCTTCTCCGGTCGCTCACCGTTGCCGGGCGGCAATTGCCGGCTAACTCTCCCGCCGTGCTGAACGACACCGAAGCCGCCGCCTACACCGACCTGCCCGCCGACGCCATCGCGGTGCGAGGTGCGCGGGAGCACAACCTGAAGGACCTGTCGGTGGACATCCCGCGGGGCAAGTTCGTGGTCGTGACCGGCGTGAGCGGCAGCGGCAAGAGCACGCTTGCCTTTGACCTGCTGTTCGCCGAAGGGCAGCGCCGCTTCCTTGACTCGATGAGCGCCTACGCGCGGCAGTTCGTCGAGCAGCTCGCCCGCCCCGATGTGGACCTCATCGCCGGACTGCCACCCACGGTCAGCATCGAACAGAGCACCACGCGCGGCGGCGGGAAGAGCACGGTCTCCACCGTCACCGAGATCTACCATTTCATCCGCCTGCTCTTCGCCCGGCTGGGCACGCAATACTGCCCGGACTGCGACGTGCCCGTCGCCGCCCAGACCCGCGACGAGCTGCGCCTCACCCTCGCCGCCGAAGCGAAGGCGCGCGGCGAACTGACCCTGCTCGCACCGGTCGTCCGCAACCGGAAGGGCTTCCACAGCGAGATCGCCGAATGGGCGCGCAAGCACGGCTATGAGGAGCTGCGGGCCGACGCCAAATGGTATCGCACGGACGAGCCGTTCCGCCTCGACCGTTTCAAGGAACACGACATTGAAGTGGTCATCGGCACGCTTGCGCCGGTGGGCGGTTTGCCCCGCCAAGCCGCCCGGGTTGCAGGGCAACCCGCCCACAACCCATCCGACCCGCGGCAGCTCGTGGACGACGCCCTCACCATCGGCAAGGGCGTGCTCTTCGCGCTTGATAAGCGGGGCCGGCTGACGGTGCATTCTACCGACCGCTCGTGCCCAACGTGCCGGCGCAGCTTCGCGGCGCTGGACCCCAAGGATTTCTCCTACAACTCCAGCCAGGGCTGGTGCCCGAAGTGCCGCGGATTCGGCGAACTCTTCCACATTCCCGACACCGAGCGCGGGGCCAATGCCGACGCCATCGAGGAAAGCTGGTGGCGCTGGGCGAGCGAGCGCGAACCCTGCCCGGAATGCCACGGCGCACGGCTGAAGCCGGAGGCCAGGGCGGTGCGCCTCAACGTAGGGCAGGCTGCCAGCCTGCCCACCAAATCGGCGAAGCCGATGAAGGCCAAAAAGCCCGACGACTCGGGCAGGCTGGCAGCCTGCCCTACCATCAACGACCTCGCCTCGATCACCGTGGACGCCGCCCACGCCTGGGCCGATTCACTCCAGCTCGAAGGCCGCGCCGCCGAAGTCGCGCGCGACATCGTGCCGGAGATCCGGGAGCGGCTCCGTTTCCTGCGCGAGGTCGGGCTCGGCTACCTTCAGCTCGGCCGCAGTGTCATCACGCTCAGCGGCGGCGAAGGCCAGCGCATCCGGCTCGCCGCGCAGCTCGGTTCAAACCTCAGCGGCGTGCTTTACGTGCTCGATGAACCGACCATCGGCCTGCACAACCGCGACAACGACCGGCTCCTGGACTGCCTGCACAAACTCCGTGACCGCGGCAACTCCCTCGTCGTGGTCGAGCATGACGAGGAAACGATGCGCCGCGCCGACTACATCATCGACCTCGGTCCCGGTGCGGGCGTGAACGGTGGCCGCGTGGTGGCCGCCGGCACGTTGCCCGAGCTGCTGGCCCACGCCGATTCGCTCACCGGCCAGATGCTGAAGGCGCTGGAAACGAAAACCTATCCGACCCGCGGGGAACGGAGGCCAGTCAAGGTAGGGCAGGCTGCCAGCCTGCCCGCCAAGTCGGTGAAACCAGCCAAAGCAAAGAAGACAAGCGACCCAGGCAGGCTAGCAGCCTGCCCTACTTTGGTCCTTCACCACGCTTCGAAGAACAACCTCACGGATCTCACCGTCCGGTTCCCGCTGGGCCGCTTCATCGCCGTCACGGGCGTCAGCGGTTCCGGCAAGAGCACGCTGATCAAGGACTGCCTCTTTCCTGCCGTCGAAGCTGCGCTGGCGAAGCCCGCCAAATCACCAATCCGCAATCCGCAGTCCGCAACCGTCTCCGGCTTCGAAGTCCTCAACGCCGTTCACGAGGTGGACCAGTCGCCCATCGGCCGCACGCCGCGTTCCACGCCCGCGACCTACGTCGGCTTCTTTGATGACATCCGGCAGCTTTTCGCCTCCGCCACCGAGGCGAAGCTGCGCGGCTACGGCCCGGGCCGGTTCAGCTTCAACTCCGCGCAGGGCCGCTGTCCCGACTGCGAGGGCAAGGGCGTGATTGAGCTGGAAATGAACTTCCTGCCGACCGCCCAGGTAAAGTGCGAGCGCTGCGGCGGCGGACGTTTCAATCCAGAGACCCTCGACGTCACCTGGCAGGGTAAGTCCATCGCCGATGTCCTGAACCTGTCCGTGGCCGAGGCGCTGGAGTTCTTTGCCGCGCACCGCAAGCTGCTGCGCCCGCTCGAAGCCCTGCACGACACCGGCCTCGATTACCTACGGCTCGGGCAAACGAGCCCCACGCTCAGCGGCGGCGAAGCCCAGCGTATCAAACTCGTCGCCCACCTGCTGGGCGGACTGAAGGCGGCCGCAGCGGATCCGGGCATTGTCCGCAATCCGGATTCGCCGGTCCGCCTGCCGAAGCGCGACCTCTTCATCCTCGAAGAGCCCACCATCGGTCTGCACATGCAGGACGTGCGCCGGCTCGTCGAAGTGCTCCAGCGGCTCGTGGACGCCGGCCACACCGTCGTCGTGATCGAACACAACCTCGACCTGATCGCCGAGGCCGACTGGGTGATCGACCTCGGTCCCGAAGGCGGCGAAGCCGGCGGCCAGATCGTGGCTGAGGGCAGCCCGGAAAAAATAGCCCGCGTGGAGAAATCCCACACGGGCCGTTACCTGAAACAGTTGTTACGGATACGAGACTGAGGCGCGCCTCAAGCCTTGGCGGAGCGCCTGCGCAGCGCTTTGCCGCAGGCCGCCAAGCTGACGAATCCGATGGCCGCCCAGGTGGAAGCTTCCGGCACTTCGCTCGGCGCCGCAAAGCCCTGCACCTGGATGAGCCGGTCTCCGCTGCCGAAGGTGGAAAAGAAGAAATCGCCCGTGAGCGGGTCCATCA
Source organism: Verrucomicrobiota bacterium (assembly GCA_043755815.1). Taxonomy (GTDB): domain Bacteria; phylum Verrucomicrobiota; class Verrucomicrobiia; order Limisphaerales; family UBA9464; genus CAIWAH01. Next base: position 9,411 of record JAYUSF010000231.1, read on the forward strand.
CTGCGCCTTCCGCGCCGCTGAGTCCGGTGATGAAGTCCTGCCGCGAGCCCGCGATGGGATCACCATTGCCGTCAATGTCGTAAGCGCTGATGCGATTGGCGCTGTATTCCGAAATCAACACGCTGGGGACGGAAAACACCGGGTTCGCATCACTGACGTAGAGGATGCCTTCCGGTCCGAAAGGAATCGTCTCTTCGAGCACGGGAAGTGTCAGGTCGTAGGTTCCCGAACCGTTCAACGTATAGGCGACGGAGTAAAATTCGCCCGTGTTGTAGGAAGCCACCTTCAGCTGGCCAGCGCCGGGAAAGCCGGCAGGAACGAAAGCGAGGGTCCCGACCGAGCTGGAGATTCCCAAGGGGCTGAGGTCGGTGATGAGGTCGGGCGCACTGCTGCCGGGTTTGATCTGCCCGATCGTGTTGTTACTGTAGGTCGTGTAGAGCAGCACGCCGTTGGGGGCGTAAGCCAGACCGCCGTCGATGTTGGCCGCCGAGCTGAACAGCGTGGCCGAGCCGCTGAAGCCGGTGATGTGGTCGTTGCCGTCGCGGACCACACCGATCTGGTAGATGCCGCCGCCGGCATTGTTGGCCAAACCACCGATCAGCAGCGTGTTTGGATCGCCCGCCTTGAAAGTGACGCCCCCAAGAGGACCGGGCACTCCGGGCACGGAGCCGAGGTCTAAGGCGGTGTAGTCACCGCTGAAGGCTGGCGAGATGGTTTGGGCGACCGTCATCTGGGAAACTGGCAATGTTGCAGCACAGCATGCACCGATGACCCACGGGGAAAGAATTGGACTCCTCATTGCAGGGAAACACATCGTTCAGGCCGCCGGCAAAGGTCAAGCACAAAGCGGAAAATGGACTCAGCCAAGGACGGCCGCTGGCACCGCCATTGCTTAGCTCAGCCCATGCACGCCACGAAGCCGAACCGCCAAGCCGCGTTCACCTGGATTGAGATGACGGTGGTGATCGTGTGTGTGGTGTTGCTGGGATTTTTCATCTTTATCCCCACGATTTCGACGCCAAGAGTCCGGGCGCCTCGCATCAACTGCGTCAACAATCTCAAGAACATCGGCCTCGCCTACCGCATCTACTCGACCGACAATCAAGATCACTTTCCGTGGCAGGGCCCAGCGACCAATCGGCCGAACTCAGTGCCGATCAACTACGCCACGATTCCGGGAGCGCTTTTGACACCGGCCCAAGGCGTCGCCGCCAACTTCGCGATCCTTTCGAACGAGCTTTCCACGACCAAACTTGTTCACTGCCCGAGCGATATGAAGCGGTTTCAAAAAAGCACCAACTTGTGGACATACCTCATGGCGCCCGCTCAAACCCAAGTCCGCGACCAAGCGATCAGTTACTTCATCGGCACCAGTGCCAGTGAGGAGCAACCGCAATCCATCCTCGGCGGGGACCGTAACCTCGCCGGTGGCCCCTTCAGTGCCGACACCAATACGCCACCCTCCCAAGTCGCCCTCCGCATCCCACACTCCGTCGCCACCAATCTGGCCACCCTCAAGTCCGCCGGCTGGACCAAGGACGTTCACAAAAACGCCGGCAACCTACTGCTCGGTGACGGCAGCGTGCAGCAGGTCAGCTCTGGGCGACTTCGCGAACAACTTCGGGACGCCGCGGCGATGTCCGGCTCCGACCTCGACTTCATCTGGCCGGCGAACTGACAGGGGCGCGGACGGTCTTCGTCCGCCAGTGCCGCTGGCACCAACACGGCGGCGAAATTCCGCAGCGATCCGGTTCTCTGAAGGCTCGCCGGTAATTCGAGGCATTCTCGCGGACGAAGACCGTCCGCGCCCCTGTCAGCGCAGCGCGAAGGCGGCCAACTCGCGGCTGTCGCGCAGGTAGAAGACGCCGTTGGCCACGGCCGGGTGGCTGTAGGTCTTGCCCGTGGCCTGGAAGCGGCCGAGTTCCTCGAAACGCTCCGGGTTCGCGGCGAGCAGCAGGACTTCGCCGCGGTCGTTGGTCACCAGCAGGCGCGAGCCGTCGGTCACCGTCGAGGCCACGGCATCGAAGCCGGGCTCGGACCACCTGAGTTTGCCGGTGGCCTGTTCGAGGCAGATGTAGGTCTTCGCCGGTCCGAGCCCGAACAGGTGCCCCTTCACCAGCACCGGCGTTGAGAGGTTGATCTTCACGTCGCGGTTAAACCACGCGTCGGCGGCCTTGAAGGCGTCCCCTTCCCGCGTGACCTGCACGGCGCGAAAGCCGGTCGAGTGGCTGGAGAAATACACCGTGTCGCCGGCGATGATCGGTGTAAGGACGTTGCGGTTCGCGTAGGTCTTGAACGGCATCCGCCACAGTTCCCGCCCGTCTTCGGGAGCCACGGCCAGCAATCCTTCGCAGGTCGCACTGACAAACTGCGGCCGTCCGGCCAGCTCGCCCAGGACGGGCGACGAGTAGGTGGTGAGGTCTGGGGACGACTTCCACAGGAGCTTGCCGGTGAGCTTGTCGAAGGCGACCAGACCGGCGCCTTCGGCACTGCCCACCTGCACCAGCACCCGGTCGCCGAAGACGACGGGCGAACCGCTGTTGCCGCGACGGTTGGCGGCACCGACCCCGCCGTCCTTCTTCTCGGTCCAAGTGGCGCCGTAATCCCGGAAATGAAACTGCCAGCGGGTGGAACCGTCCTTGAGGTTCAGGCAGCGGAATTCACCGCGGCAGGTCTGCGTGTAAGCACGGTCGCCGTCGAGCACGGGAACACAACGCGGGCCGGGTTCGAATTCATCCGCGTAGGTTTCGCCCACGGGAACGGCCCACAGCAGCTTGCCGGAAGCTGCCTCAAGGTAATGGGCTGTCTCTTGCCCGTTGGCCTCGGCGACGAGCAGCAGTTTGTCACCGGCCACCACCGGTCCGGCGTATCCATGACCGACCGCAAGGTGCCAGAGCTGTTTCGGGGCGGAGGCGAACGACGACGGCAAGGTCTCGGAGGTATGGCCGTCGCGTTTGGGGCCACGCCATTGCGGCCAATCGGCAGCTTGAATGACCAATGTCCAAGGACCAGTGACCCAACTTAGAAGCAATCCTGCGGTGCGAATTTTGGTCATAGGAAATTGGGCCTTGGTCAGTTCCCCATCACCACTTCCCGTCCACAAGCAGCGAGGTGATGTTGCGGGCGAGATCGTCGGCGACCAACGCCACGCCCTGCCGCTCGGCACTGCCCTGATCTTGAGTTGACTGGATGAGCGTGCGCCCGAAGACCAGCCGATCGAGCAACACTTCCCCGGAACCCGCTTGAACGGCCTTCACCCGCGCGGTCAGCCGGACTTCGTAGTCGCGGACGGTGACGACGTCAAAGGGCTGAAAGCTGACCGGCCGACGCTCGTATTTGACCAGTTCACCGGTAACCAACACGTCGGCTCCATCGCGGCTGGCAAGCTGGAACGTTCCTTCCTGGGCGAGTTGCCGGCGCAACGACTGGGCCACGGGTTCACTCAGACGGGGCTCGATGGTCTGGTTCTTGAACAACTGAACCTGGACGCTGCGGCTGCGGGCCTCCGAGCCATTGGTGGGTCCCAGCCTGTAGGCACAGCCGGCTCCGAAAAGCACGAGCGCGAGACCACCGGCAAGCAGCTTGAGGAAAGGCCTCATTTTTTCTCCGGTGCGGGCGCGGGTTCCTTCGCCTTGTCGGTTTCCTTGCCGGATGGCGGCGAGTTAGTTCCCGTGCGCAACGCGCGGATGGACGCCTCGTAGTCGGTGACCTTCTTCTGCTGCCGATCGGCGCGTGGCTTGAGCTCCCCGATCTTCTGACGCGCCTGTTCCGCGAAGGGCGACTTGGCGTCCTTCAACAGCGACTCGTTGTAGTAAACCACGGCGCCCTGATAGCGCTTCTTGCGTTCGTAGAACTTTGCCGTTTCAAAGGCGCCCCGGGCCTGTTCGGCGCGCATTTCCGAGATCAGCGTCTGGGTTTCCGGCAGCCGCTTGTCCTGCGGATACAGCGCGCCGAGATCCTGAAAGGTCGCGATGGAGTTGCCGGCCACGGACTGGTCGTATTCCGCCTCCTTGGCCTGTTTGAACCAGGCCATGCCCGCCTTGTAAAGCGCGTCCGAGGCGACGGCCTCACGGTCTGCATACTTGTCGGCCGCCCGCTGGTAGGCCTTCACCGCCTTGGGATAATCCTTCTGCTTCTCGCGCGCCGCGCCCACGTTCATGAGCGCCCCGGGGCCGGTCTCGTTGAAGGGGCCGTTCTTCTGGATCGTTTCAAAAAACTGCGCGGTCTTCTCCATCGAGGGAAAGAACGGGATGTGGCCCCAGAGCTTGAACCACTGCCCCCCCAGGAAGCGTCCGGCAATCTCGAACTGGCGCTTCAGGACCTCGTCGTAGCTCGCGAGTTTCGGGTAGTTGAACAGGGCGCGCTGGTATTCCTTGAAGGCCCGCTCATCCATCCGCCGCGCTTCGTAGCAGCGGCCCACCAGATACTGGGCCTCGCCCGCGTAGTCCGACAGCGGCCACACTTTCACGACGCGCCGAGCCGCCTTGAGCGCGGACCGATACTGCTTCTGCTCGAAAAGTTCCCTGGCGACCTGGAGCTGGTCTTTGGCCCGGTTGCGCCGCCATTTTCCGCCGTCACCGCCGACGGGTTCGTAGGTCCAGCCTTCACCGGCCCGGTAGATGATGGGTGCCGGGCAGCGGTGCGGCAGAGCCAGCAGGCAGACCAACATCACGGCAAGGCGGAGGAGCCAACGGTTCATTCGCGCGTAGGCTACGGACCAAGGGTGGGGGCAAGTCAAGGAACGCGGCCAACAGATGCGGACCCGGGGCGAAAGGTTCATGGGGTGAATTTGGGACATTTTCCGCGTGCACGCACAGAACATGCTTAATAGCGTGCGCCTATGTTCATCTGGTTGCTTGCGCTCGTGCTCGTCGGAGGTTTTGCCGCGCTGGGATTCCAAACCGGGGCAATTCGTTCGCTGGTTTCGCTGATCGGCGTGCTGATTGGCCTGGCCGTCGCCGCCGCGCTCGGCGGCATCCTCGCCCCGTTGGTCGCCAAACTCACGGCCAGCAATCCCGTCTGGCTCTATGGCCTCCCGGCCACCATTGCGTTCCTGCTCGTGTGGCTGGCGTTCTTCGGCGCCGGTTTCGCCGCGCATAAGCCGGTGGAACTGCACTTCAAGTATCGGGAGGACGACGTCACGCGCGACCAGTTCGAAAAGATGAACAAGGCGCTCGGCCTCTTTGTGGGCATGCTGGCCGGAGTGATCCTCTTCTACGCCGCCGGGAAACCGATCTATTCCTCCGGTTACCTGACCGCCCAGCTCAACAACGACGCCCTCGAGGTCGCCCCGGCAAAGCTGGTCACCCAGATGCGCACCGACATGGCCGGTTCCGGCTGGGATCGCACCTTTGCGTCGTTGGACGCCACGCCGGCCGTGCGTTACCAGATCGCCGACCTGCTCGGCATGATCCACGAAAATCCGGCGGTCCGGGCCCGGTTGCTGACCTATCCGCCGCTCCTCGCCATTTCTGAACGGAGCGAGTTTACCGACCTCTTGGGCGACGCCGAATACCTGAAACTCTTGGATGACAAGTCCGGGCTCACCGCGCTGCACAACCACCCGAAGACGCAGGCCGTGCTGGCCAGCACCGACCTGCGCGACGCGCTCGGCAAACTCGACCTCAAGGACCTGAAGACCTATCTGGAAACCGGGAAAAGTCCGCTGTATGACGACGAAAGAATCCTTGGCCGGTGGCGGGCAGACGTGACCCCGTCGATCATCGATGCCCGCCGCAAGCGCACCACGCTACCGCCGGCCGAACTGCGAAGCCTCCGTTCGGTGCTGGTCACGTTTCTGACCAACGCCACCGCAGTGGCCTATCCGGACGGGAAGTTCGTTCTTAACGTGCCCATGCCGGTGTTGCCTGCGACGGCGTCCACCCCGGCCGAAGGGGTTGAAACGGCCGCCGCCGCCAGTCCGCGCCTCGATCCGATTCTCGCTCAACGATATGGCCTTCGACCCGGTGCGCCCAATCCCGCCGCTGCCCCGGCCACTTCAGCGGCCACGCCCACCGATCCCATTTCACTCGCGAAGAAATATTTCGCCAACTTCGGGGCCCAAGGCCTCTCGGCCCTCACGGCGGAAGGCACCTGGGTTCGTTCCGGCGCCCGTTACCTCATCTCCTTCGAAAAGGCGGGCAAGAAGGACGTGCGCGACAGCGGCATCAACGACAACGGTCGGCTCGAGATCCCCCTGTCGGAGCTGAAACTCAGCCTGTTCTTCGTGCCGGCCCAATAGCTCGTGGACGGACCCGTCCGAACGGAGGCAAAAACGCCCGCTCACTGAGCGGGCGTTTTTGTTTTCGCTTCGTGAATGGGAGAGTCCACCACCTTATTCGCGCAGGTAGAATCGCATCTGCCGATTTGTCCGCGACGGGGTGGCAAACACATTTTCGGCAGGGAGGTGGGCCGGTTCCGCAACCGCATATCCGACCGGCACGACCAGTGAATCTCCGCGGCCCGGAATCGAAGCCCCGAAGAGCGCCGGCGAGGCTTCCCCGTTGGCAACCGGCAGCAACCCCTGCGCCGCGTCCTCAATTTGCAACGCCGCGAAATGCTCGGCCCCGGGCAGATCCTCTTCCCGCAGATTGACGAGCGTCACTCCAATGATGCCGACGCCGGCCAGAGCCGCCAGATTAGCCGCCGCCAACAGGCGGGGCCAAGCCAGCGAGACGAAGAGGCTGCTCCACCAGGGTTTCGGAGCGCTGGCTTCCTCGCGTCCAATCCGGGCCATCACCTGGGCGGGGAAACGGTCAAAATATCCCGGCGGCGGCACCTCGTGCCGCTTCAAGGCGAGCAGGCGACGCAGGTCATCAAAATCATCTGGAGTCTGATTCATCGCTTATTTCATGAACTCGGAGAGCCACGCCTGAAGTTGCTGGCGGGCATAGAAAAGTCGCGAACGAACGGTGCCGGGGTTGCAATTCATGATTCTGGCGATCTCGTCGTGGGGCATTCCCTGGACATCATGCAGTGCCACCACGGTCCGATGCTCTTCGGACAGCCGTTGCATCGCCTCGTTCAAATGTCGCTGCAGTTCGGTCAACCCGGCGTCCCGGCGTGGAGTCTTGTGGGAAATCAACTGCACCAGTTCGGAGTCATGCTCGGCGTGCGCGTCCAGATCGTTCAGGCTGATGTGGGGCGTCCGATTCCGTCTCTGTTTCAGGTGATTGAGCGTGCCGTTGTAGGCGATCCGGTAAATCCAGGTGTAGAAGCTGGAGTCTCCCTTAAAATTGCGGAGCGCCTTCCACGCCTTGATGAAAGCTTCCTGGGCCAGGTCGTTGGCGTCCTCGTGATTGCTCGTGAGATGGTAGCAGAGGCCATAAATCCGCTGCTGGTGGCGCTGGATCAGCTGCTCAAACGCATCGGGGTCTCCCGCCTGCGCCTGGGCCACCAAGGCCCGATCCCCAGGTTCCTCCGCCGGGACGGGCCCGCGCGGCGGCAGCGAAGAGGGCATGGACTCCATGATTGCGGCGGTCACGGCCTTTCAGACACCAAGGGCGGCCGTTTGTTGAAACAAAAACAGCGTCAGGGAATCCAACGCCTCCGTCGCCGGCCGGCGGGGCAGCTCGGAGAGGGCGGCCCGGGCCTCGTTCAGCATCCTTTCAATGACGGTGGAAGATTCCGCCAGGGCCCCATGCTGTTCGAGCAGAGCCCGGACCCCCACGAAATAACCCGTTTCCCATCGATCCAGCCAGCCCAGCATCTCGGCCCGGTCGGCCGCGTTGGCCCGCTCCAGAAAGGTGAGCAACGGCAGGGTCACTTTTCCCGTGGCCAGATCGGTGCCCAGTGACTTGCCGGCGACCCGTTCCGAGCCATACAGGTCGAGACAGTCGTCATAAACCTGATAGGCGGTGCCCAGCTTGATGCCGAATCGGCGCAGCGCGGACTGCTGCGGCGCAGTGGCCCCGGCCAGCATCCCGCCCAGTTCACAGGACAGTGCAAACAGCTCCGCCGTTTTCATCTCGAGCACCTTGAAATATTCTTCGCGAGACACTGTCCAGCGCCGGCGGCGGTGAGTTTGGAGAATCTCGCCGGTGCAGACCTGCAGCGTGGCTTCGGAGACGGCGCGGCACACGGCCGGCGTCGGAAAGCTGGCGGCGAGCCGCAACGCGTGGGCAAACAGGCAGTCCCCGAGCAGCACCGACAGCTGACTACCCCATCGCGCCGCCAACGTCGGACGCCGCCGGCGAAGCTGGGCGTCGTCCATGATGTCGTCATGCACGAGCGTGGCGAGATGGACCATCTCGATGATGACGGCAACCGTCACCAGGTCATCGTTCAGGGTTCCAACCGTGCTACCGGCGAGCGCAACCAGTGCCGGACGCAATTGTTTGCCCTGGCTGTCCAGGGCGTAACGGGCATACTCGGCGATCTCCGGCTCGAAGGCGGCCAACTGGTCGTGCAACCGGGCCGCAACCCGATCCAAGAACGGGTGGACGGGTGCCACGATGGCTTCCCAGTTTCCCAAGGATGGCGGCACGGGGCTGCCGCTGCCTCCGCCGTCGGGTCGATTCAGTGAAGTGACCGCCATCTTCAGCTCAGGGTAGGGTTGGTGCCACCGAGGGTCAACCTGCGTAAACCAAACGGCCAACCGGCGGCGTTCGGAAAAATTCGCGTCCGCTGAAGGTTGTCGGCGCCATTTTCGTCGTTCAGACTCAAACTGATGAAGCCAATGTCCCTACTATTCAGCCTCGTTGCGTCTTCCTTTCTGGTTCAGGCCCAGCAATGGGTCACCTACAGCCCGCCGGCCGGCAAGGCCAACGGCAAATCCATCGTCATGCTCAGCGGCGACGAGGAATACCGCTCCGAAGAGGGGCTGCCCCAGCTCGGGAAGATCCTCAGCCAGCGGCACGGGTTCAAATGCACCGTGCTCTTCACCCAGGATGCCGACGGCACGATCAATCCCAACAACCAGACCAACATCCCCGGCATGCACCTGCTCGCCGGCGCCGACCTCGTCGTGAACCAGTTCCGGTTCCGCGAACTGCCCGACGCCGACATGAAGCACTTCGTGGACTACCTGAATTCCGGCAAACCGATGATGGTAGTGCGCACCGCGACCCATGCGTTCAACTACGAACGCAACAAGCAGAGCCCCTACGCCAAATACTCCTGGACCGCCAAGGGTGGCGGTTTCGGCGGCATGACGGTCGGCGAATCCTGGACCTACCACCATGGCAATCACGGCGGTGAAGCCACTCGCGGTCTCATTGAGGGCAAAAACAGCAAGCACCCGATCCTGAACTCGGTGACCGACGTCTTCGGGCCGACCGACGTTTACGGCGTGAACCCCGACTTCCCGGCCGACGCCACCGTGCTCCTGCAAGGCTGCACCCTCGTCGGCATGAATCCAACCGATGCCCCCAACCTCAAGAAGGCACTCATGCCGCTCGTCTGGCTCCGCGACTACAAGGGCGAAACCGGCAACACCTCAAAGATCTTCTGCTCCACGATTGGGGCCGCCTCTGACCTCAAGAGCGACGACCTGCGCCGGCTATTCGTGAACGCCAGCCACTACCTGACGGGCCTTGAGGTTCCCAAACAGGCCGACGTCAGCCCGGTGGGCACGTTCGACCCGCTCATGTTCGGATTCAACAAGTTCAAGAAGGGCGTCAAGGTTTCCGAACACGAACTGAAGTAGCTGCCGGCCGGGAGCGGGTTCACTTCCCAGCCAAGGCTGTGCCCGCTACCGTCGGCGCGCCGTTGAAACCGATCCTGTTCCAGTTCGGAGACTTTCCGATCCATACTTTTGGCCTGCTGGTCGCCCTGGGCTTCATGGCGGGACTCTGGGCCGCGTCGCGGAACGCGGTGCGGGCGGGCTTCTCGGCCGACTTTGTCTACGATCTCGCGCCTTGGTTGATCCTCGGCGGCTTGGTCGGAGCCCGCGTGCTCTACGTGGCGAGCTATTGGGAACGCGACTTTGCCGGCAAATCGTTCGGCGAAGTTTTCGCCGTGTGGCGCGGCGGACTGGTTTTCTACGGCGGTCTCATTGGCGCCGCGGCGGCGGGAATCTTTCGGTTGTGGCAGTTGAAACAGTCCGTCTGGCGGGTCGCCGACTGCCTCGCTCCGGGAATTGCCCTCGGCCATGTCTTTGGTCGCCTGGGTTGCCTCATGAACGGATGCTGTTTCGGCCACCCGACGACTGCCGCTTGGGCCATTCGCTATCCGCGCGGCCACGAGACCTTTCCGGTCGGCGTGCTCAGCGCGACGTCCGTTCACCCCGCACAGATCTACGAGGCCATCCTAAACTTCGCCTTCTTCGGCGCGCTGATGTGGCTGTTCCGCCGGCGGCGCTTCGACGGCCAGATCTTCGCCACCTACCTGATCGGTTATGCCGTGATCCGGACCGTCAGCGAGCTGTTCCGTGGCGACTACACAAAGACATCCGCGCCGCTGGCGGGCGTCTTTACTCCGGGGCAGACCGCCAGCGCGCTGATCCTTGCGCTTGGCGCGTCGCTTTGGTGGCTGCTCCACCGGCAGTCCACCAGCAAACCCAACGCCTGAACGCACATGGCTGAAATCGACGTTTTCACCGTGGACGTTTCGCGGCCCTCCGAACGGCTGGACCGCTATCTGGCCGAGGTTTTCACGCAATGCTCCCGCGGTGAGATCCAACGCCTGCTCGGCGAAGGCTGCATCAGGGTCAACGGGCGCCCGCCCAAACCGACGCAGGCCCCGCGCTGCGGTGATGTCATCGAGGTCCGCTGGCCGTCGCCCAAGGGCACCGAGGTGGCGGCCCAGAAAATCCCGCTCGACGTGATCTTCGAGGACGGCGACCTGCTCGTCCTGAACAAGACGCCCGACATCGTGGTGCATCCCTCCGCCGGCCACGAGGACGGCACGCTGGTCAATGCGCTGCTGCACCATTGTGAAGGCGAGCTGAGCGGCATCGGCGGCGTGCAACGCCCGGGCATCGTCCACCGGCTGGATCTCGACACCAGCGGCTGCCTGGTCATTGCCAAGAACGACCACACTCACCGCGAATTGCAGGACCAGTTCGCCCTCCGCCGGGTGGAGAAAGTTTACCAGTGCCTCGCTTGCGGCTACCCGGATCCCGCGGTAGGTGAAATCCGGACGTTGATCGCCCGCCATGCCAGCCACCGAAAGAAGATGGCCGTCGTGGAAGACAATCGCCAGGGCGCCCGGCCCGCCTGGACCTCCTACCGGATCCTGGAACGGCTGAACGCCGTGAGCTTCGTCGAATGCAAGCTGCACACCGGGCGCACCCACCAGATTCGCGTCCACCTCCAGCACCTCGGTAACCCGGTTCTCGGGGACGACGTTTACGGGGCGCGGCCCAGCCTGCGGGTGAAGGAGGAAACCGGCTACACCGCCCCGCGTCAGTTGCTGCACGCTCGCCGGCTCGCGTTCCGGCATCCGCGAACCGGCCAGTGGCGGGAATTCGATGCGCCCTTGCCGGAAGACTTCAAGGCAGCCATCGCCCGGCTTCGTCCCGAAGCCACCGAAACCTAAGTCCGCCGTCGGTCCGCTCGTTCTTCCAGACCGGAAGCACCGTGACTTACTGCGGGTCCGGCGCGCCGAGATGCAGACCGCTGACGGGTTCCATGCCGTTGGCCGGTTGCAGCGTCCCCGGCGGAAACCAGGCCACGCCGACATGGTCGTTCGGTTCGCTGTGCCGGACCCACACTTCGACCGCATAGCGCTGACCGGCGTTAAGATTCAGGATGGCGGTCCAGTTTTCAGGCGCCGCCGGATCGCGCGTCGGCGGACTGCTCTTGAACCAACTGCGCGCAGTTTGCGCACCGACGGGCTCGGTCGCGGCCAGCGCCAGATGCTCCACCTGATTGTCGGGACTCAGGAACAGCTCCGCCTGCCGTCTGGCGGAGAGGAAGAAGCGGTGCGGCCCGCTGCGATACGGCACCACCCAGCCGCGCAGGCGCGTGACCGACTGCTCGAACACCTGGAAGCTCGTCAGCTCGAAACGGTCCACCCGTGCGGTCTCATTCGGCTGCTGCAGCGCGGCGGCGCTGGCGCGGAACTCGGCGAGCGTCGCGGTCGTCACGCCTGTCCATGTCTCGCGCAACAGGAAGCCGGTGCCGTCCGCCGGGACGGGCGCGAGCAGCTCGGGACCGGCCAGCGGCGGATTCTGCGGCGAGGGCGGCAGCAGCACCAAGGGGTCCGCGGGGACATCGGCGACGGGGACGAAGAGCAGGTAGTCCGGGCCAGCATCGTTGAATCCGGTGCCGGTCAGGCGCAGCGTGGTCACGCCTTCGAGGTCAAGGTCGGTCGCCTGGCCCGCCTCGTCCGTCAGCGGAAAGATGCGGCCGCCGTTAACGTCGCCCTCAAAGCGCCCGAGGTCCGTCAGGGTCTGCGAAGTCGTGCCGACGCCGGCGGAGACGCGGCCCAAGCGGTAGTGAGTGGCATAGGTGTTCGAGTAGAACACGAGATATACCCGGTGACGGCCGGCCGCGAACACCCGGGAGTAGTTCAGCCAGTGGCCCTCGGCAGGACTGGAGAGCGAGTAGTTTACCGGGACGCGGACGCCGCCGTGGAAGCCCGGCGCATCGGTGGCGAGGCCGGGCTGCTCCGGCGGAGCCGACCGGTAGTTGTTGCCCGCGAACTGTTCGCCGAAATGGAAATCCACCTCCGGCGTGCCGGCCCGGTTGGCGTATTGGCCGGGCACATACGGTTGCCCGCTCGCCGCCGCGACATGCTGGCCGCCGCCGAAGTCGTAGTCCTCCACCTCCACCACGAGGGAGCGGTCATAGGCGGCGGCCACCGCGGTGCTGAGACTGAACCGGGCGGGGGAATTGGCGACGCCACCGCGCAGGTCGAGCCGGTAACGCTGGCCCGCCTCCAACCGGAACGGGTCCGAGACTTGGAAGAACGGGGGATTCACCGGCGGGAAGGTCAACAGCGCGCGTTCCGCACCATCCGGTGTCGCGAAGAGCAGCGCGCTGCCGGCTCCGGCGGACAGCACGAAACGACGGGTCGAGGTCACGGCGGGTTGCAGGAACGCGAGCGCGCGATTCGCGTCCGCACCAGTGCCGCCGGGTGCGTTGGCAAAGCTGGGTAGTGTGCCCAGGTCGTAGGGGAACACCGGCCAGCCCGGACTCGCAGTGACGGCGTCATTAAACCCCGGCGCGGTGTAGAGCTCCCGCCGCACCGCGCCCGGCACCAGTCGCGCGGTCGTGAAGGCCGCTTCGCCGGTGACAACATTGGCCGCTGTATCGCGCACGCCCGCGACGCGCACCGTGTGGCGCGTGTCAGCAGGCAACGGCGCTGTGAGCAGTTCCACGTCGCGGCCATTGGCCTGCAACGTGGCGGCGCGGATGGGCACCGCTGGCGTGAGGACGTAGTTCGCCACCGCCTCGGCGCTGCCCAGGTCGAGGGCCTGGTCGAAGCGCAGGAAGACGCGGTCGAGCGTCGGCTCACCGAGCGCCGCGAGCAGGGCCGCCGGGCGGGCGTTGACCGTCGGACGCAGTTGGACGAACGGCACGGTCTCCTCTGGCTGACTCGGGCTGGACCACGTCAGCCGGGTCCGGCCCGAACCACCAAAGTCGAGCTCCAGGATCAGGTCGTGGGCGCGTCCGGCTTCGAGGAAGATTCTGCCGCGGGCCTCTTCGTCGAAGAGGAACCTTTCGCTGAACACCAGTTGGCCGTCCAACCACAGCCGGCGCAGGCCCGAACCTTCCGCCTGCGGCAGCGCGAACTCATACACCTCGGAGAAGCGCGGCGTGATCCGGCCGCTCCAGCGCGCGAAAAAGGTCCCGCCCACCGACGGGTCGGGGCCGGCGAAGTTCCAGTTGAAGTCCACGTTCGCATCCAGCCGTGAGAGCAGCAGCGCAAGCGGCTCGAAGAAGCCCAGTTGGGAATACTCCGCGCGCAGGCCGTAGCCGGTGAAGGTTTCGCTGGTCGTGGCGGTCGGCAGCGCCAAGCCCGCCCGGTCGGTGAGCGTGGCGGCAAGTTCGAGCCGGTAGCGGCCGGCGGCGAGCGGCGGACTGAACTGGAGATATACGGCGCTGTTCACGTCGTCGTAGGCGAAGCCGCCGCGCGTCACGAGCGCGTCGTCCGCCGTGTCGAAGGCGAGGTCAGGTCCGGCGTCGCGCAGGCGGAAGCTCTCCGCCGTGACTGAGTCGTGGTTGATCGGCTCGCTGAAGGTGGCGACGAACTGGCGCAGCTCTTCGCTGCCCGTCGCGTCGGCCGGCGACACGCGGACGAGTTCCGGCGCAGTGATGTCCTCCGCCAGCGTGATGGTCACCGGTTCGCTCCACGCTTCGTTGCCGCCGGTGTCGAAGGCTTTCGCGCGGACCACGAAGCCGGTTTTCGTCGCCGTGAGCCGCGGCGCAGGCAGCGTCTGCTCGAACGGCGGGCTGGCGTCGGTCGCGATCCGTTCGCCGTCGAGATAGAATTCCACGCTCCGCACCTGCACGTCGTCGCGGGCCGCGGCGGCGGCGGTGAAGAACTTGCCCGACTCGACCGTGTTGTTCGCCGCGAGCACACGCGCCGCCACCGTGGGCGGCGTGGTGCCGGTGTCGGTCGCGAGGTAGTTGAGGACGAGGAAGCCGTTCTGGCCGTCGGCGACGTAGGCGCGTCCGTGGTCCACCGCGAGGGAATACGCGATGCCGGGCGTGGGCAGCGTGACCACGAGCGCCGGCTCGGCGTCGGGTGCGCTCACGTTGTAGAGCGAGAGCTCGTGGTCGCCTGCCGGACTCTCCAACGTGGAGTTGCGCCCGACCGCGCCGAGCAGCAGCCCGGTGCCGTTGAGCACGGACTGCTTCCAGCCGAACTGCCCAGTGCTCCCCGTGTGCAGCGGACGCGGATTGGTCGGGTCGCTCACGTCGAACGTGATGACCCCACGCGGATACGTGACCCACGCGACGCCGTCCGCCACGAACACATCCTTCACCTCCAGGCCGGCTGGCAGCGCCGGGAAGAAACTGCCCACCAGTTCCAGTCCTGCAGGCGTGGGCCGCAGGATCGCCACCGACGAGGCGGTGGCTGCGTAGAGCAGGCCACCGCCGGGCGTGAGACGCTTCACCGGGAACGTAAGGGTGAGGCTGCGCAGCCGTTCACCGCTGGTGGCGTCGAGCGTGTGGACGCGGTTGTCGGACGTGCCGGCATAGACGCGGTTCCCAAGGATGGCCACGGCCTCGATCCGGCCGGTGAACTTCACCTGCCGGAAAATACGCGCCCCAGCAGGGTCGGTAATGTCCACCAACGCGAGTCCCTGTGCGCCGTCCGCCACGGCCAGCACGCTGTTGCCCAAGGCCACGGCCGTGGCGGAACCCGGCGTGTCCACCGCACCGATGACCGAGGGCGCGAGGCCACCGACGATGTTGACGAGCGCCACGCCAGCATCGCCGAGCGCGACGGCAGCCAGGCCATTAGCCGTGGTGACATGCACCGCCTCGCCTGGCAGGCGCAGCGAATTCAGGATGCCCACCACGGCCGGCCGGCCATCGAGAGGATTGCTGCCCTGCGCGATCTCGCTGCCGTCGCTCAGCCCGTCGTGGTCGGAGTCAACCACTGTGGGATTGGCGCCGATGACAAACTCGGCCGCATCCGCCAACCCGTCGCCGTCCGTGTCAGGCAACGCGGTCTCTACCCACGGGACGCTCGGCAATGCCGCGCGCACACCGGCCACACCGGTCCGGTCGTCCGCCCAGCCGTAGCTGAGCGTCTCCGGATCGAAGAGGTGGATTCGATACGCGGTGTTGGGCGGCAGGATCACCTCGAAGGTGCCTTGGTCGCTGCTCAGGCCGCGCACGATGCCGGTGGGAAGTTCGATGGCGTAGAAGAGACCGTTCTCAGCCAGCCCGAAATCCTCGGCTTCCGCCTCCATGGCGGTTTCGCGGATTTCCCGCCCTGAGGCGCGGAACTCCTCGAGGACCAACAGGGCCGCATCGATCTCCGTGAAGCCGCCGCCCACCCCTTGTTCGAGTTGCGTGATGATCTCGTCGAGTTCCTGGAACAGCGCGTCTTCCGCGGAGCCCTGTGCCCTGAGCCCGGCACGCGACGCCCGCGGCGAAAGCGCGGTTGTCACATCGATCTTGCGCCGCAGCTCCTGGAGGCGGTCTCTAGTTTCCTGGACTTGGCGGCTCACTCGCGCGGACGGATCACCTCCGTTGCAGGCCGCAGCGATGAAGTCCGACAGTTCGCGGTTGCGCCGGCCGATCCCTCTCTTGTCTTTGCAGAGCTGTTCGTCCAATCGGCTGGGCGGACAGCCTGGGGAACCGTCGCAGTTTTCCTGGATGAGCTCATAGGCGTCGCCCAGGCAACTCGCCCCCGCCTCCAGGTCAGCGCAAAAGCGAGGGCCTTTGCTGTTCAGTTCATCGGCCGTTGCTTCGGCCAGGTTGTGGGCCGCGATGATGCGGGCCGCCGCTGCGTCGATGGCATCCCGCGCCTTTTCCTTGGTGAGTCCCGCGATGGCGCCACGCAGCGTTTCCGTCTCGCGCCGCATGGTGCGGAGGGAGTCCGTGAGCCGGCCACGGAGGCGGTTAAACTCCTGTTCAGTCTGATGGGTGGCGCCGCAGGCCTGCAATTCGTGTAGCGCGATCGCGCGATTGTTCGCCCGTCGAGCCATGGCTTGGGGAGTTTCGTTGCACGGGTCGGGCTTCGGGGGTGGATCCTTGGGCTTGGGCTCCCGGTTTTTCTTATTTTCCAGCGGCTTGGCATTCGGCGCTTTGTAGTTCGGGCAGCCGGGAAATTGACCGTGCCACCCGGGCTGGCGAATGCCCACGCCGGCCAGCGTCTCGACGTAGGCGCCATCCGCGCTGACCTGCATCGGACCCACGACTTCCCAGCGGCCCAGGTCGTGGTTGAAGCTCCACAACGCCGAACGCGAGCCGGCGGGCAGCGGCAAGGCAGTCGCCAAATCGGGCAGGTTCGGGAAACGCACGGGCACCGGCCGGTCGAAGTTCTGCCCGCCGTCGCTCTGCACGGTGATGACCACCGGCAGGTTAAGCCCCGGCGGCAACGGCTCCGGCAGCCGGTCGGGCGCGACCGGCGCGAGGCCGATCTTCCCACCGCGCGCGCCGGACTCGGAGAACAGCGCGTTCGGCGGCACCACCACTTCGATGCCGGCGAGGGCCGGGTTCGCGGCGGCCACGGCCGGCGGCAGCATGATGCGCGTCTCGGCGGTCGCGCTCACCGGTTGCAACGTGCCGGCGCGGATGAGCGGCAGAAAGATCTCGCCGTTGCCGCCCGCAAGGTTGTCGGCGTGGCCGGCGGCGGCGACCCACGCCTTGCCGACGAACGGGTAGTAGTCGCCCTCCGGCCAGGCGCTGCGCGGCGAAGTGCGACCGTCCACATGCACGAAGAAGCGGCCGGCCGGCGCGGGTTCGAGGCGGAAATTCCCCGCCGCGTCCGTCACCGCACGGAGCGTCTCCTCCTGGCCGTCCACCGTCACGGTCACGCCGGCGATCGGCTGATTGACGGATTGCAGACCGGTCGGGCTGGGCACGAGTTCGCTGGCGAACACGCGGCCGATCACGGCCGTGTTCGGCGTGGGCGTCGTGTTCACCGTGTCGAAGTCGAGCGCCAGCCGTCCGCCGGGCCGGCCGTCCCCGTCGGCGTCCACCAGCCGGCCCGTGGCGTCACGCACCGCGTCGCCCTCGAACCACACGCGCACCCGCGCACTGCCGGGCAACGGTTCCAAATAGAAGAGCGTCGCCGTTCGACGGTCAGACGACAGTTCGGCCCGCGCGAGTAGCCGGCGGCCGGCAAACTCGGCGTGGAGATCATCGGCGCGCAGGAGCGTGTCCAAGGCGAGCGCGTGGCTGAAGCGCAGGACGGTCTCGCGGTTCACCGACACGTCGCCTTCGCCGGGGAACGGTGAGGTGGTGACGGCCGTCGGCCGGGAGTCCACGTCCAGCGGCGTGCCGGCGCGGAACTCGGCGAGATTCGACACGCCGTCGTCATCGAAGTCCTCGGCGGCATCGGCGGCCCGGAGCGGATTCAGGAACGCGGGATTCCGGAGTTCGAACACGTCGTCAATTCCGTCGCCATCCGAGTCGAGCGGTTGCGCGAGCGGCACCTGCTGAAGACGGTAAAACGCAGCCGACCGCCCCTGCATCGTGGCCGGGTCAGTCAGCGTGATGGTCGCCGCGGTGCCGAGGGCAAGCGCAACGGGGGCCTGCAAGTCGCCCAGGTCGCTTCCCCGCCGCAGCACGTAGTAGCTCGCGGCATCCGCCGGCGCGGTGACCTGTAGGCGGTCGGCGGCGTCCACTCGAACCCCGGCGATCCGCAGTTCGGCCGCCTGAGTTGGGAAACCCAGCGCAAAAAGGCAGGCGATCGCGCCCATGGCCCCTTGGAAGTCGGTTCGGCGCAACATATGTCACGGACGGATAACCATCCCACGGCCGGACCTTTCAAGAAATCTTCAGAAAATTTACGCCGATCCCCGAAGTCACGATCCCCAGAAGCAGTGGGTGCCCACAGCCTTCAACCATCAACCGGGATCAAACCCCGCCGAAACGGCGGTGGCGGCGGGCGTATTCCTCGAGCGCCTCGAAGAACTGCGCCTTCCGGAAGTCCGGCCAGAGCGTCTGGGTGACCACCAGTTCCGCGTAGCTGATCTGCCAGAGCAGGAAGTTGCTGATGCGCATCTCGCCGCTGGTGCGGATGAGCAGGTCGGGATCGGGCGAATGCCGGGTGTAAAGGTGCTCGGCGATGATCCGCTCGTTGATCTCAGCGGGATCCAGTTGGCCGGACTTCACCTTGGCGGCGATGGCCCGGGTCGCCTCGACCAATTCGGTGCGCCCGCCGTAGCTGAGCGCGAGCACGAGGGTCAGGCCGTTGTTCTTGGCGAGCGCGGCCTTGGTCTTCTCCAATTGCTGCTGGACCGCCTCGGGCAAACGCCAGATCTGGCCGATGGCCTCCAGGCGCACGTTGCTGCGGTTGAGCTCGCCGATCTCGTTCTTCAGGAAGCGGGCGAGATACTTCATGAGCGTATCCACCTCGTCCTTGGGCCGGTTCCAGTTCTCGACCGAGAAGGCGTAAAGGGTCAGGTATTTGACCCCGACCTCACCGCACGCCCGGACGATGGCCCGGACCGACTCCACGCCATTGCGATGGCCCTCGACGCGCGGCATGCCGCGCTGCTTCGCCCACCGCCCGTTGCCGTCCATGATGATGGCGACATGGGTCGGCAGGTTCGCGGCGGCTGCGGGAGAAAGCTTTGGGTCGGCGCTCATTTCACAGTTCCAGCAGGTTCAACAACTTGTCCAAGGTCAGTTCGTGATGAGCGGCAATACCCTTCAAGATGCCGATCAAGGTCCCAACCTTAATTGGCCGATGGTTGGGAACCGTTACATGATGTTCGCCAGCCAACGTGGACGTAAGCACCATGTGGGAACCCGATTGGCGGACAACCGCGTAACCGAGTTTCCGCAGCGCTCGCGCCAAGATCGCCCCGCTGATGTCCCTCGGAATCTTCATTTCTAGCCATCATGGCATGCCGCAAAAGCGCACGGTCAACGGGTGAATTTGCGCAGCTTGCTCAAGCCGCCAACACTTCATCGCGCACAAAGTGCAGGCGGATGACACCAGGCCGGTCCGCGTTTTCGCCGAAGTGGCAGGCCACTGCATCCTTCACCATCGCGCGTAGCTCCTCCAGCGAGTCCGCCTGCGTGAAAATGGCGTATCCCAAAGCTTGGGCGTTGTAGCCGCCATCCACCCCGTCCTCCGTCACTTCGAAGATAATTTCCGAGACGTTCACAGGAGGAGGGTAATTGCTGGAACCATTTCCGGTCAAAGCCTCACAGGAACATCGTCTGCTCGCGGCCCGGCCCCACGGACGCGATCTTCAGCTTGGCGCCGGACAGCTCCGCGATGGCCTTCAGGTAGGCGCGGCACTTCGCGGGCAGCTTCTTCCACTCGGTGATCCGGTCGGTCGGCGTGCACCAGCCTTCGAACTCGGCGAAGACGGGCTCGACTCGGGCAAGGTCCTCCAGGTCGTTCGGAAGATGGTTGAGCAGTTTGCCGTCCAGCCGGTAGGAGATCACCACCTTGAGGTTGTCCACCGTGTCGAGGCCGTCGGTGTTGGTGATCGCAAGCTCGTCGATGCCGTTGACCATCGTGGCGTGGCGGGTGACCACGGAGTCGAACCAACCACAACGCCGGGCGCGGCCGGTCGTGGAACCGAATTCGCGGCCCATGCCGTGCAGCAGGTCGGAAATCTGCACGCTCTCGCTCGGGAACGGTCCCTCACCAACGCGCGTGGTGTAGGCCTTCATCACGCCAACCACGCGGTCCATGCGGTGCGGCGGCACGCCGGAACCGGTGCAGGCGCCGCCCGCGGTCGTGTTCGACGAGGTCACGTAGGGATACGTGCCGTGGTCGATGTCGAGAAACGTGCCTTGGGCGCCCTCGAAGAGGATGTGCTTGTTCTGCTGCATGGCCTCGTGGAGCAGCACCACGGTGTTCGTCACGTAGGGCCGCAGGCGGTCGCCGGCGGCGCGGTAGGCGTCGTGGACCTTCTTGTAGGATAGTGGCTTTGCGCCCAAAGCCTTGAGCACGGCGTTGTTCTCCTTGATGCGGTCCTTGAGCTTCGCGGCGAAACGCTCGGGGTTGATCAGGTCGATCATCCGCAGGCCCACACGGGCCACCTTGTCACCGTAGGCGGGGCCGATGCCGCGTTTGGTCGTGCCGATCTTGTTCTTGCCCTTGAGCACTTCGCGCTGGGCGTCGAGCTCGCGGTGGTAGGGCAGGACGAGGTGGGCCGTCTCGCTGATGAAGAACTTGCCTTCGACCTTCACCTTGAGTTTTTCCAGTCCGTCGAGCTCACCCACCAAGGCCACCGGATCCACCACCACACCGTTGCCCACGACGTTGGTCTTGCCCTTCCAGAGGATGCCGGAGGGGATGAGGTGGAGGACGTATTTCGTCTTGCCCACCCAGACGGTGTGCCCGGCGTTGTTGCCGCCTTGGGTGCGGACCACGACGTCGGCCTGTTCGGTCAGGACGTCGATGATCTTGCCTTTGCCTTCGTCGCCCCACTGGGCGCCGACCAGAATCGTGTTGGCCATGATTGCGTGACTTGGAAAACAAAACGCCCCGAACGGTAAATTCGGGGCGCTCCGGTATTTACCGGGGGAACCTAGCGGAGCCGCAATTCCGCCGTCAATGCGACGGTTGGCTGGGCCGCGGTTCAGAAGGTCAGCGTCAGTTCCACGTAGCTGAATACGGAATCGCCCTGGCGGGTTGCGTTGGGGGCGGCCTCCGCGAAACCGCCCGTGGCGAAATAAACTACGCCGGTATCAAGCCGGAGGTTGCCCGGTAACGCGTCGTAGCGCAGCCGCGTCTCGACCTGGTGCCCGACGAAATCGCCGGAGTTGCCCGTGGCGTCCCGCACCCCGGCGGCAGTCCAGGCGTCGCGGGCTGACTCCAGCCAGATCAGGCGATGAGTGGCGGAGAGCTCCAGGTTGGACCGCGGTCGGACGGCAATCTGCCAGTCGGGCGAACGCAAGTTGGCGCGCGGCACCAATCCGTAGATGCCGGTGGGACCGAATTCCCAGCGGCGGGCGCCGAACAGGGTGTCGAAACGTTCGTTTGAGCCATCGTTCGGGCTTTGGTCGCCGGTGGCCTCGGTGTAGCGCACGCCGATCCGGGGTTTCCAGGCCAGGTCAAAAGTGTGCCCCACGCCCGCGTGCAGCAGGTGCGCCTCGTGATCGAACACGGGCTCGTTCAGGCCCGCGCGCACCCGCGTGTCACCGACCTGATAGGCGGCTTCCAGCTCGAAGTCCCATTCCCCCGCCGCCGGATTCCGGAACACGCGCAGTCCCGGCGTGTGGAGGCGGCGCCGCCGGCTGTCCGCGTCGGCATCCTCATGCAGTTGCAGCCAGTAGACCTCGGACCGGATCCCCGGCCCCCAGGTCGGCAACGTGCCGTAGAGCCCCCAGAACTGCTGCCCGAAGCCCTGCGTGTCGGCGACGATCTCGTTGTCGAGCAGCGAGGCGAAGTCCGACGGCAACCGTTGCACGGGCAGGAACCAGAAGGCCCGGACCGAGCCGCCGCCATTGGCTTCCCAGAGCCAGTCCGCGCCGGTGAACGAATTGATCGTGTTCCGGAAGGCGTTTCGGGCGACCAGCCGGCGGTTGCCCAGGTCCAGCGTCTCGCGGCCAAGCCGGACCGTGTTGGTGCCGCCCGGGATCAGGTCGCCGGCCTGCCAGCGGAGGTGCGCCTGAAGCACGTCCAACGCGTTGACCATCGTGGTGTCCAGCGGACTGCCGTCGTCGGACAGATACTGGCGCGCATCGAGCACTTCGGTCACCAGCTGGACTGGTTCGGTGCGAAACTCCGCGACGAGGCTCGTCCGAAAGGTCAGCGCCTGGTCACCGCCGGTGCGCCCGGCCCGGAATTGCCCGTCCAGTGTCTCGTAACGCATGCGATGTTCGCCGCCCAACTTTAGCCACGACGGCAAATCGAGCGCCTTGCCCAAGCGCCAGGGTGCCGGGGCTGTGTCGGCGGCGGCGGCGAATGAACACCCCAGGGCCCAAAGACCCGACGCCCAACGAAGGGGCGAACTCGTTTTCATAGATCGGGGCATCGAACTTCCGTGAGCCGGGAAGCGTCAATGCGACGGTTTCCCTGAGCCAAGTTCAAAAGGTCGGCATCCATCCCACCGAACTGAATGCCCAATCACGATTCCAGCAGCTTTCTCCAGAATGCTTCCGGCACGATTACCGGTTTGCCGCGTTGCATCCTCCTCAGAATCGCCGCCTCGATCTTGTTGCCGTAGCTGCCGTGTGCCCATCCCGGATTCGCATCGCTTCCAATCACAAGCACGTCGGTTTTTGATGTTACGCCATCACTGCAATCGCCCCCTTGGTCCAGAACGGCCTTCTGACACTCGCTCCTAGCGCCAAAATCAAATCGTCCAGTAAACGCGAAACACTTGCCCGCGATCGCAAGCTCGGGGACCGAATCGTCAAATGGAGACCCTTCTTTCAGAAGGTCCGCCACCAGTTTCTCAAGCGCCTTTTGCTTCCCGTTGTCTCCCGCTGTCCGTCGGGCCGGATGCCAACCTTCCGGAACAACAAGTGTCGAAAGCTGCTCGCGGTCAAACGGTCGTAGCTCGACGGTCGAATCGTCTTCATCGCCAGTGCCATAGACGTAAGCGGCCCACAACTGCTTGTTGGCGGGATTGGATAACAGACGGCCCACGACGCTTCCCGCTTGTCCCTTGGTCGGCACTGGGTCGATGGAAACGCCAAAGAAGTTTAGGACCTTGAGTTGCCTGACGGTCGCTGGGTCGAAATGCCACGGCGGAAGATAATCCTTCAGAAGGAATGTGCTCATATCGTTCAGGTTCAAAAGAGGGCATCCTGATGAGGTGCGGGTTCGGAGAGCGCTTTACGCCCGAGCAACTCAAACAGTTGGCTCTCGGAAATGATCGCCACCCCAAGCTCCTCGGCTTTCGCCAACTTCGAGCCAGCGTCTTCTCCGCTCAACAGGTAGTCGGTCTTCGCACTGACGGATCCCGTCACTCTGCCGCCCGCTTCACGAATCAACGAGGCAGCCTCATCACGTGAAAGTGTAGGCAACGTGCCCGTTAGCACGAACACCTTGCCGACCAATCCATCGGTCCGGACAGCCGCATCAGTTCGAAACGAACTCAATTTTCCTGTGGGATTGATTCCAAGCTCCTGCAATCGGCGAAGGGTCCCCCGCCCATAATCGCTGGCAGCCCAGATTAGAATCGCCTTGGCCGAAACCGGTCCAATCAACGTTTTCGCCTGCCAGTCTTTGTCAGCGGATCGGGCGAAACCCAATTCCACCAACCGCCTACCGATTGGGTTGCCCCTTTGTTTGGCTTCTTCTTGGCGCTGCCTTCGCAACAGTTTCTCCGCTTCCGGAAGCCCTACTTCAGTCTTGGCGATCCTGTTGGCGTCAAAGATTGCCCGGATTTCTCCCAAGTCGGCCGTGTCCCTGATCACACTCGAATCAACCAAACTCGGCAGATCCTGAAAGAGTCCGGCCAAATCGAGAGCGGTCTGTTCGCCAACGTCAGGAATCGCCAGCGCGTGGATCCACCGGTGCAGCGGCGCCGCCTTCGCCCGCTTGAGCGCCTCGATGACCTTGGTGGCGTTCTTCTCGCCGAAGGTGCGGGGCTCCTCGTCGGTGCCCAGGTTCAGTTTCCCCAGCCGCTCGACGGTCAGCTCGAAAAGATCCAGCGGCTCCTTCACGAGCCCGCGCTCCACCAACTTTTCCGCCACGATGCCGCCGAGGGACTCGATATCGAGCGCCTTGCGCTGGGCGAAGTATTCCACGCGCCGGGTCAGCTGCGCCGGGCAGCCGGCGACGTTCTGGCAGCGCCAGGCGACTTCCTCGGCTTCGCCAGTCAGCTTCTCCTTTGCGATGCTTCCGCCGCAGGCCGGGCAATGGCCACCCACATGTTCGAACAGGTTGAATTCGCCCGCGCCGACGGGCCGCCGCGATTTCACCACCTCGAAAATTTCCGGGATGACCATGCCCGCCTTGCGGACGACCACCGTGTCGCCGATGCGGATGTCCTTCCGGCGGATCTCGTCCTCGTTGTGCAGCGTGGCGCGCGCGACCGTGGAGCCTTGCACGAACACCGGCTCCAGTTCCGCAACCGGCGTCAGCACCCCGGTGCGCCCAACCTGGACCGTGATGGCGTGCAGCACCGTTTCGGCCGGGGTGATCCACGGCACCGGCTTGTGGACGATGGCGTAGCCGGGCGCGCGCGACCGGCCGGGAATGCGGGCCCAGTCGGCGAGGGTGTTCACCTTGATGACCACGCCGTCGATTTCGTAGGGCAGCCGCCGCCGCAGGTCCCTCGCCTCGTCGTAACTCGCCACGACCTCCGTGTCGTAGAGCCGTAGAATCTCGTCCATGTCGCGGGCGGTCCACCAGAGCTTCTGGGTGGGCAGGCCGAACTTCGCCAATGCTTCCAGCATCTCGGCGTGGGTCGTGAAGGCGATACCGTCGCACGCCCCGACCGCGTAGAACACGGCGCGGATCGGTCGCTGGGCAACGAGCTGGGGATCCAGCTGCTTCAGCGCCCCGGCGGTGGCGTTGCGGGCATTTGGGAAGGATTTTTCGCCGGCGGCGGCGAGCCTTGCGTTCAGCGCGTCGAATTCCGCGATGGCCATGTAGGCTTCGCCGCGGACTTCGAGGAGTGCCGGCGGATTGGGCAGGTCCAATTCCAGCGGGATGGAACGCAGCGTCCTGAGGTTGGCGGTGATGTCGTCGCCGAACTGCCCGTCACCGCGCGTGACGCCCAGCTCCAGCTTGCCGTGCCGGTAATGGACGCTGATCGAGACGCCGTCCACCTTGGGTTCCATGACGTAACCGACGTCGTCCCGGCCGAGCTGCTTGCGGATGCTGGCGTCAAACGCGCGGAACTCGGCGAGGGTGTTCCGGTCCTGCGCCTGGTTGCGCCGGTCGCGGTCGGGTTCCTCGTCCTTGGTCGGAAGGTCGGCCGCCTCGACCTTGTCGAGCGACAGCATCGGCTGGAGATGCGCGACGCGGCGGAAGCTGTCCATCGGCACGCCGCCGACCCGCTGGGTGGGGGAACTCGGGGTGACCAGCTCCGGGAAGCGGCCCTCAAGTTCCTGCAACTCGCGGTAGAGCGCATCGTATTCGCGGTCGCTGACCTCCGGCCGGGCGAGCACGTAGTAGGCGTGGTCGTGCCGCCGGATTTCGGCGGTCAGTTCGGCATGGCGCTTGGCGGCGTCGGCAGCGGACATGCGGGCAGGGTGAAATGTCCAAGGACCAATGGCCAATGACCAAATGGAGGGCCGGAGACCGGATGGACGGCACCCACACAAAGCCCGCCGGGCATCTTGTCATCGTGTGAGGCTCACCGTTGGGGTGGCGGTGGTGGCCCTACCTGCTGCCGGCGTCCCGCCGGCAGGGGCCGGGAAGCCCCACCGGCCGTGACGGTGAACTCGACGGCTGGCTGGCTTGCTGAAGACTGCCGGCGGGAGACAGGAGCACGGTTCCGATGTGGGTAAGAATAGGTGTGTTTGCTCAGCAATTCAACGATATTCGCCTTAACCTGCCACAATTTCCGCTAACCATTCCGCCCGGTTTCACTGACGATTCCACTGACAGCAGTCGTCAGGTTTTGCTCTCCGCGGAGTCCAGAGGGCCGGCCCTTTGGCGCCGGGGTTTGGGCACGGCGCGAGTGCCCAACGGAACCGCCGGAGGTTTGGCCGTTCAGAGCGGCTGCACATCGGCTGGGAAATAGCTGAGGTAACGGCGCCGGGGATTGCTCAAAGCTCCAACTCTCCGGTTGCTGCCGCAGGGGTGCTGCCACGCCTGCCGGGTGCGGTTCCAATGGAAGCCGAATTCAGCCAACCGTTGCCGAACCTCCAGCGCGGGCGGTTGGTGGAACTCAATCCATACCCAGCGGCCAACAACTTCGGCCCGTTCGTAGAGGTCGGGCAACTCGGTCAACAGCAGTCGCACGAGCCGCGAAGTGGACAACCAGCGGTTGCGCCAACGGCGTTGGAAGTCAATCGGGGGACGAACGTCCGGTGGCGCGTTCAGCGTGAACTCACGGGTTTCTGCCTTGGTGTTGGCCAGCCGTTCGGAGGGGTTGGCGAGCCTTGATTGATGAAATGGTGTTTTGGCTTTCATGGTCTTTTTTTTGCCCGGCCGTTCGTCGGTGGAGGGTCGCCCTGCACACCGGAGGGCCGTGGAGGCAGGGCGGCCCGTGGGAGTAGTCTTCAGAGGGCACCGCAAGCGCCCCCTGCCGGAGCGGCCCCGTGAGGGCGACCCTCCAGCGGCGAACGGCCCGCGAAAACCGGACCTGAAAGCCGACCAATTTCCTCCTCGGCCGGGAGTTCCCCGGCCCCCCATGAATTCGGACTCGTGAACCGTCCGCCGGAGCGGGAGGGCGAGCGTGGCCCCCAAGAACCTGAACCCGGCCACGGCCGCCCTTTGCGGAGGCGCACGGTTCAGGGGTCCGAGACGAAGGGTTCCCGGAGTGAGGTCAGCCCGTTCTGCGAGCGGAGCGGAAGGGGCTGTGCTCACGACGCGCCCCGCCGGTCCTGACTGTTTCCGATCCAACGGAACGCAATGAAAGGGTCCACGAAGTCGGCGCCGCGGTGCGTGCAATGGAGTGGAGTGGTCGGAAAGCGGTCAGGTCCGGCATTACCCAGTCTCGAACCGTGCCAGTCGCTTCGGCCCTGTGAGGCGGTTTGAGCATCAGGACCAATCCTCTCAAGTGACACCCGTTTCCAGCGGCGTCCCAGACTACGGTTGTCCCACGGGTGATGACGGATTGCGCCCGTGCTTCGAAGCCGTCGCCTGAGGGCATAGAAAGAAATCGCCGTTGAAAATCATTTTGTCCTTGGCAGCCGCGACGGTCAGGAGCAAAAGAACAACCAAGCACCGACCTACCACAACGCACGTTCAGCTTCCCAAGAACCACCTCTTCCCGCAGCGGGTAGTAGAGTGGTTCCGGAAATGAGGCGCTGATGGTTTGCAGGCGCAAACCTAACTGCCCGACACGGCTTCCCATGCCTATCCACATCCTTCATCCTGCCCGGTTATTGCTGTTTCTGCTGACGGGTTTCATCCCCGTATTCGCCCAATCGCTCCGCTTCACCAGCGGCAGTGTGACGACCACCAACGTGACCTTAAACCTGGCCGGCCTGACCAACACTTGGTGTTATGTTGAGCGGCTCAACCGCACCAACCAGGTGTGGGACAACGTGGGTTCGACCCTGCTCGGCACCAACGCCACCGCCGCGTTTAATACCACTCTGCACGAAGGCATCTACGGTTTCTTCCGGGCCAAGAGCACCAACGGCACCTACCTGTCCACGAATGCCTTTGGCGCCGTGGCCGGCACCTGTGGCACGGGTTATTCGATCCTCGGCAACCCGTTCGCCCCGCTCGCCCTGACGTCGGTCTTCCCCAGCCCGATTGACGGCGTCATCGCGTCGGTCTGGCGGAGCGGCGCCTTTCTGGATTCATATTATGATGCCGGGGTGGGCGCCTGGGACACCAACTATTCGGTCGGGCAGTTGGAAGGCTTCTTCGTGGACAACCCCTCCACCAACGCGCTGCGTTATGTGATCAGTGGCGTGTTCAGTTCCAACGTGCTCACCAAGACCCTGGTCAGCGGCAACAACCTGATTGGCTCACCCCTTTACAAGCTGATCTCACCTGCCATCTGGAAGATTGATGAACTCAACACCAACCAGCTCGGGGGCGCCTCGCTGATCCCGGTGCAGAGCGCCGGTTACAACCCGCAATGCACGCTGAGCCGGCTGAAGGATGCGGCGGGCAACTTCTACACCTACACGCTGAAGACGAACAACGTCTGGCAGCTCGGCGGCACCAACTCGGTGATCCCGCTCGGATTGGTGGAAGGCTTCTGGGTCAACAAACCCACCAACGCCACCTGGAACGTCAGCGTCGGCTTCTGGTGACATCCATTGACTTTTGAACACAAGCGCCGACGCGCGTCCCCCTTCTTCCGCCCCCCACTCCCTCACTCCCATGAAAGATTGTTCTACCTCGTTCTGGCGCTGCCTGCACTGCTGCTGCTGGCAGCCGTCAAAGATTCACAGAAGGCGGCTCCCGCCCTGGGAACCACGGCAAAAACCGCCCCGTCTGCCCGACTCAGTCCCGGTTTGGACTTGGGACCGGAAATGTCCAGCCCGCTGAGCCAGCCGGTGCTGGCCTTGCGGGCGGGGCCGAAGACGGAATTTGAGCGCGGCCGGATTGAGGCGCTGTTGCAGGTGCATCGCGCAAAGGCCCGGCCGGCGGAACAACTGACGCCGGCGATGGTGGCGCAGCAGGCGGCCGACGTGGAGCAATACATCGTGGAGAACCCGGACGGCGAGTTCACGCCGGGGCTGCGGGTGGAGATGGGCAAGTTTTACCGGGCCCGAGGCCGGTTTTCGAAGTCGCTGGAGCACTGGCGGGCGGCCTGGGCGGCGTGCGCGCCGTATGCCGACGGCAACGGGAAGCTGCTGGCAGACGAGGCGCTGGCGCGGCTGGCCTCGCTGCTGACGAGCCTGGGCCGGGTGGAGGAATTGGAGCCGGTGGTGCGGGCGCATCAGTTCCGCGCGTTTTCCCGGCCGTATCTCGCGCAAATCTGGGGACGGGCGGTGGAAGCCTACAGCCACATGGCCCGCAAGCCGGAGATCGCCTACCGCTGCGGTGCGCTGGCGGTGTTCAACGTGGGACGGCAACTGACCGGGCAAAGCCACGGGCAACTGCTGGAACTGGCCTCACCGGTCACCGGTTTTTCGCTGGCTGAACTGGTTGCGCTGTCAGACCAGCAGAACCTTGGCCTGATGGCCGCGTTTCGCGGGGAGGGAGCCAGGTTGCCGGTGCCGGCAGTGGTGCATTGGGCGCAAAACCATTACGCCGCCGTGCTGGCCGAAAAAGAGGGCCGCTACCTGGTGCAGGACCCGACGTTTCTGACCCGCGAATGGGTGGACGGCGAAACCCTGGTTGCGGAGGCCAGCGGCTACTTTCTGATTCCCGGAAATCTTTTGCCCGCGGGCTGGCGACGCGTGGATCGGGCGGAGGCGGCACAGGTGTTTGGAAAGGGGTATCCGCAGGCGCAGTGTGACGACTGCCCACCGCCCTGCGAAGGCGACTGCTGCGAAGAGGGCGGGGGTGGCTCCGGCACCGGCAGCGGCACCAATGAATGTGGCATGGCGACCTGGAAGGTCAATGAACCGAACATCAACCTGGAGATTGCCGACACGCCGCTGGCCTACCAGTCCGCCTTTGGCCCCAGCTTCGTGGTGCATTTGAAGTGGCGGCAGCGGGATATCCGTCCGGTGCCGGCGCAGTTGAGTCATTTTGTGGACGGCTGGCAGTGTGATTTGCTGGCCTACATCGACAGCTACCGGCTGGCCAATTACGGGACCGGCGAAGTGACCGCCGATTTTTATGCGGGGGACGGTTATGCCTACAAACTGCATTTCGCGGACGGGACCAATACCACGGAGATGGACCCGCAAACGGGCCGCTGGGCGGTCCGCACCGTGGTGGGTTCGGTGGCGACGGAAGTGAAGGTGTATCACCGCAACGGTTCCGTGGACCGCTATGACCTGGCCAACTCTTCCGGCCACTACGTCCTGGCCTCGCGTAAGGACGCCACCGGCCAGGAAATGTCCTTCACCTATGATGACCCTGACGGCGGGTCCAATTACCGGCGGCTCAGCCAGGTCACCACCGCCGACAATGCCGATTTCGATTTCGTCTATGGCGACGGCGGCGACGATTACCGGGTCACCGGAGTCACCGGCCCCAACTCGCGTTCGATCAGCTTCGGTTACACCACGGTGAGCGGCACCCTGGTGCTGAGCAGCATCACCGACGTGGTGGGCATCGTCAGTTCCTTTCAATACGACCCCACCCGCTGGTGGATCACCTCGCTGGTCACCCCCTACGGCACGAACAGCTTCAGCCACTTTGATGCCGGCATCTGCGATGGCCTCCATGAGCTGAGCTGTGCCGGCGTGGATCGTTCGGTGAGCGTGACCGAGCCCTCGGGCGACCGGCAGGGGTTCCTGTTCTACGACAACAGCTACCAATACCTGGGCACCACCAACGAGTTTTCGGGCAAGGTGCCCGCCAGCTTCGCCGGCGGACAGATTCCTGGCTACGGTGGGGCCGGTGACCCGCCGGTGCAGACCATCGACACGGTGCGGGATCAACGGAACAGCCACCACTGGAACCGCCAGCAGGCGGCCCAGCTCTCGACCACCAACCTGAACAGCCTCACCGCCACCGATTACCGGCTCAGCCGGACCCGCCACTGGCTGTTGGACGCCACCGCGTTCAATACCGTGCGCACGTTGAGCTGGGTCATGCCGCCCTCGCCGGACGGGACTGCGGAACCGCAGCCCATCTTCTACGACTACGCGGGCAAAGACTCCGGCCTTGGCACCGGCTATGAGGGCACCATGGGCACCAACAGCCTGCCCTCCGTGATCGCGCAGAAACTGCCGGATGGCACCACCTGGTATCGGTATTTCGAGCGCAACGCCAACGCGATGAAGACCCGCGAGACCGAGCGTTGGGTGGCCGGGGGCACCACGCTTTACCGCACCAACACCTACACCTATGCCAGCGGCACGGGCAACGCCACCGTGGACGGCCTGCTCAAGGTCAGGCACGTCGGGCCAAGCGGTGAACTCGTCTACGGCTACGCCTTGCACCCGACCTACGTTGATCAGGTCCAATACATGACCAATGCCGTGGGCGGGGTGACGACCAACGAATTCGACGCCAACCGGCGGCTGACGTGGCGTCAGACCCCGGCCGGCCTGCTGTCCACCTACACCTACGACGGCACCAGTTACCGGCTGCTGAAGGTGGTGGACTCGATCTCCGGCACGGCGGTCCGGACCAACAACTACACATGGCTCAACGGCTACGTGCGGACCCATACCGATCCCTACAACATGACCCGCACGTTCGACTACGACCTGCTGGGCCGCCTGACCACGACCACCTATCCGGACAGCTCGACCGAGGTGTCATCCTATTCGCTGCCCGCCAGCACCGGGTTTAACACCGGCGGTTCGGCCCTGCCGATCCTTGACCGCGTATCGTTCAAGGATCGCGTCGGCAACTACTGGTGGTCGCTGCCCAACCGTGTGCGGCAGGTGGAAAAGATCATCGAACCTCCCAAGGTCAGCGGGGGCAGCGGCACGGAAACGACCATCAGCTATTGCGGCTGCGGTTCGCCCACGGCCATCACGCGGGCCTCGAACACCGGTTCCCCGGAAACGACCAACTACGAATACAACTATCAGGGTGCCCTGAAGCTCGTCACGCTGCCCGATTCGGCGAAGTTCACGAACCTTTTCGACCTGGCCGGCCGGCTCATCGAACGGCAGGACCATTACCAGAAGCTCACCAACACCTACGACAACCTCGGCCGCCTGATCGTGCAGAAGAACGGCGCCGGGTTGGTGCGCGGCGTGTCGTTTGACCGCAGCGACCGGGTGCTGACCCAGACCAACGCCAACGGCGTGTGGTTCACCAACGCGTGGGACAACCTGAACCGCCTCACCGTCCGCGCCCAGCCCGACGGCGGGAAGGAATACTGGGGTTACCCCACAAACTATCCCGGCCCCATCGCCTATACCAACCAGGTGAGCGACGTCACGACCTGGGCCTACGACGCCTCCCTGCGCAAGACAAACGAGACCGTGGTCGGAGTTTACACCAACGGTTTCGTCTATAACGGCGCGGATGACCTGATCGAACTTCGCGACGGCAAGACCCAGAAGACCGCCTGGGCCTACGACCTCTACAGCCGGGTCACCAACAAGGCTGATAACCTCGCCACCAACGTCCTCGCCTATGCCTACAACGCGAACGGCTGGCTGACGAACCGGTGGAGCAAGCAGAAGGGCAACACCGAATACCGCTATGACCCGGTGGGAAATCTGACGAACGTGAACTACCCCTACACGGCGGACTTGGTATTCGAGTATGACGCGCTGAACCGGGTGGTGAAGGACACGCGCAAGGGTGTGCTCACGAACACTTACACCTATCACGCGGGCGGGCAGTTGGCGACGGAAGCCACGCCGCAATGGGCCAGCAGCACACTCACGCTGGCCTACACCTCGCGCCTGCGGACCAGCCTCACGCAGGCGCAGCCGACCATCGGCAACTGGACGCACGCCTATACCTGGGACAGCGCCCGGCGGCTGGACACCCTCACAGGCAGTTCGGGCAGCTTTGACTACGACTACATCGCGGCGGCCACCAGCGGTGACTACGCCACGCGGCTGATCAAGAAGCTCACCGTGCCCACGACCTCGGCGGGGCCGAACATCACCAACATCTTCGACACCACGGGCCGGCTGACGACCACCAAGCTGGTCAACGGGGGCACGACGTTCAACAGCCACGCTTACGTGGTGAACGCCGCGCACCAGCGCACGAAGCAGACGCGGCCCGATACCAGCTACGTCGATTACACCTACGATGACGCCGGCCAGTTGAGCACGGCCCTCAGCTACAACTCGGGCGGCACCCCGATCACCACCGAACAGCTCAAGTATGGCTACGATGCCGCCCAGAACATGACGAAGCGGACGAACGACACCACGGTGATCACCTATTCGGTCAACAGCCTGAACCAGATCAGCAACGACGGCGGGGCCAGTTGGAGCCACGACTGGAACGGCAACCGGACCTACCAGCCGACCGGCGTCGGCAGCATCACCTACACCTACGACGACGAGAACCAGCTCGTGCAGGCCCAGACTGACGCGTCGTCCACCCCCACGGGCAGCCGTTGGAATACGGTGTGGACCTACGACGCCCGCGGGCGGGTGCGCATCCGGGAGGACTACACTTGGTATACTCCCGGCAGTTCGTGGCTCCTGAGCACCACCACCCGTTACCTCTACGACGGCATGCGGGTGATCCAGGAGCGCAACGCCAGCAACACCCCGCAGGTGACCTACACCCGTGGGCTGGACCTGGCCGGCAGTTGGGAACGCGCCGGCGGCATCGGCGGCCTGCTGGCCCGCACCGCCCACAGCGGGGCCAACGGGGCGACCCTCACCCCCGCCTTCTATCACGCCGACGGCAACGGCAACGTGACCTACCTGCTCAAGCTCGACCAGACCGCCGGCGCCACCTACAAGGGCCGCGCAATGCTCTTTCTGTAAATTCGGTGAGCATCAGTTGGTGAGTGGGGTTTTGGGGACGAGGCTGAGGTAGATTTTCCCGGTTTCCCAATC
>JAYUSF010000232.1:0-14616 GCA_043755815.1 Verrucomicrobiota bacterium
ACCGGTTCGCCGACTGACAAGGCCGTCTGGATGCTCATCGGCGGCCTTGTCGCCGCCATCGCCGGCCTGACGCTGACGGTGCGTGGGGGTGGAAAAGGCTAGGCGGTTGGTGTCCTTTCGCCCGGCGTTCCGGGAACATCCGGCGACGGGCCGGCGCCGCCACGCCCCTCCAAAACTGCGGTGTGCTCGCGCCGGGCCTCGGCCTTGGCACGGCACACCGCATTCACCGGGCGTCAGCGTGGAGCAGCGGTCCTGCGCCGACCTGCCGCCACGTATCCCGTCTCAACCGCGGCGCGGCGGGAACCTTCGCAGCGGCCCAATTCGCCCGCCTCCTTTTGAGTTTTCCAGCCTGCTTGGTTCGGCGTTTCCTCACGGCAACGCGGGACTCACGACTTGAAAATAGCGTGTGGGGCCCGGACCGCTGAGCGGCGTTTCGATGACTTGGCTGGAGACCCCGGCCGGCACGTCGAGCACCTTCACCCAGTCCCCGGTGCCGAAAGCTTCGCGGGCCCTGACCGTGTAGCTGACACCCGCCTGGGCCGTGAAACGCAGTTGCGGCGCCGCCCCGGGCACCACGGTGACCACCGGCGGTTCGGTGACCACGCCGGTGACCGTGACGGTGAGTTCGTCGGCCGCGGCAAACTCCCCGTCATTGACCGTGAGGCGCAGGACGTAGGCGCCTCCCTGGTCGAAGGTGACCGTCGTCTGCGGCGAATTCGCCGGCGTGAACGCCGCCGTCCCGGGACCGGAAACCTTGGACCATCCAAACGTGGGCACGCCCGGCGGAGTCGGCAGTCCGTCGTCGGAGAAGGCCGCGGTGAGGGCCAGCGCCTCCCCGGCGTTCACCGTGCGGTCCGCGCCGACGTTGACGCCGGGCCGCGTGTTCGTGGGCAGGCGCTTCGCAATGAGCTGGAGGTCAAAACCGAGGTCGGATGAGCCGCCACCGTTCTGGTGCATTTCCACGGCGAGAACGTTTTCACCTTCGCGCAGCGCGCCGAGGTCGATGGGGGACTCATACAGCGCACTTTCGTCGGCGCCACCGATCGCGGAATTGGCCACGGAACCGAAGGTGATTTCGGCTTCGGGCAGGTTGTTGCGGTAGACCTCGACGCCGTTCAGATAAACGACCGGGCCGTCGTCGCGCACGATGCCCAAGGTTAGCGACTGGATGCTCGCCAAGCCGGCGACATTGAAGCGGGTCCGGAAATAGGTGGTGATGAATTTATTCCCCGAGTCCGGGCCGAAGCTCACGACCGTCGTCTCATCACCGTCACCGTAACCGAGCTGCGCCGGACCGCTTTTCCAGGAGCCATCGGCAAAGCCCGGCGAACGCCAAGCCGTGCCTTGGTCCGCGCCCGTGTCGAGGTAACGCCAGACCGAACCCAACGGCAGCAACGTCGAGTCGCCCGCGCTGCGCGTGACGCTGACGAGCAGTTCGTCGCTGCTGGAAAGTTCCCCGTCGCTGACGGTAACCCGCAGGCCAAACACGCCGGTTCCCGGCACGGCCAACGTGGTGCTGGCCGTTTTCGGGGAACCGAAGACCACGCCCGGGGGACCGCTGACCTGGCTCCAGGTGAACTGCAGGGGCCCGCCGGGCGAACCGTCGTCGGTGGCGGTCGCGGTAACGGACAGCGCGACCGGGAAGGCTGCTTCCACGAGGTCACGATCGGCCCCGGCATCGGCGAAGGGCGGACGATTGGCGCCGTTGTCCACCCCCGGCGAACCGCCCAGCGGGCTGCCGCGCCACGCGGCCGGATCGTCGGCATAGGAGATCGGCGTGCGGCGTTCGAGCGTGGCGCCCAGTCCGGCCGCGTTGGCTGGCCACGGGGCGCGGTCGTTGTAGCGGACGGAATCCACCGCCAAGTAAGGCACGAACACGGAGACTTGGCCGAACTGGTTCGTGACATAGTCCGGGGATTCCGGCCGCTGGAGCGCCAACCGCTCGCCGCCATCCTGCAAGTTGCCGAGGAACGGCCCAAACACCGGCACGGAGGCCGGAATGCCGAAACGACTGCGGAACAGCGCCGGATCGCCGGCGGTCACGACGGCGTAACCCTGCGGGGGCAAGGTCACCGCCGCGGGGAATTCGAAATCCGCCCCGGCGAGGCGCCAACGGTTGGTCGGAAAGGCCGGGTCAAACAGCGGCACCGCCGTGTCGCCGAGGTTGTGCAGCTCGACAAATTCCACGTCGCCGGGCTTGGGCTGATAGTTGAACTCGCTGATGACCACCACACCCAGTGCCGGTCCGGCATTGGCGGCGACCAACGTGCGCGACGCCTGGGCCGGGAATTGCACTTCCCCCACGCTGTTGGTGTGGCGGCCAAACGAGACGCCGTTCGCGCTGGCCGGAAAGCCAAAGCCGTCGCCGAAACCGGTCAGGTTCCCGGCGGCATCCGCGCTGGAAAGCCAGACCTGTTCACCGTGGGAATCGAAGGTGAAACGGGTGGCCGATCCCGGCGCGTTGAAACCGGTTTCATCCAGCACGAGGTAACCGCCGGCGGGGATGATCGCCCCGGCCGGCAGCCGGAATTTCTTGGGCTCGTTGGCGTCGTCGCTCAGGAACCAGCCCGAGACATCGGCCGGCTGGGCGCCGGGGTTGTGCAATTCGACCGAATCGAGCAGCGGCGGATCGGTATGGGTGAGCAGCTCGTTGATGACCACCGGGGAGATGTTGCCGGCCGGGTCATCCGCGCTAGGGGAACCGCCCGGCTGCGCGCTGGCCCGCCAGTTGGCGGCCAGGTTGGGGTCAGGATTGGCGTTGGGACTCATTGGCACCAACGAGAAGCCCGTGCCATCGGGACTCGCCGGCCACGGAGCGCCGTCGCCGTAGCTCACGTCGAAGATGGGCTCACCGGTCGCGTGGACCAACGTCACCCGTTCGCCGCCGTTCGCCAGCTTGCCTCCGTAGGTGCCGGCCACGGGCATGCCGGGATACTTGTTGGTGAAGGCGGCCGCGTCGCTGACCAGCACGGCAAACTTGCCGGGCGCCAACCGGGCGCCGCGGGGGTAGGTGAAAGTGAGGCCGTTGGTGAAGCCGACGCCGCTGAGGTCGAGGTCGGCGGCCCCGGTGTTCTTGAGTTCGACAAATTCGAAGTGGTCGCCGTCCACGTCGCCGACCGCGGGCGGGTTATACATGAGTTCGGTGATGGCGAGCGTCTTCCAGGTCTGCGCCAGGATGAAGTCGGCTTCGTTGAGCGCGCTCCAGTCGGTGCCCGACAGGACCCGGGAGCGCACCCGCGTGCTTTCCGCGAGCGGCACGCTTGCTCCGCTGGCGACGCTGCGGGCCGAGCCCGACACCCGGCCGCCTTGCGCCCGGGGATCGGAACCGTCGGTGGTGTAATGGATCGTCCCGGCCGGAGCCGTCAGCGTGAGGCGGAAGCCATTGGAGAAGACGCCGCCGTGCTGGCTGAACACCGGGGCCACGGTGGCCGGATACAGGTTCCGGGCGCGCAACTGGCCGAGCACGATCCCCGACCGCTGGTTGAAATAGCTGCCCATGATCCCGTTCACGGAGCTGAGCCAATTCTGGCGGGTCAGCGGCGTGCTGGTCTTGGAGTCGCCCCACCGGGCCGATTCGGCCACGACCGCGGAATAGATCTGGTTGGTGCGGGCCGCGAAGCGGGCGCGGGCCGCCGCGGGCGTGAGCGCGCCGCCGTTGAAGAAGTGCCGGTGAATGTGGTCCGCCGCCAGGAGGCGAAACTCGGCGTTGCCGCTGAGTTGCTGCCAAAGGTATTGGGGATTGCTCTTGCTGACGCTCCAACTGTTGGCGGTGCCGTAGGGGCCGGTGCGGTTTTCGCCGACGTTCAGCAGCGTGTGCTCGGCGTCGTGCGACGTGAACCGGAAGCCGCCGGTCAGGCCGGTGCGGTTGCGCTGGCCATACCAGTTGTTGGGCGAGGTGTTGCCGAGGAAGTTCGAGATCGGGGCGTCGAGGTTGCCGCCGTAGAGGATCACCAGCATGTAATCGATGAGGTTGTCCACCTCCAGCAGGTTCTCGAAGGCCGGGTTGGGCGTGCCGTCCTCGTTGCGCCCCTGGATCTTGTAGTAGGCGGCGTTGTTGGTCAGGCCGGCGCGGGCGGCGGTGTAGAGCCGGGTCCACGCCTGCATGTCGCCGTCGGTGGCGTTGATCGCATAGGGGCCGGCCTCGACCTTGATGACATCCCAGTCCTCCTTGTTACCGCCGTAATAGGTGGCGGAGTAGGCCGCCTCGGGGCGTTCGCAGGTGTTGAAGAGACCCCAATACTGGCCGTTGATGTAGAGATGGTAGTAGTTCCCGCGCTCGCCTTGCCGGCCCATCGCCAGCTGGGAATCGCGGCTGAACTGGTCGCGAATGAAGACGCCCGACGGATCACCCTGGAAGCTCCACGAATAGTTCTGGAACGTGCGCAGATCGAGCGCGTCAAACTCGTCCGCCCCCTTGTCGCCGAAGAGCGGAAACTTGAGCTTAGTCACGCCGTATTCCTCGCGGAAGAAGAAGCGCAGGGCGTGCTTTGGATTATCGGTGCTGCGGGAGAATCCGCCACGAATGCGGATGCCGGCGTTGACCTGAAAGCCCTCTTTGCCGTCGGGATACATCAGCTCCAGTGAGATGGGGCGTTCCCAGGTAATGCCGTCCTGTCCGGGGTTGGCGTAGATGCCGGTGCCGGAACTGAACAGGTGGTTCAGGTCCGTGACCACGCTGAACGAGGGCAGGGACTTCAACGCCGGAATGATCTCGTCGCGATAGAGCGGCGAGTTCACCACGTCCGGGTCCATGCCATAGTTGTAAACTTGTAATCCTTGGGTTGTTCGAGCAGCGGGCCAGCCTGGAGGGGCCACGCCATTGCTGGACTGACGGATGACGTCGGCCAGGAACAGGTAGGTGTGCGTGTCGACGCCGGCCGGTTGCAAGCCGGCCTTGAACGCCGACGCGCGCACGATCGCCGTCCCGCGGACGGACACGGGCCCGGCGTAGGTGAAGCCGTTGGTCAGGCTGGGCGGGGTCCCGTTCGTGGTGTAGCGGATCGTCGCCCCGGCCGTCGCGGTGCTGATGACGAGATCAAAGGCCTGTTCGTAAAACCCGCGGTCGTGGCTGAACTTGGTGTCGCTCACGAAGTCGGCAAATCCGCCCACGTTGGCGGTGCCAGGAGACGGCGGATTGAAGAACAGCCGCTGGCCGGCCCGCGTGCCAAAGGAGATGTCAGGCTTTTGGGCGGGGTATTCGGGGGCAAATTCCGTCGTGGGCAGGGCTGCCTCGGGCGGGAAAAGTGCGAGGTATTCCCCATTGGCCGAAAGGCTGAAGCTGGTGTGGAGCTGCGTCCCCGCGTTCGTGCGGTTCTTGCCGGAGGCAAACACGACGAGGAACGCGCCGGCATTCAGGTTGGTGGCCGGGAAGCGCCACTTGGCGGTCAGCGCCGGGTCGTCGGTCAGCGACCAATCCTTCAGATTCACCGAACTGGCCGAGGTGTTTTGCACCTCGATCCAGTCGGAGAAGTCGCCGTCCACGTCGGCCAGTTGGTTGTTGTTGCTCGCCAGAAACTCGGTGAGGGCGACTTGGGCCGAGCCGGAAGCGGTCAGGCTGACGGCAGCCAGACCGGCCAACAGGCGGTAAAAAAGCGGACGGATCATGCGCAGGTGACGTTTCGGAAACGCCGTAAACGGAGCAGCCGCAGGGCCAGCTGGCAATTCCATCGGCCGGAAATGAGCCGTCGTCCGGTCAGCGGGGATCCGGGAACCCCGGCCGGCGAAAACGCGAGCCCGGCGCCGGAGTTGCGCCTATACGTAATCCTACGTAGGCCGGCATAAATACGTCGCTTCGGCAGGGACCGCCTCTCCAGTGTGCCGGCCACATGAGGTTACGCCCGCTTCGACGGTTGCTCTTTCTCGTTTCGTGCACCGTGGCCGCCTGGGCGCAGTCGCCGGGCAGTTTCGACACCAACTACGTGACCCTCGCCGGCACCGATGACGCGCCGCTCTTCGTGTTTCCCCTCGCCGGCGGCAAGGTCATGACCGGGGGCGGCTTCACCAACTACGGCGGCAGCGGTCGCGGGGGCATGGTCCGCCTGAATGCCGACGGAACCGTGGACACCGGCTTCACCCTGCCGACCCCGAGAGCGATCTCTCCGCCCGTCATTTTCAACGGCCAGGTGCTCTTCGCCGGGGCAACCAACGCGGGGAACATTCTCGGTGCGGTGGTCCGGCCGGACGGTCGCACGGTGTTCTACGGCCAGTTCAACCGCTTGGGGACGGAGGCAAACACGAACAGCCTCGCCCTGGCCAACGCCGACGGCTCGCTGGCGCCATTCTCGCCGGGCCTGGCCTTGGTGACGCGGGCCAGCGTGCTGAACGGGCCGGGCGACAGCGTTTATGTCGGCGGCGCCTGGAACGTGGTGGATGCCGCCAGACCGGTCCTCCAGCGCCTGAATGCCGATGGCTCGAACGACGCGACGTTCGTCGGCCCCACGCCTTCTTCGCTGGGCTACGCGGCGGGACAGGTCAGCGCCATGGTCCGCGGTCCGGGCGACACGATCTACGCCGTCATCATCTCGACGACGCAGGAGGTGATCCGCCTGACTTCCACCGGCGCCTTCGACACCACGTTTGCCGACGGCGGCCGGGCGGCCGGCAGTTTTTCCACGACGCGGTTCGCGCGCACGCCCAGCGGTCAGTTGGTGCTCAGCGGCACCGGTCTCTACCGCGGCCAGGCACGCGCGAGTTCGCTGACGCGGCTGACGCTGGCCGGAGCGATTGACACCACTTTTACGCCGCCTCCAGGAATCACTCTGAGTGGTGAAATCGGCGTCCAGGCGGACAACAAAGTGGTGGTGCTCGACGCACCGGCTGTGGCCGGCCGTTACAATGAAGACGGTTCGCGTGACACCGGCTACGTGAACCCCGGGGCGGTGCCCGTCAGCCTGCCGTTGGTCGTTGCCTTTGACATGGCGATCGGCCCGGACGGCTCCGCCTACGTCGCGGCCCTTTTCTACAACGCCCAGTTCCAGCCGCAGAGAGGCATCCTCCACATCCTCGGCGACCCCAACACCGCCCCTACCATCGCCACGCAACCACTGGCGCAGACCAACACGCTCGGCGCGCGCACGCGCTTCAGCGCCACGGCCCAGGGCGCGTCGCCGCTGAGCTACCAATGGTTCCGCGGAACGACCCTGATTCCCGGGGCGACCACGGCCGAATTGGTCCTGCCGACCACGACCGCCGCAGATGACGCGGACTTTCACTGCGTGGTGACGAACAGCCTTGGCTCCACGCCCAGCGCCGCGGTCCACCTTACCCTGCTGGAGCCGATCCCGGGCACGGTCCATCGCGAGACGGACCTGCCGGCGGGCCCCAACGATGAGGTCCGCGACCTCGCCTTCGATGCCGACGGCGGCCTGCTGGCGAGCGGCCGGTTCTTGCAATGGAACAACACGGGCCGCGCCCATCTCGCACGGCTGCTCCCCGGTTCGGCGGACCTTGATCCGGCCCTGAGCCCCACCCCGCAGTCCACCGCCAACGGTAGCCATGTGCAGGTGTTGCCGCTGGCCGATGGCAAGGTGTTCGTGGTCGGCCTGGCCGGGGTCAGCTACAACGGCAAGAGCCACGACGGGCTCGTCCGCTTCAACGCCAATGGCTCGGTGGACACCACGTTCAATCCCGACGGCGTCGGCGGCTCGTTGACCATTTCGAGCGTGAGCGACAACAGCTCGCTCGTGGCGGTGGGAGCGGATGGCAAGTTGGTGCTTTCCGCCCAGACCTGGAATGGCGAAAACGTCGTCGTGTCGTTCGTCGGCTCGTATATCCGCCTGAACGAGAACGGCACCCGGGACACCAGCTTTGCGCTGCGCGGCTCCAGCTACTTCGTGACCACCACGGTCATCACCGCGCTGCCCGACGGGCGTTATCTTGTGGCCGGCACCACGAACAGCGTGGGCACCGCCTTCACCGGCGTGCTTCGCCTGAATGCCGACGGCACGGTGGACCGGACCTTCCAGACGGCCAGTCCCTACACGCTGGGCGCCGGGGTGAACGACATCCTCATGCAGCCCGACGGACGCATCCTGGTGGCAGGCACCTTCAACGTCCGGAACGACCTGACCCTCGGACTCATCCGCCTGCTGCCGGATGGCCGGCTCGACCCGACTTTCAATGGCGTGCCCCAGTTGTCGCAGTCGCCGAACTTCAGCCGGGGTGACGTGCGCCGCCTCGCGTTGCAGGCCGACGGCCGGATCTTGGCGCTGGCCCGCCCGCTGAACGGAACCTTCCCGACCGCCAACCTGCTGCGCTTCTGGCCGAGCGGGGCGCTGGATCCGGAGTTTCAGGTGGCGACCAATTTGAGCCGTAACGGCAACCCGATCCTGTTCGCCGTCGCGGCGCGCTCCGACAACGCGCTCTTCGTGGGCGGCAACTTCACCGAGTTCTCCGGGTTCCCCCGCAAGAGCTTCGTCCGCCTCAATGGTGGCCCGCTTCGGCCCACACCCACGGCGCCCACCATCGCCAGCCAACCTGCCCGCGTCGTGGCCAAGGCCGGCACGAACGTTACCTTCACGATCGTTCCCGGCGGCGCCGGTCCGTTCCTGTTCCAGTGGCGGCGCAATGGCGGCCCCGGTTCCACGAACTTCACCGACATTCCCGGTGCCACCAACGCCAGCCTCACGCTGAGCAACGTGCGCTACCTGCCGACCGACTCGGGCCTGTTCCAGTGCGGCGTCGTGAATCCGGGCGGCTCGGTTTACAGCGCCGGCATTCCGCTGCTGGTCGAGCCGGACCCGGCGTTGCCCGGACAAGCGGACTCCAGCCTGAGGATCACCGGGTTTCTCGACACGAAGGACCAACAGACGGATGTGAATCCGGACGGCTCGCTCTACGCCCTGGTCGGCGGGTTCCTCGTGCATCTTTTCGAGGACGGCACCCAGGACGTGTCCTTCAACGCCCCGGCCGATCTGTTCGTGCGGGGCGTCGGCGGCCTCTCGGTGGTGCGACGCCAACCCGACGGAAAGATCCTGGTCGGAGGCACGCTGAAGGAGGGCACCCTGGCCCGCCTGCTGCCCGACGGCAGTTACGATCCGTCCTTTGTCCGAGCCAACGGTTTCACCGCCAATGCCCGGCCGTCGCAGCTCGAATTCCAAAGCGACGGCAAGATCCTGGTCGTCCTGCCACAGGGCGGCCAGTTCCGGAACGTGGCGGGGAGGACGGTCCTTTCTCTGGCGCGGTTCCTGCCCGACGGGACGCTGGACGATACCTTTCGGTCACTGGATCTCATCGCCGTGCTCCCCGGCATCGGGACCAACCCGGGCGTTTTGACCGGGCTGCGGGTGCTCCCGGATGACCGCCTCTACCTCGGCGGCGTGTTTACCTCGGTGCAGGGTGTGACGCGCTTCGGCGTGGCGCGGTTGAACGCCGACGGTTCGCTGGATGCGACTTTTGTGCCGCCAACCAGCGGTTTGGTTACCATCGGGTTCGGAACAATGGCTTTTTACTGGCTGGGTCCCATCACTCCGGACGGCGGTCTCTACATCTTCGGCCGCTTCACCCAGCCCACCCGCACCGCGCTGCGGCTGCGGCCCGACGGTTCGATCGACCCCACGTTCCTCGTGTCCACGAGCAACGAGATCGAGGCCGGCATCCTGCAATCCGACGACAAGCTGATCTACAGCCACGGCGGCGTGCTTCAGCGGGTCAACTTGGATGGTTCGCCCGACACCCTGTGGCAGAGGAGCGGGGCCTTCACCAGGCAACTGGCGATCCTGCCCGACGGCAAACTGCTCGCCGGCAGCAGCCGCTTCTTCACCGGCGTCGGTTCGGCCGGGGTCGCCCCCGAGGTGGACTTCACGCTGTCCACCGGCGGGCTCGAACTGACCTGGCCGCCGGGCTACCAGTTGCAACGGACCAGCTCGCTGTCCCCGGTGAACTGGCAGAACCTGGCCAATCCCTCGCCGTTCACCGTGCCGCTGGGCGGCCCCGGAGACTTCTTCCGCGTGGTGCCGGCGCCGTGATCAAAGCTAAAGCTCCGAAGGAGCGGGACATCACAGCCCAGGGCATCGCCCTGGGTCTTCACCGCCAAACCCTCCAGCCCGGAAAGGGCGGCACACCTTGTCTCGCCCATTCAGGGCTGGCTTGTTCTCGTCCCATTTTCCCAGGGCGTTGCCCTGGGCTTTATTGTCTCAGGCCGTAGGCCTTGGGGCTCCGGAGTTGGGCAATGGCAGTGCGGAGCCCGCCCAGCCCCCTTGGAGCAGAGGCCCGGGAAGCGCACTGGAAGCAGGCCGAGTCATGGGGCAACCCGGCTCTGCGCTTCTCTACGTTCTCGGCGTTTCCGCGTTTAGTCCGGGCTGCGCCCGCCTGCGAATTCAACCCGCCCGGGGCCATCGAGACGCTGCGCGGAGCGCCCCGCATGGAACCGTTTTCTCGCAAATTGTTTATTTCATGCTCTGCAACCGAAAGCTGTCGCCGCCGCGTCGGAGCCGCTTGCACTGTCCGCCCCCGAATGAGGCTTTTTCCGGTTTGGCAGTTCCTGATTTTCCTTTCGCT
The DNA here is from genome assembly GCA_043755815.1 of Verrucomicrobiota bacterium. Lineage (GTDB taxonomy): Bacteria > Verrucomicrobiota > Verrucomicrobiia > Limisphaerales > UBA9464 > CAIWAH01. The sequence goes on from JAYUSF010000232.1 coordinate 10,498, forward strand.
GACGATGGCCGCGCGGGCGCAGCAACCCGGCACTTTCGACACCAACTACGTGACCGTCGCTGGAACGGACCTGTTCCCGACGGTGTTCGGGCCGTATCCGGGCGGGAAGCTGCTCGTGGCGGGCGGCTTCACGAACTACGGCGGCACGGGCCGCGGCGGGGCCGTGCGGCTCAACGCCGACGGCACGGTGGACCCGGGATTCACGTTGCCGAAGCCGCTCAAGATCGATCCGCCGATCGTCTTCAACGGGCAGGTCTTCTTCGTCGGCGCGACCAACCCGGGCAACCTCCTGGCCGTGCTGGCTCTGCCCGACGGGCGCAGCGTGGTGGCCGGAACCTTCACGCACCTCGGCGGGACCGCGGTGAAACCGCTCGCGATGCTGGCGGCCGACGGCACCCCTCAGGCGGTCGCCGGCTGGCCGGATACCTTCGCCCCGGGATCTTTGCTCAGCGGCCCGGGAAACACCTTTTACGTCGGGGGCGGTGGCACGTTTACCGGTGGGCTGGCCCCGCTGGTGCGGCTGCGTCCCGACGGCACCCGTGATCCGGCCTTCACCCCGCCCACGCTCACCAACCTGAACGTCCTGTCCGCGAACCTCGGCACGTTGATGCCCGGGCCGGGCGACACGGTTTACGCCCTGCTCACCAGCGTGGTGCCCGGCAACACGGCCCGCTACGAACTCGTCCGGTTCACCGCCGGCGGCGCTTTGGACGTGAGCTTCAATGGCACCGGCCGCGCGCAGTTGAGCTTCCCGACGCTGTTCCAGTTCGCTGCCGCGCCCGGCGGGCAACTGGTGTTCTACGGCACCGGGCTGTATCGCGGCGCGGCGCTGCCGAGGAAGCTGAACCGGCTCACGCTCGCCGGCGACCTGGACGCCACGTTCGTGCCAGCGGAGGAGCCCAGCTTCGGCGGCGGGGCGGTCGCCGTGCAACCGGACGGCAAGGTGCTCTTTACCGGCGCAAACGCGGGCCTGGTCAAACGTCTGAACGTCAGCGGCACACTGGACACCAGCTACGTGGACCCGGCGAAGTTTCCGCCCGGCCGCAGCCCACCGGCCTTTGTCCGCCTGTTGGCGGCGGCCGATGGCTCGCTCTACGCCACCGGCTTCGCCGTCGTCCTGACGCCCGTGGTCCAGCAGATCTACGGCGTCTTCCATGTGCTGGGCGATCCCAACACCGCGCCCGAAATCTCCGTCCCGCCGCTCGCCCAGACCAACACGTTCGGCGCGCGGACGCGCTTCCTGGTCGGCGCGCAGGGTGGCTCGCCGCTCGCCTACCAATGGGCGCGCAATGGCACGGCCATCGCCGGTGCGACCGCCAGCGAACTCGTGATCGAACCGACCACGGCCGCGGACCGCGACGCCGACTTTACCTGCACGGTATCGAACGGCCTGGGCTCCAAGACCACCGACCCCGTGCGGCTCACGTTGCTCGAAGCCACCGCCGGCAGCGTGTATCGCGAGACGGACGTGCCCGTGGCCGCGGACGGCGAGGTGCGTGATCTCGAACTCGACGGCGAGGGCCGGCTGTTGGCGGCCGGCGGTTTCGTGAAATGGAACGGTCTTCAACGTGTGCGGGCGGTCCGGCTGGATGCCGGCGGCCGGATCGTGGACCCGTCGTTTGACACCGGCACGCAGCTCAACGGCGTGCCCGCGCTGAACACCATCTACCCGCTCAGTTCCGGGAAGTCGCTCGTGCTGGGAAATCTGGATGTGAGCTACGGCAGCAAGATCCATCTCGGTTATCTGCGGCTCAATGCCAACGGCTCGGTGGACACGACCTTCAACCCCAACGGCACCGGCTCGCTCTTCAGCTCGGCCTTCGCAACCCGGCCCGCCGAGGACGCGGAGGGAAAAGTCCTGATCTACGACCAAGGTTGGAACGGTGAGTTCGTCAGCGCCGCTTATTTCCGGTTGAACGTGGACGGCACGCGGGACCCGACCTTCGCTCTCGGCGGGGCGAATTACCTCCCGTCCGGCGACAAGGCGATGCTCCGGCTGCCCGACGGGCGCTTCCTCGTGTCGGCCGATCTCCAGCCGAAGCCGCCCGCGGGACCGGCCAACCCGAGCAACGTCCTACGCCTGAACTCCGACGGCACGGTGGACCCGACCTTCGTTCACAATGCGCTGGTGCCGTTTGCGGCCGGCGGCATTTCGCAGCTCGTTCGCCAACCGGATGGTCGTATCTTGGTGGCGGGTGAATTCACCAGCACCCAGTTCAATGGCGTCAACCTGGCGGTGATGCGCCTCGAAGCCGATGGCCGATTGGACCGCACGTTCAATCCCGTGCCCCGCCTTTCCGCCAGCCCTTCGGGTGGTGCCCGGCGCATCGCCCTCCAGGCCGACGGCCGCATCCTCGTCCAGAGCCGCTTCAATCTGCCGGGGCTGTTCCGCCTGTGGCCCAACGGGGTGTTGGACCCGGAGTTCGTGCCCGGCGTCGCGTCGCGCCGTAGCGGTTCGAGCGAGCTCTCGGCGCTCGTGGTCAACACGGCGAACGACGTTTTCGTGGGCGGGTCGTTTGAGATGTTCAACGGTTTCCCCCGGACCAACTTCGTCCGGCTCAACGGCGGGCCGCTCCGCGCCATTCCCGTTCCGCCCACCGTTTTCAGCCAGCCCACGCGAATCGTGGCCAAGGCGGGCACCGCCGTCACGCTCACGGTGGAACCCGGCGGCGACGGGCCGTTCCAGTATCAGTGGCGGCGTAACCAGTCGGTCGGCTCCACGAACTTCGTGGACATTGTCGGCGCGACCAACGCCAGCCTCACGTTTCCGGAGGTCCGCTTGACGCCGTTCCAGCAGGATTCGGGTCTTTACCAGCTCGCGGTCGTGAATCCCGGCGGCGCGGTGTTTACCCGCTACATCACGCTGCTGGTCGAGCCGGACCCGATCGTGCCCGGCATGGTGGACAGGTCGCTGGCCGCGCCGAATTTCCTGGGTATCCTCAGCGGCCAGCCGCAGATCACCGACGTGAGCCCTGACGGCTCCATCTATGGTTCGCTCGGCCAATCCATCGTCCGTGTGCTTGAAGACGGCACGCCCGACCTGACGTTCAACCCGCCGGCCGATCTGGTCACGCCACCGATCCCGCCGGCCCTGTCCATGGGCGGAATTTCGGTCGTGAAACGCCAGCCGGATGGCAAGGTGCTCATCGCGGGCCGGATGAAGGACGGCTGCTTGGCGCGGCTGCTGCCGGACGGCAGCTATGATCCCGACTTCGTCCTGACGAACACTTACGGCGGCTTTTTCCAGAATGTGCCCTGGGCGCTGGGTTTGCAGAGCGATGGGAAAATCCTGCTCGCCGGAAATTTCGAGAACTTCTCCGGCCGATCCCAGCCCGGCCTCGTGCGTTTCCTGCCTGATGGCCAATTCGACGACACCTTCAACGCGGACCTGATCGCCGACCTCACGAACCCGCCGCGCGCGTTGCCCGGCAGCGCCATCGGGCTGCACGTCCTTCCGGATGACCGCATCTACCTCACGGGCGGCTTCAACCGCGTGCAGGGCGTCGCACGCAGCGGGGTGGCCCGGCTGAATGCGGATGGCTCCCTGGACACGGACTTCGTGCCGCCCGTCATGGCCAACATCAGCCTCGGCGATGTTGGGAACTCCACGTTCTATGCCGGCGGCCCGCTCACCCCGGAGGGCGGCCTCTACGTTTTCGGCCGCTTCCAGTTCGAGTTCAACGGGCCGATCTTCGCCGCGTTGCGCTTGCGGCCGGACGGCACGGAGGACAGCGGCTTCCGCGTGACCACGGATTTCCAGATCAATGCCGGCGTGGTCCAAGGCGACGGCAAGCTCATCATGACCGGCCAGTTCACGCGCTTGAACAACCAGCCCCGCGGCGGCTTTGCGCGGCTGAACCTCGATGGCTCCACCGACACCACGTTCGCGCCCACGGCAACCTTCGGCGTGGGTTTCGCGATGACGATCCTGCCCGACGGCAAGCTGCTCGCAGGGAGTCAGCGCTATTTCACCGGCGTCGGACCCTCGCTGGCCGCACCGGAGATTGATTTCGCCATCAACCCCGGTGGCTTGGAACTGACCTGGCCGTCGGGCTTCCAGTTGCAGCGGACGACCACGCTCTCGCCGGCAGACTGGCAGAACCTGCCAAACCCGTCGCC
>JAYUSF010000233.1:0-4460 GCA_043755815.1 Verrucomicrobiota bacterium
GAACTGACCTGGCCGTCGGGCTTCCAGTTGCAGCGGACGACCACGCTCTCGCCGGCAGACTGGCAGAACCTGCCAAACCCGTCGCCGTTCACCGTGCCGTTGGGCGGGCCGGGCGAGTTCTTCCGCGTGGTGCCGGCGCCGTGAACGCCGCGAGCGGCCGGAACCGGGACAAGTTGCTGACCGCTTCAGACAAGGCGCACCTCCGCACGGTCGGAGGCCGCCTACGTAGTTCCACGTAGCCGGCCCGAAGAGGCTGGCCCTGTCCGCAGTTGCGGCCTATAAACTTCGCCGCCGATGAAGATACTCAGCATCGCCTTCGTTTTTGTGGTCCTGCTGGCCGCCGTGAAGCTGGCCGCTCAGCCGGCGGGGTCACTCGACACCAACTTTGTCGCCGTCGCGGGCACCGACGCGGCGCCCCTCCGCCTCGCGCCGCTGGCGGACGGCCGGCTGTATGTGGGCGGCCCGTTCACGAACTACGGCGGCGCGGGCAAGGCGACCGTGGCGCGGCTACAGGCCAACGGCCAGGTGGACGCCTCGTTCACGTTGCCCCCGCTGCGCCAGATCAACGCGGCGGTGATCTTCAACGGCCAGGTGCTGGTCCCGGCCTCGACCAATGCCGGCCAGTTGGACGCGATCCTGGCCCTGCCGGACGGACGGGCGGTGATTGCCGGGCGGTTCACCCACGTCGGCCTAGCTCCGGCCAAGAACCTGGTGCTGCTGGCGGCTGACGGCATGCCGGCGGTCACTTCCTTTCCCCTGGCCAACTTGGAGCCTCAGCCGTTCGCGCTGATCGCGGGGCCGGCCGGGACGTTTTATGTAGGTAACAAAGGAAACTTGGCGTCGGGACGGCTGCCGCTGCTGCGGTTCAAGCTGGACGGTTCGGTGGATGCTGCCTTCACCCCGCCGACGTTGGCGGAACTGGGGTATCAGAGCGCCAATCCGTTCATCCTGGTGCGCGGTCCCGGCGAGACGATCTACGCCATCACGGCGGCGGCGGTGGCTGGGGCGCCGGCGTCCGACATCCTGCGCCTCACGAGTTCGGGCGCGCTCGACACGACTTTTGCCGGCACGGGCAAGGCCAACATCCCGTTCGCCAACCTTTCGAGCTTCGTGACCGACGGCAGCGGGCGGATGATCTTTACGGGTGTCACCACCTACCGGGGCGTGACGCTCAACCGGAAGATCAATCGCCTCACCTTGGGCGGTGACGTCGACGCCACGTTTCAGGCGACCGCCAATCCGAGTTTCGGTGGGCGTGTCGTGGCCGCTCAGGCCGACGGCAAGGTGCTCTACACCGGTGGCCAGTTGCTCATCTACCGGCTCAATTCCGACGGCACGGCCGATACCGCGTATGCCGATCCCGGGACGGTGCCGGTGAAGCAGAATTTCCTGTCGCTGACCACGTTCGTGCCGGCGCCGGACGGCGGGCTGTTTGCGGGCGGTTTCACGTTCTCGCCGACCTTCCAGTTCCTGAACGGCGCCTATCACATCTTTGGCGATCCCAATTCCGCCCCGACGATTGCGGCCGAACCCGTGGCGCAGACCAACACGTTTGGTGCCCGCACGCGGTTCTTCGTCATCGCCCAGGGCGCGTCGCCGCTGAGCTATCAGTGGTTCCGCGGCGCTGCGCCCATCAACGGCGCGACTGGGTCCGACCTGATCCTGCCCCCCACGGTTCCGGGCGACGACGCGGACTACCGCTGCGTGGTCTCGAACAGCTTGGGTTCGACCTCCAGCGCGACCGTTCACCTTACGCTGTTGGACGCGACCGCGGGTTCCGTCTATCGCGAGTCGGACGTGGCGGCGGGTCCGAACGCGCAGGTGGAGGATCTGAAATGGGATGCCACCGGCGGCCTGCTGGCGGCGGGGGGCTTCACGACTTGGAACGGCACCAACCGCGTCCGCGTGGCCCGGCTGTCCGGCGACGGCCGGACCGTGGATCCAGCTTTCGACACCAGCACGCTCAACGGCCAGCTCCTGCTTGTCGACACCCTGCTGCCGCTCAGTGATGGCCGGGCGCTGGCGCGGGGCAACAACCTTGCGGTCACCTATGGCGGCAAGACCCATGAAGGCGTGCTGCGGCTCAACGCCAACGGCGCTCTCGACACAACTTTCGATGTCCCCGGCGTGGGCAGCAGCGGCACATCCGCCTTCCGCTTTGCCGAAGGGCCCGCCGGCCAGGCCGTGTTCTCCAGCCAGTCATGGAACGACGAAACCGTGGCTGGCTATCTGCGACTGAAGGCGGACGGAACCCGTGATTCCGCCTTTGCCCTCCGCGGGGCCAGCTATCTCTCGGCCGGAGGCCCGGTCGTGGCGCTGCCCGATGGCCGTTACCTCGTGGCCGGTCAGCGCACCCTGGACGGTGGCGTGTTGCGTGCCAGCGGGGTGCTGCGCCTGAAGGCGGATGGGACATTGGACGACACCTTCTTCAACGGCCCGGCGGCGCCGGACTTCCGCAATCAGGGCGTGACCGATCTCGTGCGGCAGCCGGACGGGAAAATCCTCGTCGCAGGCTTGTTCACGGTGAACGAGAGCACCGGCGGACTCTCCTTGGGCGTGATCCGACTGCTGCCCGGCGGCCAGCTGGATCCGGCGTTCAACCCCGTGCCGCGGCTGGCGTCGCTGTTCCAGGGACTGGAACTGGCGCTCCAGGCGGATGGCCGGATCTTGGTTCTGGGCGTGCCTACCGGTGGGGAACGCTTTCCCCGCAACAGCCTGTTCCGGCTCTGGCCGAACGGCGTGTTCGATCCGGCCTTTCAGGTGGGCGTGAATTCCAACAGCTTTGGCGACCGCTTCCTGCGGGCCGTGGCGGTCACTCCGGCCAACCAGATTTTCGTGGGCGGCTTCTTCTCGGAATTCGCCGGCCTGCCCCGCACCAATTTTGTCCGGCTTAACGGCGGTCCGTTGCAGCCGATTCCCGCGCCGCCGACCCTCGCCAGCGTGCCGGCGCGCGTGGTGGCGGCCGCCGGGACCAACGTGACCCTTGCCGTGGTGCCGGGCGGGGACGGGCCGTTCCAGTATCAGTGGCGGCGCAATTTGCAGACGGGCTCTGCCCAGTTTGCCGACATCATCGGTGCGACCAATGCCAGCCTACCGTTGGCCAATCTGCGCGTGGAGAACTCCGGCCTGTTCCAGGTCGCCGTCGTCAATCCCGGCGGCGCGGTCTTCAGCGACTACCTCACGCTGCTCGTGGAGCCGGATCCGGTGGTGCCCGGCACGCTCGACCGCTCGTGGGCGGCGCAAAACTTCCTGCGCGGAGTCGTTGCGGTGGCCCCCGGCGGCTTGGTCTATGGCGCGGGCGGCACCGGCGTGACGCGCCACTTGGAGGACGGCACGCCGGATCTCTCCTTCGTCTCGCCCGCCAACCTCGTGCGGCCGGACAACTTCGTGGACAACGGCATCACCGCGCTGCTGCGCCAGCCGGACGGCAAGCTGCTGCTCGTCGGCCGGCTCTCGACGGAGGGTGGCCCGTGCAACGTTGCGGGGAACACTTGCTTCCGGCCCAAACGCGGACTCGTGCGCCTGCTGCCCGACGGCGGCTATGATCCTGATTTCGTGCAGACGAACTCATTTTCCGGCGACGCGCAGCTCAAACCGGGCTCGCTGCTGTTGCAGGGGGACGGAAAGATCGTGGTCGGAGGCGCCTTCCAAAACTTCTCCGGCCGCACCGTCGCCGGCCTGGTGCGGTTTGGCGCTGACGGCGCGTTTGACGACTCGTTCACCACCACCTTTAACAGCGAGTTGACGAATCCCCCACGGACGCTGGCGGGCACGGTGACCGCGCTGCTTCCCCTGCCCGACGGCCGCTTTTACGCAGGGGGCGGTTTCACCCGCGTCCAAGGCGTCGCGCGCACTGGCGTCGCCCGGCTGAATGCCGACGGCTCGCTCGACGCCGCCTTCGCCCCTCTCCCGATGTCGAACGTCGGTCTCGGCGAGGCGGGCGCCCTCACCCTGTATGGCGTCGGCCCGGTCACGCAGGAGGGCGGCATCTATGTCTTCGGCCGCTTCCAGTTGGTAGCGAACGGCCCGATCTACGCGGCGTTACGGCTGCGCCCCGACGGTTCCGTGGATGACACGTTCAAGGTCACCACCGACTTCGCGATCAACACCGGCGCGGTGCAGGCGGACGGGAAACTCATCGTCACCGGCCAGTTCACGCGGCTCAACGGCCAAGGGCGCGGCGGCTTTGCCCGGCTGAACCTGGACGGCTCCACGGACGCCGGCTTCACCCAGGGAACCACCTTCGGCGTGGGCGTTCCGCTCACCATCTTGGCCGACGGCAAGCTGTTTGCCGGCGGTGCGCGCTACTTCACCGGTGGCGCGGTGGAAACGGCGGCGCCGGAACTCGACTTCACCCTGAAACCCGGTGGCTTGGAACTGACCTGGCCGTCGGGCTTCCAGTTGCAGCGGACGACCACGCTCTCGCCGGCAGACTGGCAGAACCTGCCAAACCCGTCGCC
>JAYUSF010000234.1:0-14518 GCA_043755815.1 Verrucomicrobiota bacterium
TGCCGCGAGTGTCAGACCCGAATCTGCACGGCAGGAATCAAGCGTTTTCCGTGGAAATCGTCGCTTTTCTGCATCAAGGAGTTTTCAGACAGGCTCTAAGGACCAACCGCCCGAGATCATTCAATCCCCGGTCGGCCCGGTGACTCTAAATGCCGGTTCGACGCTGACCCTGCAGGTGGAAGCTACGGGCGCCTACCCGCTGAGCTACGAGTGGCGACAAGGCGACCAGTTGATCCCGAACGCCGTCGGCGACGCGCTTACAGTTACCAACGCCCAACCCGCCGACTCGGGCCGTTACACTGTCTCGGTCGTCAACGCCAACGGTCGGGTGACCAGTTCGCCGACTGCAGTCTCGGTCAATGGCGTCGCGGCCCAGTTTGCCGCCGCACTGCCCGTCATCTCTGTGACGGCCGGTTATCCGGTGTCGATCACCCCGAAGGTGACTGGCAGCACTCCGTTCCAATTCCAATGGACCTTCGACGGCCGGCCGCTACCCGGAGCCACCGATCCCGCGCTCCGGTGGGTGCCCACCCGTCCGGGCGGGCCCGCGGTCATCGGGTTGATGGTGGAGAACCCGGCGGGCACCACCTCACCGGTTTCGGCCCAAGTCACGGTGGTTCCCGCCGGCGTGCGCTACCGGTGGACGACCTTGGCCGGTGTGGCCTATCAAGCGGGCGTGGCGGATGGGATCGGATCTGCGGCCCGGTTTTCTTCCCCCTCCGGCATTACGCTGGATGCGCAGGAAACGCTCTACGTGGCGGATGCCGGCTCGGGGACGGTGCGACGGGTGACGCCTGAAGGCGTGGTGACCACGGTGGTGGGTCCGGACTTGGTTCCATTGAGGTTTGTCTTTCCGGTGGATGTGGCCCTGGACCGGGACGGCTGGCTGTTGGTGCTCAGCCAGGGGTCTGCCATCAGTCGCATTTTTGGAGATGGCCTGATCGGCAGATTCAGCGGTGGCGACTGGGGCATCGGGGTGGCGTCCGATGGCTCCCTGTGGCGGACGGTGTCGGCGGACCGGATTCAGAGCATAGCTGTGGACGGCTCGTTGAAGTCGGTGGCTTCCAACCTCCAGACACCGGTCGACGTGGCCTTGGATGCGGCGGGAAATGTCTACATCGCCGAAGCCAATGGGCCGACCATCCGGCGGTTGGGGGTGGATGGGCAGTTGACCGTCCTCGCAGGCGTCCCTGGCAAGTTTGGTTCCGCGGATGGGCCGGCCGCGACGGCGCAGTTCCAGCACCCGAATTCGGTTTGCTTCGACGGTGCGGGCAACCTTTTCGTGGCCGATGAGTTTGCCAATACGATCCGCCGAATCTCGCCAGACGGAACCGTTACTACCGTGGGCGGCTCGTTTCTGAGGTATGGCAGTGCCGACGGAGTGGGAGCCGAAGCCTTGTTCTCATCTCCCCGTCGGGTCGTCGCCGCGCATGATGGCACGCTGTATGTCGTGGACACCGGCGCCCACACCCTTCGCAAGGGCGTGCCGATCGACCCCGCTCTGCAGGTCCTGCAGGCTCGGACGGTGGACGGTGGCGTTCAGGTGTCGTGGACGCCTGGCGACGGCCTCGTCTGGTTGGAAGGCGCAGATCGTCCGCATGCGGCGGCGTGGGCGCCTGTGGACCCACTTGCTGACCGGAACTTTTCCCAACACACGCTGAGAGAAGCAGACGCCGGCCAGACCAGATTCTTCCGGCTGCGCACGGAATGACGAATGAGCGAACGACGGTTGGGGCAGGTGGCCGGCTCACGCCAGAATGCCCTTCACCACCTTCCCATGCACGTCGGTGAGGCGGAAGTCGCGGCCCTGGAACCGGTAGGTCAGGCGTTCGTGATCCACCCCGAGCTGGTGGAGCATCGTGGCGTGCAGGTCGTGAACGTGGACGCCGTTCTCGGCGACGTTGTAGCCGAAGTCGTCCGTGGAGCCAAAGACGGTGCCGGGTTTGATCCCCGCGCCGGCCATCCAGATTGAAAAGCAGCGCGGGTGATGGTCGCGGCCGTAGTCGGTCGCGGTGAGTTTCCCCTGCGAGTAATTGGTCCGGCCGAATTCGCCGCCCCAGATCACCAGGGTGTCGTCGAGCATGCCCCGTTGCTTGAGGTCGGTGATGAGCGCGGCGGCGGGCTGGTCGGTTTCTTTGCACTGCTGGCGGATGCCGTTGGGCAGCCCGCCGTGCTGGTCCCAGCCCTGGTGGTAGAGCTGGATAAACTTCACGCCGCGTTCCGCCATGCGGCGGGCCAGCAGGCAGTTGGCGGCGAAGGTGCCGGGCTTCTTCGCGTCGGGTCCGTAGAGTTCGTATGTGCGTTCGGTTTCCTTCGACAGATCGGTGACGTCGGGCACGGAGCTTTGCATCCGGTAAGCCATCTCGTATTGCGCGATGCGCGTGTCGAGGTCGGCGTCGCCCAGGCGGTCGCGCTCGAACTCGTGCAACTCGCGCAGGCGGTCGAGCATCTGCCGGCGACTGGCGGCGGAAATGCCGTCGGGATTGTTCAGGTAGAGCACGGGCTCCTTGCCGGCGCGGAACTGGACGCCCTGATGTTCCGCGGGCAGGAAGCCGCTGCCCCACAGACGCGAGTAAAGCGGTTGGTCCACTTTGCCGCGCGTGATGAGCACGACAAACGCGGGCAAGTTTTCGTTGGCGCTGCCGAGGCCGTAATGGACCCACGCACCGATGCTCGGGCGGCCCGAGACCTGCGAGCCGGTCTGGAGAAACGTGATCGCCGGGTCATGGTTGATGGCTTCGGTGAACATGGACCGGACGACGCAGAGTTCATCCGCGACCTTGGCGGTGTGCGGCAGCAACTCGCTCATCCAGATGCCGGACTTGCCGTGCCGGGCAAACTTGAAGGCCGATCCGGCCATGGGCAGGGAAGCCTGGTTGCCGGACATGCCGGTGAGACGTTGACCGCGGCGCACGGAATCGGGCAACTGCTCGCCGTTGCGCTCGTTGAGCAGCGGCTTGTAGTCGAAGGTCTCGAGCTGCGACGGCCCGCCGCTCATGAACAGGTAGATCACGCGCTTGGCCTTGGGCGTGAAGTGCAGCTTGCCGCCGAGGATGCCGAGATCGGGACCGGTGTTGGCGGCGAATGCGGATGGCGGATTTAACAAGTTGCCCAGCGCGATACCGCCGAGCCCGAGGCCGAAGCGGTTGAGGAAATCACGGCGGCTGAGGCCGAAGGCGGGCAGGGGACCGGGGCACTGGAAAGGTTTCATGTTTCAGGTTCCGAGTTTCAGGAAACGGCGGTGTGTGGTCGGGAAACCGGTGTCGTGGAATCGGTGATTACGGAAAGAGGAGTGGGAAACATCGGGTCCATGCAGTGGGACCGTTTCCGGCCCGGAGGGCCAACGGAACTTAGCCGGGGGGAATGCCCCCGGTAACTGTGCCCCAATGCCGTTGCACCCCGGAGGGGTGCCGGAATCCCTGCGTTCGATGACAGAATGTTTCACAACAGGTATTTCTCGTCGTATTGGATTTCCGCCTTGGCGAGGAAGGCTTTCAGCTCCGCCACGAAGTCGCATCGTCGGTGGTGCTGCTCCTGCCGGGCGATGTAACCCTTCACCTGGTTGCGCAGGCCCGGACCCACGGTGATGGCGGCGTAACCCTCCTGCCAGGCAAACTCCGGAATTCCAAGTTCCCGGTGATTCCACTTCGAGGACTCGCGCTTGATTTCCTCGAGCACGTCGCACAGCCGTTGGGTGGCGCGCAGCCCTACCAAAAGATGAACATGGTCGGCAACGCCGCCAACGGCGTCGGGGGTGCCGCCGAGGGTGCGCACACAACCGCCCAGATAGGCGTGCAACCGATCCCGCCAAGCCGGTTCAATCCACGGGCGCCGGTCTTTGGTCGAGAAGACCAGGTGGTAGTTGAGCGCGAGGTAGGTCGAGGCCATGGGCTTCAACGTTTCCGGCACCCCTCCGGGGTGCGCCGGGTTTGGGGGCAAGAACCGGGGGCGTTGGCCCCGGCTAAGTTCCGTTGGCCCTCCGGGCCGGACACACTGGGGCTGCAACGTGGGTTCATGACATTTCCCGCGAGTTGGGAAGCTGATGTTCGGCGAGGAAGTCATCCAACCATGGACCAGTCTCGGCAGGGCAGGGGCGTGCGCTAATGACCTCGATCGATTTGCAGCGCAGACTCCCAGCCATGTCTCCGCCCATCGCTGAATCTAGGACGACGTTAATTCCGTTTGGACTTGGTTCCAGTTCCAGCCCGAACAAGACGTTGTTGTTCCCGAACCGAGTCAGATCCGTCTCCGTGACGTCATGGAATCGTAGAATCACGGCAGTGTGCTTTTGCAGTTTGAAGAAGCCCTTCTCGTCCACCTCGTCCGTCATTTCGTGGGCCATAACTACGAGCTGGACCGCCTTGGTGATGCACATTTCACCGCCTGCGTCTGAAACCTCTACCGCGATGACCGAAGCATCGTGAATCGTCGGCCAATAGCCGAAGATGCCGGTTAGCTTCTCAGCTCCATGCGCGAATTGTTCCGGTTTTACGGCGCGTGGGTTCATCGCTTCATTACAAACTCGTCGTGGTTCATCACGGCGCTGGTCATCACGGTGGTGGCGGCGACCTGTTCCGCGGGCAGGGCGGCGTCGCGGGGGCGCTCGCCGATGGCGAGATACTTGGCCGCGGCCTCGGGCTGGGTCTTGAAATAATCGAGTTGCTCGGTGAGCAGCCGGGTGAGGATTTCCTGTTCCCGCGGTTGCGGGGCGCGGCCGGTGAGGTGGCGGAACGCGTCGTCCACCCGCGCGCCCAGATTGTCGCCGTGGGCGCGGATCGTCTGCTCGGCCAGGACGCGGGCCGCTTCGAGAAACTGCGGATCGTTGAGCAGCACCAGCGCCTGCAGAGGCGTTGAAGTGGCGTCGCGTTTGGCCGTGCAGACCTCGCGCGAGGTGGCGTCGAACGTCAGCATCGACGGCGGTGGAGCGGTCCGGCGCCAAAAGGTGTAGAGGCTGCGGCGGTAGAGTTTTTCGCCCTTGTCCGGGGTGTAGGATTTGCCGGTGCCAGCCTCTTCCCACACGCCCGCGGGCTGGTAAGGTTTGACGCTCGGGCCGCCAACCTTTTGGACGAGCAGACCGCTGGCGGCGAGGGCGTGATCGCGGATGACCTCGGCGCCGAAGCGGTGTTTGGGGCCGCGGGCGAGCAGCAAATTATCCGGGTCCCGGGCGGCGAGTTCCGGCGCAGCCACGGAGTTTTGCCGGTAGGCCGCCGACATCAGGATGAGTTTGTGCAACGCCTTGCGGTCCCAGCCGGAGCCGATGAACCGGCCGGCAAGCCAGTCCAGCAATTCCGGGTGGGTCGGCGCTCTCCCTTGGCTGCCGAAGTCTTCGACCGTCGCCACAAGGCCGCGTCCGAAGTGTTGCTTCCAAATCCGGTTCACCGCGACGCGGGCCGTCAGCGGGTTCTTCGGATCGGTCATCCAGCGGGCCAGTCCGAGCCGGTTGTGTGGCGCGCCGTCCGGGAAGGGGAGGATGCGATCCGGTGGGCCGGCCTGCACGAGGTCGCCCTTGGCGTCGTAGGCACCGCGCTTGAGCACGTGGGTTTCTCGGCGCGTGGACGACTCCTTCATCGTCATGATTTCGCGGACGGAATTCACGAAGTCGCTTTCGGCGTCGCGAACCCGCTTCAACGCGGCAAGGGCGGTGCGATAGGGCTCGTCTTGGCGCGCCAGGTAGGTGGCGAAGTCTGCCGTGAGCGCGCGTCCGGCTGCCGCTTGCCGGCTTCCGACTTCCCACGGCGTCAGGCAGGTGTCGAAGACCTGGAATTCGTCGATGAGTCCGTCCTTGAAGCCGTTGTCGCGGAAGCGTCCCGCCAGGGTAAGGCGGATGCCGCCGGCGTCGCCGTCGCCCCATTCGCTGCGGTGCTGGATGTCCTTGATGAGGTGGTCGCGCACAACCTCGGTTTCGAGGGCCTTGCCGTCGCGGTAGAGCGTGAGTCCGGTGGCACGGCTGGAACCGTCATAGGTCACGGTCAGGCGGGTCCACTCGCCGGGCGGCAGCGCGTCCTTGGCGCGGACGGCAAGGGCATTGCCCGGCCAGAAATGGATCAGGGCGAAGGCGGGCCGGCCGTGGTCGAGGACAAGTTCGTAACCGCGGCTGCCCGAGTCGGTCCAGGCCCGCGAGAAATGGAACACGACGGCGCGGTCCTGTTTCACCGTGGGCTGGAGCCACAGGTCAAAGCTGAATGGATCCGTGCGCCTGAAATTGCCGGCGCCTTCGATGGTCGCCGAGTTGTCGCCGCTGAACTTCAGCGCCTGGCCAAACTTGCCGCCGACGAGTTCCGGGTTGTCGGACAACGACGCCTTCGCTGTGCCGATCACGCTCTCGACCTTATTGCTGACAATTGCGTCCAGGGGGAAGGCGGCGACGGGCCTGGGCAAGTCCAGCGCCTGGGCCGCGGCGGTCTTCTTCCAGTCGGCGAACCGGCTGCCCGCTGCTTTGGCGGCCTCCTCAACCTGGCTTTCGGCTGACCTGATCTCCTGCCGGGCGAGCCGGTGTTTTTCCTCCTCGCCATCGCCGTAAAGGAGCAACGTGGGCGTGGGCGTCGCCTGCGTGAAGTGCGAGTAGAGGCCGGATTCGTCGATGGAATTGAAAAAGGCGAAGAGCGAGTAGTAGTCGCGCTGGCTGATGGGATCGTATTTGTGGTCGTGGCAGCGGCAGCATTCCAGCGTCAGGCCGAGAAAGGCGGTGCCCATCGTGTGGACGCGGTCGGCGACGTATTCGGTGCGCCACTCCTCCTCGATGCTGCCGCCCTCGTTGGTCTGGCGGTGCAGGCGGTTGAAGGCGGTCGCCAAGCGCTGCTCACGCGTGGGCTCCGGCAACAGGTCGCCTGCCAGTTGCCAGGTGAGGAACTGGTCGTAGGGCAGGTTTTCGTTGAAGGCGTGGATGACCCAGTCCCTCCAGGGCGACAGGTCGCGCTCAACGTCGGCCTGAAAGCCGTAGGTGTCGGCGTAGCGGGCGAGGTCCATCCATTCCTGCGCCATGCGTTCCCCGTAGGCCGGGAGCATGAGCACACGGTCAACGAGGGACTCGTAGGCCCGGGGCGAGGCGTCGGCGACGAACTGGTCCACTTCGGCCGGCGTTGGCGGCAGGCCGGTGAGGTCGAAATGGACGCGGCGGATCAACTGGGCCCGGCCCGCTTCGGCGGCGGGCGAAAGCCCTTCCTGTTCGAGCCGGGCGCGCACGAAGGCGTCGATGGGATTGCGGATCCCGGCGGAGTTCTGCGTCGCGGGAAGCGGCTGTGCCTGGAGCGACTCGAAGGCCCAGTGCTTGCCCCACCGGGCTCCTTCGGCGATCCAGCGGCTGAGCGTGTCCTTTTGGGCGGCGCTCAGCGAACGGTGTGATTCCGCGGGCGGCATCAGCTCTTCGGGATCGGCTGAGTAGAGGCGCCGGACCAGTTCACTTTCGGCCGGCTTGCCCGCGACGATGACGGCTTTGCCCTTTTTGACGCGGAAGGCGCCGTCCTGCGTATCGAGCCGAAGCTCCGCCTTGCGGCCGGTCTCGGCCGGCCCGTGGCAGAAGAAGCACTTGTCGGAAAGGATGGGCAGGACTTCGCGGCTGAAGCTCACCGGCGCTGCGCTGGCGGCGACCGTGACCACGAGGCTGGCGAGGCAATGGCGAATCTGTGAGAAGAGGTGTCGCATCGGACGGCTGGATGACGCAAAACGGTGCCACGGCCTTCAGCGGTTGCCATACGAAAACTGCCGACGATTTCAGGCGAAGCCGGGTAACCGCCAGTGCGATTGCCTGAGCGTTGGGCGTAAGCGGTTGCCATCGGCTTTCGGGGCCGCGCCAGGTTTTCCGTAACTCCGCTCGGGTTCGTTCCGTCCCCGATGCTGACGCGCATGAATCTCCCCTTTCGCCTTCGGGCTGCCGCCTTGGTTTCGCTCACCGCGCTCTGCTTGGGCGCATTCGGCCGGCTTCAGGCCGCGCCGACTCCGGTGGAGCTTCACGGCGCGTTGCGGGTGAAGGGCAACCGCCTGGTGGATCAACGTGGCGAGCCGGTGGTGTTGCGGGGCATGTCCTTCTTCTGGAGCCAGTGGCAGGGACAGTTTTACCGGCGCGAAACCGTCCGCTGGCTGCGCGACGACTGGCACTGCTCCGTCGTTCGGGCAGCGCTGGGCGTGGAGGGCGGCGGCTATCTGCGCGACCCCGAGCGGGAAAAGGCCAAGGTCCGCGCCGTCGTCGACGCGGCGATTGAACTCGGACTTTACGTGATCATCGACTGGCATGACCACCGCGCCCATGAACACACGGCGCAGGCCGTGGCCTTCTTCGAGGAAATGGCCCGCCTCTACGGCGACCAGCCGAACGTGCTCTACGAACTCTGGAACGAGCCGCTCAAGGACCACGACTGGAGCACCGTCATCAAGCCGTGGCACGAGGCGATGGTGGGCCGGATTCGTGCGCTGGACCCGGACAACGTGATCGTGCTCGGCACCCAGACGTGGTCCCAGGACGTCGACCAGGCGGCGTTGGACCCGGTGCGGGGCCAGAATCTCGCCTACACGCTGCACTTTTACGCGGGCACGCACCGGGGGCGGCTGCGGGAGAAGGCGGAAGCGGCGTTGCAACGCGGGGTGGCCTTGTTCGTCACCGAATGGGGCACCGGCTCCGCCGACGGCAACGGCAAACTGGACGAAGCCGAGACGCGCCGGTGGTTGGAATTCATGGAGCGAAACCAGTTGAGCTGGTGCAACTGGTCGGTCGCCGACAAGGCGGAAACCACCGCGGCGCTGAAACCGGGCGCACCCGCCACCGGTGGGTGGACTTCGGAACACCTGAGCGCTTCGGGCGGACTGGTGCGGGCGGAACTGCGGCTGCGGAACCCGTGAGCGCCGGCGCCGTGTGGCTCCGTGCGCATGGTCGCGGCGACCGGATCATTCGTCGTCGTGACCGTCCTGGCGGCGGCCGACGTCGGCGCAGAGGCCGCGTTTGCTGGCGGCAACGAAGCTGGTGAGTTCCAGCACCACCGGCACCGCGGCGAATTCGGCCTGCACCGCCGCCACCGAGTCGAGGAAACGTCCGGTGGACCGGAACAGGCGGCGATACGCCCGCTTGAGGTCGAGCCGTTCCGCACTGGTGAGGCCCGCCCGGCGCAGGCCCACGATGTTCAGGCCGCAGATGCCGTTGTCGCCGGTGGCGACGCAGAACGGCGGCAGGTCTTTGCTGATGCCCGCCTTTCCCTGCATCATGGCCAGCCGGCCCACGCGGCAAAACTGATGGATGACGCAGTTGCCGGACACGAAGACCCGGTCGGCCAGCGTCACATGCCCGGCCAGCAGGGCGCCGTTGGCCACCACGTTCTGGTTGCCCACGTGGCAGTTGTGGCCCACATGGCAGCCGGCCATGAACATGTTGCCGTTGCCAATCTCGGTGTCCTCGTCGAGGCGGTTCGAGCGGTGAATGGTGACGTGCTCGCGGAAGAGGTTTTCATCGCCGATGACGAGGCGGGTCGGCTGGCCGGCGTATTTGAAGTCCTGCGGCGCATCGCCGATCACCGCGCCGCTGTGGAAGCGGTTGCGGGCGCCGATGGACGTGTGGCCGGTAATATGGACGTGTGGCCCGACCACGCACCCGGGGCCGAGGGTGACGTTGGCATCGATGATGGCGTAGGGACCGACGGAACAGCCCTCGGACAGTTGGGCGGCGGGATGGATTACCGCAGTGGGATGGATCATGAGCCAGGGGATCGGGGGGCGCTCCGGAGAGCGAGGAGAAGGAACAGGGGGCCGGCGATGGCGGTGGCGGTGAGGGCGGAATTGGCCACCACCAGGGCGGCCACGACGTGGCGCGGCGGCGGGAAGTCGTGCCAGCGGCCGTCCTCCAGCTTTTGGAGCAGCACGGGCAGGGGGGCGCCGGTGACCCGTTTGCCGTCCCCGAGGGCGTATTGGAACTTCAACGACAAGCCCACCCCGAGCAGGGCGCCGAGCAGGCTGGCGAGGCTGAAGATCGCGTGGGTTCGGGGACTGGCCTTCTGGAGGCGGAGCCATTGGCGCATCACCACCAGCAACGCAAAGCAGCCGAGGACGAAAATGAGGGGCAGGAGCAAAGCCATGAAGCGGGAGTCAGGAGTGAAAATAACCGAGTTCCCGCAGCGAACAGTAGTCGTGCGGCCGGGTTTCGCTGGGGCGACCGATGATGAGATGGTCGAGCACCTCCAGCTTCAGCAGTTGGCCGGCGCGGATCAGGTCGCGGGTGACACGGATGTCGGCTTCGCTCGGCGTGGGATCGCCGCCGGGGTGGTTGTGGGCGAGCACGAGTGCGTGCGCGTTGGCGGCGATGGCCGGCCGGAAGACCTCCCGGGCATGAACCAACACCTGGTCCAGGAGCCCGCGACCGACTTCCTCGACGCGGATCAGGCGCTTGCGGGTGGTAAGCAGGACGACCACGAAGCGTTCCGTGTCGCGCAGGGAAAGTTCGTCGCGCAGCAGCGCCGCGAGTTGGGCGGGCGTGTCGAGGACCGGGGATTCGCGTCGCTTTTCATCGGCCAGGCGAAGGGCGAGTTCAAAGGCGGCCTTGAGCGTCACCGCCTTGTCCCGGCCCACGCCCTTGACCGTGAGGATCGCCTCGATGGGCGCCCGGGCGAGGGCCTCGAGCGAGCCAAACTTCGCGACCAGATGGTGTCCGATTTCCACGGCGGAGGCTCCTTTCAGGCCCGTTCGCAGCAGGATGGCCAAGAGTTCCGCCGTGTTGAGCGATTCCGGCCCGCGCGCCACGAGACGTTCCCGCGGCCGGTCGGCGACGGCCATGTCATGGATACGCAGGGGCTGGCTCACGCCCGGAGAATCGAAGCTCAGCGGCGAAAGTTCAAAGTGCAAAGTGGTGCCGCCGGAGGCGTCCCGAACGGTCCGGGTCGGCCGGGAATTCATGGTCGGATTTGCGTGGCGCTGAGGTTCACTGTTCTATCCCGGAATGATTTCGCTGGCCGAAGACTCGGCTTCCTCCGCCGCTGACCTGGTCCAGCAGGTGACGGAGATCTTTTCGCCGACCGGGGTGTTTTCGCAGGCGAAAAACTTCGAGTTCCGCCCGCAACAGCAGGAGATGGCCGTGGCGGTCGCGCGTTCGCTGGTCAGCGGGGGAAACCTGCTGGTCGAGGCGGGCACGGGGGTGGGCAAGAGCTTCGCGTATCTGGTTCCCGCGATCCTGTATGCCGTCGCCCACAAGAAGAAGGCGATCATCTCGACCCACACCATCAACCTGCAGGAACAGTTGGTGGACAAGGATCTGCCGCTCCTGGCGCGGGTGCTGCCGGTGTCCTTCGAATACACGATGCTCAAGGGCCGGCAAAACTACCTCTGCACCCGCCGCCTGCGGAAGGCGATGCAGCAGGCGGATTCGCTCTTCACCTCGCCGGAGGTCAGCGAGCTGAAACGGATCTGGGATTGGTCGCAGGAGACCAAGGACGGCTCGCTGAGCGACTTCTCCGAGGAACCGGACCGCAAGGTGTGGGAACACGTCTGTTCGGAGCGCGGCCTGTGCACGCCCAAGAAATGCGGCCTGGCCAGCGACCTGGCGAAGGACGGGCAGGCCTGCTTCTTCCAGCGGGCCCGCCAGCGCATCCTTGGCGCCGACGTGCTGGTGTTGAACCACACGCTGCTGTTCACGCTGCTGAACGGCGTGTCTGAGGAGCAGGAGTCCGGCGTATTGTTCAAGAACGACTTCGTCATCTTCGACGAGGCGCACACCGTCGAGCAGGTCGCCGCCCGGCACATCGGTGTGAGCGTGAGCAGCGGGGGCATCCGCTATGCGCTGCAGCGGCTGTGGAATCCGCGGACGGAAAAGGGCCTGCTCTCGGTGCTGCGCAAGGGCGAATCCGTGAAGGCGGTCGCCGACGTCCTCCGGCAAAGCGACGAATTCTTCGGCCGGGTGGAGGCCGCGTGCGAAAACCTCTCCCAAGGTGCGGCCGCAGCCCTGCGGAGTGGCGCAGGTGACGGCGAGGCGGATGCATCCAGGAAGTCGGCGCCGGAAAGCCGCCCGTGGAAGGAGCTCCGGATCCGGCGTCCGGACCTTGTGGAAGACACGGTCACACTCGCGCTCCAGCGCTTGCGCGAGCAGATCTCCGAACTGGTGGGGCTGACGGAGGACAAGGACACCGGCGAAGAGCTTCAGGAATGCAACCGTCGCCTCGCCGAACTGCGTCTCGCCGTGCAGACGTTTCTCCGGCAAGAGGCGGAGGAGCATGTCTACTGGGTCGAACGGGGCGGCCGCACCCAGCAGAATCTGTCGCTGCACGCGGCGCCGATCGATGTGGCCGACTACCTCCGGGAACGGCTCTTCGGCGGCCAGACCAGCATCGTCATGACCAGTGCCACCCTGGCCATCAAGGCGGCCGAGGCGGTCCATTACCCGCCGGAGGCCAAGGCCGAAGGACCGGTGCGGGCCCCGGCCACATCCGGCCGCGGCGTCCGGCAGGCCTCGGCGGCGAATTCGCCCCTGAACTATTTCGCCAAACGGGTCGGCGGCGAACAGGCCACGCGGCTGCAGGTGGGATCACCGTTCGACTACGAACGCCAGATGCAGGTCTTCATTGCCGCCAAGATGCCGGACCCGCGCGATGCCGGCTATGAGGACGCCCTGGTCCGCTGGATCGAGCATTTCGTCACCCAGACCCACGGCAAGGCGTTCGTCCTCTTCACCAACACCCGCCTGATGCAGCTTGTCGCCGGGCGCATGGAGCCGTTCTTCGCGAAGCTGGGAATCGAATCTTTCGTGCAGGGAACCGGGATGCCCCGCTCCGTGATGCTGGAGAAGTTCAAGGCCAACGTGGATTCCGTGCTCTTTGGCACCGACTCGTTCTGGCAGGGCGTCGATGTCCCCGGCGAAGCCCTCAGCAACGTCATCATCACCCGGCTGCCGTTTTCCGTTCCGGACCACCCGCTGATTGAGGCCCGCCTGGAACGCATCGAGGCCGGCGGCGGCAACGCGTTCTTCGAATTCAGCGTCCCGGAGGCGGTCCTGAAATTCCGCCAGGGTGTCGGCCGCCTCATCCGGACCAATGAAGACGAAGGCATCGTCGTGGTGCTTGACCCCCGGGTGCTGACGAAACGCTACGGCCAGCAGTTTCTCCAGGCGCTCCCCCAGTGCCGGATCACCCAGGTGTAGCGGCAACGGCTTCGGCCCAGGTGCCGGACGGGAGGCGGTGTCCAAATCCGGAAGGCAGGAAAGCAGGCGGAAATCTGCCGGTTCCTGCTTTCCTGCCTTCCAGATTCGAATCCGGACCTGGCCGGCCAGTCCGGCGGCTCCGGAGCGGGCACGCATTCCTTTTTGAGCTTTGGCCGGACGCTGCCAGACTCCTGCCGCCATGAGTGCCACTACCAACAAACCTGTCATTGTCGCCTGGATGAAGCCGTCGTGCGGCTGGAGCATGGGCGTGCGCGCCGTCTTCCAGAAATACGGGCTGCCCTACGAGGACCGAGACATCATCAACCAGCCCCACCACTACCAGGAAATGGTCGAAAAGACCGGGCAGATGAAACAGCCCAGCATGGAGATCAACGGCCACATCCTGGCCGACGTGAGCGGCGAAGAGGTGGAAGCCTGGCTGCTTCAAAACGGCCTCGTGACGCCCAACGCCGCCGTGCCCGCGGTGCCGATCAACCAACCCTGCGCCCACGAACTCCCCGGCGGCACCCCGCAGCCGGCCGGCATCGGTTTCCGGCGCTGAACCGCCCAACAACCGTCACGCCCCCGCCCGGCCTTGCGCCGGGCGTTTTTGTTTCGGGGCGTTCGGGATGCTGGACCCAGATCACGACCGGGAAACCCAGCTCCGAAAGCGAGGCGTTCAAAGTCACGCCTTCCAGCCAGGCCAAGCGATTGCTTAACCTGCAAAAACAAGCCCGCAGCCTCGGCCTCCAGCTCGTCCCCGCCGTGTAACTCGATGGCTAGTTACTCAGGAGCCAACCAACCGCCGATGGGCGGACCCTTGCACGGAAGAAACTGGCGCTTGCTCCGTCCGACCGGTTCTGGTGCGGTGCGGGCGAACCGGAAGGGAAGCTGTAGGCCGGCCTGCCAATGGTGTTTTTAGGAACCCGTTCAGGAGCTTGGCCCCGCGCGCGCCGACCCTGTCACTGGTGGCGTCCGTTGCCGCAAGGCGACGGGTAACGACCCCGTTTACGAGATTGCTCATTTGCCTTTCGACCGCGCGGCCCGCCTCCGGTTCCACAACTCTGGGTCTGCCGCCGAGGCCGCGTGGTTTTTCCGCGAAAAACACGTCCGGCATTTTTGTGTTGGTGGGCCGGCTTGCCCTTAAAAAATCACCCCGGCCAAACCCCAATGAAAACAGGGTTTTGGGTTCATCCCTGTTTCTTACGAGGCGAGCTTGGCTATTGAGTGGGCTTGGATTTTGAATCTTTCGCTTCTGTAGCCTTCCAGCCGCGGTCTGTCTTCTGAAATTGCAAAGTGAGATTAACGGTTCGCTGTTTGGGCCTGCTTCGATAAAACGGACAGAGAAAAGGGAGGACTTGGTTAGTTGTTGATGAGTTCGAAATTGGCGGGTGACAGCCCGCCGAGGGAGGTGTG
>JAYUSF010000235.1:0-14472 GCA_043755815.1 Verrucomicrobiota bacterium
AAGCCCGACCCCGGCACGCCGACGAACCTCGGGCGCCGCCATCGACCGGAAATCCGGCCGATCCCTCCGCCTGCTCAATTCCAGATGAATCCGCCCTGCTCGCCGAAGGCTGTGAACCGACATACCGCTTGACGTTCCTGCCGCTCAAGACGATTCCAAGACCAAGTAAACCACCCCCGCTATCATGAACCGTTCTATCCTGTCGGTTGCCGTCCTGTCGGCGGTCCTCGGTGTCGCCATCCAAGCCCAGAGCAGCTACAGCCTGACCGCGCTTTCCTCCTTCGGCGGGGGTGATGGCTGGCTCGCACCGGCCGAAGGGGGCCTTAGCTATCTAACGGCCGCCAATAGCGAACAACGCGGCCTCGCCTACAACCCGGCGACCGGCCACCTCCTGCTCGTCAGCCGCAGCGGCGGCCTGAGCCTGAAGGTGCTCGACGGCGCTTCCGGCGCGAGTGTCGGTGACCTGGCGCAGGGCACCGGGGTGATCGCCGGCGGCACGCTGACCGCCAACATGATTGGGGCGGCGGGCGATGGCGCAATCTACCTGTCGAATCTGTCGAACCCGGTGAACGGAACGACCGCGTTCACGGTGTATCGCTGGGCCAATGAGGCGGCGACTCCCACGGTCGCTTATTCCTCTACTTCGGTCACGGCCGGGCGGCTCGGCGACACGCTGGATGTGTTTGGCAGCGGCAGCAGCACCCTGCTGGTCGCCGGTGAGTCAAACAATGCCGGCACCGGGGCGCGCAATGGTTACGTCGTCCTCAGCACGGTGGATGGCGTCAGTTACTCCGGAACCCAGGTGGCGTTTGCCGGCACGCCGCCAAACGCGGGGGACCATCGCTTTGGGCTCACGTTCGTCGACCAGAACACGGTGATCGGCACGCAGGGCGGCAACTGGCGCCTGAGCGACTTTGCCGGCGGCACGGGCACGTTGCTGGACAGTTCGGCCACCACCTCGGCCACCGAACGCCCGCTGGATTATGCGGTGGTCGGCGGCGTCCCGGTCCTCGCCACGCTCGACTCCGCCAGTGCGCTCGTCCGCATCTATAACCTGACCGATCCCAACAACCCGGTCCTTGTCGCCTCCGGCAACAACACGGTCGCGCCGGTTGCCGGAAATGGCACGGGTCAGGTCAAGTTCGGTGAGATCAGCGGCAATTCGGCCACGCTTTACGCACTGGGAGCGAACGTGGGCATTCAGGCGTTTACCTTCACCGTCGTGCCCGAGCCGGAAGAGTATGCCGCCATGGCTGCGGCCGGACTGGTCGCCTTCGGCGTGTGGCGTCGCCTGCGCCGCTGAGGACGGACAATCCGCCTAGCTCCACTTGAGGTGGGGAGACCGGATCGCGGCCAGCGATTCCTTCACGCCCATCCCCTGCTTGGCGTCGTCAGCCAGCTTCAGGGAACGCTGCCGCCAGAAGTCCTTCTCCCGCGACGGGGTGTTCCACGGCTTGCCGTGAGGCACATTCTGGCCGACCAGCATGGCGAGGTAGCCGTCGAGGCCAAAGGAGTTCGAGGGGTGCAGCAACGCGGCGGCCGCCACCACGCTCGGGCCATTTTCCCGGTAGAAGTCGGCGATGGCCTGAGCCTTGTGCAGCGCGACATCATTGCGGGCCGCGCGCCAGAAGGGGGTATCGAGGCGGGTGTTGAACTTGTAGTGCACCGCCAGGAAGTCGCGGATGTCGTCCCATGCGGCCGTGTTGTAGTTGTTGTAGAGCTCGATCAGTGTAGGCGTGGGCTCACCCAGGCTGTCCGCGAGGGAATCGGCCAGTGAACTCACCTCCACGCAGATGACCTGGAGCGCAGTCGCTTCGAGCGGTTCCACGAAACCGGCCGAATTGCCGATGGCGACTACGTTGTCCACCCAGAGCTTCTGGTAGCGGCCGGCGCGGAACTTCACCACGCGCGTCCGGTCTTCGGGAATCTTGGGGTTCTTACGCAGATGCTCCGCGCGTGCGGCGTCGTCACTGATGAACGACGAGGAATAAACGTAACCGCGGTTGATGAAGTGCTCGTGCTCGATCTGCCACGCCCAGCCGGCGTCCATCGTCTCGGCCACGGTGTAGGGATGGATGGGTTCGGCGGTGCGTGGCCAACCCCCGATGACGGCCCGGTCGCAGAAGAGCGTGTCGGTGTAACTCAGGAACGGCACGCCGAGGGTTCGCCCCAGCAGTTCCGAGCGAAACCCCGAGGAATCGATGTAGAGATCGCCCGAGATGCGTTCGCCAGTTTCCGTGACCAGCGCTGCGATGCCTTGCGGGCCGCGCTCGGGGGTCACGGTTGCGTCGGTGATCGTGACGCCGGCTCCCAGGCAGCGCCGCTCCAGCCAACCGGCGAGTTTCTGGTTTTCGATGTGGAAGGCGTGGTTCTTGTGGAACAGCGGCAGGCCGTTGGGCTGGCGGGGAAAGGCCTTGTCGTGCGCCATATGGGCGGACGCATTGCCCAGCCAGGGAAACTCGTCGGAGTAGTAGAAACCGTTGTTGCGGGTGAGTTCCGGCAGACGTTTTTCAAACTCGAAGGCGAACGAGTAGAAGAAGTGGGAGCGGGGCCCCCAGAGGAACTTGATGCCGAGCTTCCAGGTCGGTTCGGCCTCGGCATAGAAGCTTTGGGGCTTCAGCTTGAGGTATTCGAAGAAGTGCCGGGGGAAGACGGCGGTCGTTCCCTCACCCACGCCAATGATCCCGATTTCCGGACTCCGGACCACGCGGACCGAGAGGTGGGGCAGCTTCGTCTTGAGCGTGACCGCAGCCATGAGACCGGCGCTGCCGGCGCCGACGACGATGATGGAACTGACCTTCATGCGGGTGGAGGATTGCGGGGAAATGCTTTCGAGGACAGGCAAAGGCCGCCATGCACACGATGCATGACGGCCTGACGTTTCCTAGGCGTTGACCGGGAGCCTCATTCGCTGCGCACGCGGTAGAACTTCGACGTCTTCGTCGAAACGCCCTCGATGACGAACGTGTCGCCGGTCAGACCGGTGGCAACCGGTGTCCAGGTATTCAGGTCATCAGTGCCATCCAGGGCGTAGGTGGTGGGCGGCACGGCGCTCCATTTCAGGGTGACCCGGTCCGCCGCCTTGTCGTAAGCCGGCATCGAAAAGGCCAGCGGCACGTCGGCATAGCGCCCCTTCTCCTCGTTGAAGATCTTGGCGATGTCGGCGGCGCTGAGCACCCCGTCATAAACCCGAACGCGACCCAATGACATGGAGCCGCGCAGACCGCCGGTGGCCGCGCCATTGCCGTCATTCTGGGAACCGAGGCGGAAGTTCAACGGGACGGCGTTGTCCGCGTTGTTTCCGGCGTAGGTTTCCAGAGCTGACGGCAATACCTGCGTGGTGGCGACGGCGCCTTCGGAATAAACCGTCGAGGTCGTGGTCATCGGGTCGTAGGTGTAGGCGACGTGCGTCCAGCGACCGGTAACGACCTTGCCGCTCCAGCCGACATCGTGGCCGCCCCAATGTCCGACGGCGCCAAAGGTGGCGTTGAGCCCATGGTTGAACGAGCAGTTCGAGCCATTTGGTCCACCGCGGCGGCCCCAGGAGAAGATGGTTTCTTCGTCGGCCGCCTCGGGATTGTTGATCCAGGCGTCGATGGTTCGCGGTGAATCGCCGGTGATGAAGAGCGGGGAAATCGGTCCGGTGTAGTAGCCGGTTCCATCCAACGCGACCCCTTTCACCCCGCCAACGACGGACACGGACCCACCCGTGTCTCCGGCGGTAAACTGGCCGCCCAACGGGCCGCTGTTGGTCCACGAGGCCAATGCACCCTCGGGCAGGTCGCCCGCGCGCAGGTCGATGAACGCGACCGGTTTCGTCAGGTTCGGCACACTCGCCGCCTGGCCGGGGTTGGAGCCGTGGAGCGCTTCTTGCCCATCCGTGAACGTGTCGCCGTCGGTGTCGGCCAGCAAGGGATCGGAACCGGTCTCGGAGCCGTCCGCGATTCCATCCTGGTCGGTGTCCGCCACGAACGGATTGGTGGGTGCCGCAACGCCGCCGGCGGTTCGATTGACCTCTGCACCGTCTTTCAGGCCGTCGCCATCCGTGTCGGCGTTGTCGAGCAGCGTCCCTTTTTGAAACTCCTGCAGGTTGGTGAGACCGTCGTTGTCGAAGTCCTTGGCAGCGTCGGAGGGATCGCTGGGGTTGAGGACGCCGGGATGATCGCGCTCGAAGCCGTTGGTCAGACCGTCGCCGTCCGCATCGCCGGAAGCGTTGCCGAAATCGCCCAGTTCGGAATTGTATTTTGCCAGGATGGTTGCGGCATCGAGCACCCGGTCATGCACCCGGATCCGGCCAATGGTCATCGAGCCGCGCAACGCCGAGGTTGCCGCTCCGCCGGCGTCCGTCTGCGATCCGACCCGGAAGGGAATCGGCCGACCGGCCGTGTCGGTGGCCCAGATGTTGAGCGGGGACGACAGGGTTTCTGCCGCCGCCTCGGCGCCGTCCTTGTAGACGGTGGTCGTGAGCGTGTCCGGATTCCACACATAGGCCACGTAGGTCCATTGGGCGGCGACGATCTTGCCATCCCAACCGATGTCCGGGGAACCCCAATGTCCGACCGCGCCAAAGGCCCCATTGGCCCCGTGGTTGAAGGATGCGTTGGAACCGTCCGGGCCGCCGCGCCGTCCCCAGGAGAAGACGGTTTCCTCGTCCGCGATGGTGGGGTTGTAGATCCAAGCCTCAACCGTATGGGCGCCATTGCCGGTGATCCAGCCGGGCGCCGCCGGGCCGTCGAACCGGCTCCCGGTCAAGGTTACGCCCCTGACGCCGCCCACGACCTTGACGCCGGACACCACCGGACCGGTGAAGGCTCCGCCGAGCAATCCGTCATTGGGCCAGGACTTCACGGTCCCCTCCGGCAGCTTGGTTCCATCGAGATCGACCAAGGGCTTGGTGATCGTGGGTGTGCTTCCCGCCACCTCGGGGTTGGATCCGTGCAGCATCTCCTGTCCGTCGCTGAAGGTGTCCCCGTCCGTGTCCGCGAGGAGCGGATCGGTTCCCGCGGTAATTTCGGCGCCGTCGGAAAGTCCGTCGGCGTCTGTGTCCGGCTTGAGCGGATTGGTGGGCGCCGCCACCCCGCCGACCTTGCGTTTGACCTCGTCGCCGTCCTTGACGCCATCGCCGTCGGTGTCGGGATTGTCCGCCTTGGTGCCGGCGGCGAGTTCCTCTGCCGAGGTCAACCCGTCGCCATCGGCGTCATTGGCGCTGTTAGCCACGAAGTCGGGAAGCTCGGCCTGGAATTTTGCCGCGATGTCGGCGGCGCTGAGGGCCAGGTCGTGGACCCGGATGCGGCCCACGGTGAGCGAAGGCGGTTCATCACGGAAAGCGGTGCCATCGGCGTTGTTCGCCGCGCCAACCCGGAAGGGCAGGGGGTTCGCCGCGGCGGAGGCGTCGACGTCCCATGTGGTCAGGGCAATATCCTCGCTGTTGGCCAGCTCACCGTTGGAATAGACCGACGACTTCGTCCCGTCGTAGGTGTAGACGACATAGTTCCAGGCGCCGAACTTGTTCTTGCCGGCCCAGTCTAGGTCCGCTTCGGCCCAGCCTCCCAGCGCGCCCCACGTGCCGTGAACGCCGTGGCTGAAGGCGCAGTTGCCATTGTTGGAACCCCGACGGCCCCAGGCGATGATCGTTTCGAAATCGGAGCCGGCCGGGTTCATCACCCAGGCCTCGATGGTCCGGGCACCGGCACCCGTGATCGCGGTCGGCGCGGTCGGACCGGTGAAGAAGCCCGTGCCCGCCAAGGTCGCCCCTTTGGCCCCTTGGACGACTTCCACGTTGGGCGCGGTCGCGGTCAAGGCGAAGTCACCGGCCAAGGAGCCCTTGTTCTGCCAGCTGTTGAGCGGTCCGGTTGGCAACTGGGTGGCGTCGAGGTTGATGAGGACTTCGGCGTGCCCCGGATTTGAAGCGAAACCGTAGAAGACGGCCGCAGCTAGGGCGGAACGACGCATGTGGAGACCGGCGTGGGAGAGTGGATGATGACGCTTCATGACGATGCTATGGCGAGTCGCTGCGGACAGGGAACGACGCAGCTTGGCGGATTTGCGCCGAACTAGTCCATGAACTCGCACGCAGATCGCATTAAGAATTTCACCGCCGTTTTGCCGGCTGGCCTGAAACGCACCCTGAAACTCTGGGGTGTCGGGCCGGGCGACGCGGGTGCCATGCGAATGAGCGGACGCCCCACGGTCCGGAGTGCACAAGCGCCGTGATTGGCGAGCGTGCCATCCGGGAATGAAACCGAGTCTCACGACTGTTGCCAGTCCGGCGCAGAAACTTTACAACCCGGTGAACCTCGGTCTCTTCAGCTGTGTCTGCTGTCTTTGTCCTGTCTTCATCGTGCCCGCCTATCCGCCCAACACTCCACCGCCAAAACGGGGCCGCATCAGTGCCGGTTTGCTGATGTTTCGTCGCCGCGGCGGAGCCTTGGAAGTGTTCATCGCCCATCCGGGTGGACCTTGGTTTCCCCACCGGGATTTCGATGTCTGGACAATTCCGAAGGGCGAAATCGAGCCCAATGAGGAACCTTTGGCCGCCGCGGTCCGCGAATTTCGCGAGGAGGTGGGGTTGGAATCCCAGCCGCCCTACTACCCCCTCGGCTCCGTCAAACAGCGCGGGGGCAAGACCGTTCACGCCTGGGCCTTTGAGGGTGATTGGGATGAGACCAGGTCGATCGCGAGCAATTTGATGACCGTCGAATGGCCGCCGGGTTCGGGCCAGATGACCACTTGGCCGGAGATCGACCGGGCGGCGTTTTTCACGATGGCCGCCGCCCGCGAAAAGCTAAAGCTGGCTCAGCACCTCTTGCTGGACCGGTTGATGACGGCCCTGGCCCAGAACGGCGGCCATCCACCCG
The DNA here is from genome assembly GCA_043755815.1 of Verrucomicrobiota bacterium. GTDB lineage: Bacteria > Verrucomicrobiota > Verrucomicrobiia > Limisphaerales > UBA9464 > CAIWAH01. The sequence goes on from JAYUSF010000235.1 coordinate 6,858, forward strand.
CCGCTTAGGGGGTTGGGCGACTTGCCGGACGAGTTCAGTCCTTGGCGTAGAAATCGACGACAAAGACGTCGCCGAGCAGTGGCCCCACCAGTTTGCCGAACTCCTTGTGGTCCGGATGCACCAGATACGCGTCGCGATCCGTTTCCGACGCGAACGTCAGCACCCAGGCGTGGGTGCAGCCCTTGTTGAGCCCTTCCGGGCTGTTGTTCAGGCCCCACACGAGTTTCTTGATCTGGGGAATCTTCGACTTCAGGGCGCGGAACGCCTCCTCGACCTTGCGGATATCCTCCTTGGTTGCCGTGTCCTTGAACTTGAAGGAAACGACGTGCAGCAACTGTGCTTTGCCCGCTTTTTGGACTTCCCTGTTGGCGGCCTTTTTCCTGGTGCCGCTGGATTCCGCGGCACTGGCGGCCATGGCGGTGAGGCAGAGTGTGACGAGGAGGGTCGCACTGACGAGCAGAGTGAACTTCATGTGGTGCGCGCAGCGTAGGAAGCCGCCGGCGCCGGGCAAGTGCGACTGTCGGCCGGCAAAAAGCTAAGGCGGTCTGCGCCCGTTCTCAGCGGGAATCCGGAGGAAAACCAGTTTGCCGTTGACCCCCTTTTGTTCCGGCGAGTTCACTTCGCCCATCCCGCCGGTCCGGCCGCGCAACCTTGGGTTGCCATCGTTTCGACCGACGGAAACCACTTACCAGTCCAAGAGTTCGCATGAGCCGTAAACTCAACATCGCCATCGTCGGACTCGGCTTCGGCGCCGAGTTCATCCCCATCTACCAGCGGCACCCGCATGCGAACATGTATGCGATCTGCCAGCGCTCCCAGGAGAAGCTCGACGCGATCGGCAACGCATTCGGCGTGCAGAAGCGCTATCAGAGTTTCGAGGATGTGCTCCGCGACCCGAACGTGGACTGCGTTCACATCAATTCGCCCATCCACCTGCACGCCTCCCAGTCGATCGCCGCCCTGCGCGCCGGCAAGCACGTGGCCTGCACCGTGCCGGCCTGCACCACGCTCGAGGAAGCCCGCGAGATCGTGAAGGCCAGCCGGGAGAGCGGTAAGAAATACATGATGATGGAGACCGTGGTCTGGAGCCGCGAATACCTCTACGTCCGCGAACTCCGCGACACGAACAAGCTCGGCCGCATCCAGTTTGTCCGCGGCAGCCATCTCCAGAACATGGCCGGCTGGCCCGGTTACTGGGAGGGCTTGCCGCCGATGCACTACGCCACGCATTGCGTGAGCCCGTGCTTGGGCATCGTGAACGGCGAGGCGGAATTCGTCTCCTGCCTCGGCTCCGGCCGCATTTCCGAAGCACGTATCGCCAAGTATGGTTCGCCCTTCGCTTTCGAGACCGCCCACTTCAAGGTCCGCAATCAGGACGTTGCCGGCGAGGTGACGCGCTACCTCTTCGACGCCGCCCGCCAGTATCGGGAAAGCTTCGACTGCTACGGGTCCGAAACGTCATTCGAGTGGCACTTGACTGAGCATGATGATCCGGTGCTCCACCTGGGCGGTGAGAAGGTCGAGAAGGTGAAGATTCCCGACTACGGGCACCTGCTGCCCGAAGGCGTCCGCGACTTCACCACGAAGGGCGTGTATGACATGAGCGAAAACGTGCATCTGAGCTTCCTCCAGGGCAGCGGCCACGGCGGCAGCCATCCGCACCTCGCGCACGAGTTCGTGATGAGCGTCATCGACGACCGGCCGAGCTTCCCCGACGTCCACCAGTCCGTGAACTGGACAATGGTGGGCATCCTCGCGCACGAGAGCGCCCTCCGCGCGGGTGAAAAAATCCAGATCCCAAACTTCCGCGGCGTCTGATCCGGCCGCCGAACGGAGCGCAACCCCGCCGCGAAACCGGCGGGTTTTTGTGTTTTGAAAGACGCCGGGTTGAAGTCGGGCAAGATTCTTCTGGCGTCCCCCCTTGCCGCCCGGAGAACCTATAAACCCATGAAGTATATTTTCGTGACGGGCGGCGTCGTGAGCTCCCTCGGCAAGGGGCTCACCGCGGCGTCGCTTGGCACCCTGCTGGAGAATCGCGGCCTCAAGGTGGCCCTCCAGAAGTTTGACCCTTACCTCAATGTGGACCCCGGCACGATGTCACCCTACCAGCACGGCGAAGTTTACGTGCTGGATGACGGGGCGGAGACCGACCTTGATCTCGGCCACTACGAGCGCTTCACGGGCACCAAGCTCAGCCGCAAGAACGCCACGACCAGCGGTCAGATCTACCAGCAGGTCCTCGATAACGAGCGCGACGGAGTTTACCTCGGCAAGACGGTTCAAGTCATCCCGCACGTCACCGACGAGATTCAACGGCGCATCACGCTGCTGGCCGACGACACCAAGGCCGACGTGCTCATCACGGAAATCGGCGGCACCGTGGGCGACATCGAGGGGCTGCCGTTCCTGGAGGCGATCCGCGAATTCGCCCTCGAGGCCGGCCCGCACAACGTCTGCTTCATCCACGTCACCTACATCCCCTTTATCAAGGCCGCCGGCGAACTCAAGACCAAGCCCAGCCAGCAGAGCGTCGCCAAGCTCCGCGAGATCGGGCTCGCGCCCACGCTGCTCGTTTGCCGCACCGAACACGCCCTCAACAAGGAGATCCGCCAGAAGCTGAGCGTGTTCTGCAACGTGCCCTTCGAGGCTGTCATCGAGGAAAAGGACGTTGACCACTCCATTTACGAGGTGCCGCTCATGCTCCAGCGCGAGCGCATGGACGACCTCGTCTGCCGCCAGCTCCAGCTCGACGTGCCGCCCGCCAACATGGGCCACTGGCAGGACATCATCCGGCGGATCGTCGCGCCGCAACACCGCGTGCGCATCGGCGTCGTCGGCAAATACATCGAGCTGCAGGACGCCTACAAATCTGTCTACGAGGCTCTCAAACACGGCGGCATCGCCAATGATTGCGGCGTGCAGATCGAACAGATCGAATCCGAGGAGGTCGAGAAACCCGGCGGCGAAAAACTGCTGAAAGACCTTGGCGGAATCCTCGTGCCCGGCGGGTTCGGCGAACGCGGCATCGAGGGCAAGATCCGGGCTGCCCAATACGCCCGGGAGAACAAGGTGCCCTACCTCGGCCTCTGTCTCGGCATGCAGATTGCCTCGATCGAGTTCGCCCGGAACGTGCTAGGGCTGACCGAGGGCCATTCGACCGAATTCAACCCGCTCACCCCGGATCCGGTCATCCACCTCCAGGAAACGCAGCGCCATGTGAAGCGCAAGGGCGGCTCGATGAGGCTTGGCGCGCAGGAATGCCAGTTGCAGGAAGGCTCGTTGGCTCAAAGGCTCTACGGCGCCTTCTTCATCAGCGAACGCCACCGGCACCGCTACGAATTCAACAACGCCTACCGCGTGCGTTACGAAGCCGCGGGCTTTGCCTTTAGCGGCACCACGCCGGACAATGCCCTGGTCGAAATCGTTGAGTTGCCGGCGCACCCGTTTTACATCGCGTCGCAGTTCCATCCGGAGTTCCTGAGCAAACCCAACCGGCCGCACCCGCTGTTCAAGGGCCTGATCGCCGCCGCCCATCAGCGGCAGCACCAGCAACCGCTGTCGCTGGCCTGAGGCCGGCATGGGCTGAAGGGCGAAAAGCGCCTCACTGCTGCGCCTCACTGCTTAACCGTCTTGCCCGTCCGCTCATCGTCGTCCCAGCCGCGGCGGCTGTGGAAGGCCCACCAGTCGTATTCATCTTTCTGGCGTTTCTCCGAGGCGGCGTGGTTGTCGGCGAAGATCAGGTTCAACCGGGTGCCGTGGGCGGACTTGTCCCAGTTCCAGTAGGGGATCTCCCACGCCAGCACCGCGCGACTGGGGCTCACCACGTCGTTGTCCCGGCGGCCGCTTACGGGTCGCTTCTCCTCGTAGCTGCCGTCCTTCTTCACGAAGATGTGGTTCCAGATGTAGGTCACGTGGTCGTTGTCGCGGAGCAGGTTGTTGATCGTGGCGATGGCGGGGTCCTTCTGCTTGATGCCGGCGGGACAGGTGAACGTGCCGGCGTTGGGCACCTTGACCACCTTGGCCGAATAGTTCGTCGGCTTGTTGCCGTTGCGGGTCAGATACGGCTCCAGCAGCTCGGGCAACCATTTGTCGTCGGTGCGTAATGCGTGGTCCGCCCCCCAGGCCCGGCCCCAGTTTTTCACGAGCGGAATCCGCGCGGAGTAATCCCCGGCATACATCGCTACGGCGAGGCCGATCTGTTTCTGGTTGTTCAGGCAATAGGTCTCGTTGGCCTTGGCCCGGGCCTTGGCGAGCGCGGGCAACAGCATGCCGGCCAGGATGGCGATGATGGCGATCACCACCAGCAGTTCGATCAGGGTGAATCCGCGGCGGGCGATAGCGCGGAGATTGGCGGTGCCGGGGTGCATGAGCGGAGAAGTTCTCCGGGAGGTAACGCCGACCAGACCAGGCTGGCAACTGCCGGTTCGCAGTCCGTCAGTTCCAGCTCTGGAGTTCGAGGATGTTGCCGTCGGGGTCGCGGGCGTAAACAACGCACAGCCGACCCACGCCCGGAACGTCGGTGGAGTTGATTCCGCCCACTGCCGAACCGCCGGCGGCCAGCACGGCTGCCAGGGCGGCCGCCACGTCCCCGACCTGGAAAGCGAGGTGGCCGAAACCGGGTTCATTCACGACCGGGCGGGTGCCCTCGACCATCTGGTCGTAGCTGAAGATCTCCAACGTCGGACCGTTGTCGCCGTGACCGGGCAGCCGCAGGTGAAGTCCGGTGAGGTGGGCGCCCGGCAGCGCGGTGAGTGCATCCAGCCACGGACCGGAAAGGTCGCGTTCCGGCGGCTGGGGCACGCAGCCGACAACGTCGCAGTAGAACCGCACGAGCCGCCGCCAGTCGCGGGTCGTCAGGTTGGTGTGGACGTAGCGGGTGGAGATGGGCATGAGAGAGCGTCAGCGAATGGGGCGAGATTCGCCCGCGTAGATAAACTTCTTCCACTCATCTACCCAGACGCGCTCGAAATCGGCCAATGGTTCGTTGGTCATCGCGTGCTCAATCCGCTCGGCCAGGATCGAGTTTGTTCTGGCCCTGGCTTTTATCGCATCACGCGCACGTATCCGGTAGCTGTTGGTGCCCGGGCTGTGGGCGTAGGTGCGGTAGTAAGCCGCAATCGAATCGGCGAGCCGTGCGATGGCCTTGTTAGTTTCACCAGCTTCAATCAACGGCATGGTCGTCATGGCCAAGACGCAGGGACCTATGGACTGAGGTTCCAGCCGGTCCATGTATTCCAACGCGCGTCGGTTCGCGGTCGAGGCCGGATGCACGTAGCCGAGGAACCAACCCGCAGCCACTCCGACGAAACTGCTCAGCAGCATGGCGATTGCAGATTTCACTTCGTGAAAGTCACGGGGCGGCTCGGGACAGTCAATCCGAGTCCCCAATGACATACCCTTCATCTTGCCGTCCGTCGTAGATGTTCGGAGTTGTCTCTCGGATCCTTTGGATCCACAAACCTCGCCTGTTTCAGGCCCGGCAAAACCTCGCAAACCCGCCGCCGAGCAGTTCCGTAGCGTCGCGCTGGATTTCGGTGTCGGTAACGGGCCAGCCGGCGGCTTCGAGAGTTTCGTATTTGCGGGCAAGGCAGCGGCCGATCAGGGCGCGAGAGTGCTGCCACTTGTAGATGAGTTGGTCGAGCACGCGGGCGTCGCTGTGCTGCGGAGTGAAGCTGGTGCCGAGCAGTTCCAGCCGCATCGTGGTGATCTCCTCGATGAGCTGCGGGGTGTTGGTGAACCACCAGCAGCCGAAAGGGTGCAGGTTCCGGAACTTCCGGGCGAGCACGACGAGTTCGTGCTGGTTTTCCCGCGCGAGGCAGGTGACGGCAAAGCGGTTCTCCGGGTTGGCCGCGCAGAGGTTTTGGAGCGTGGTCAGGTCGCTGCGGCCCACGCCGTCGCCGGCCATGCGGAGGAGCGGGTTCACGGCGCGCTTCACGCCCATCATCAGCGCAAAGGGCTGGCCGTGGTCGCGGCAATGCGGCAGCACGGCGTGGTCAATGAGCCACGCGGTGTCGCCCGCCGCCGGGTAGCTGAAGGTGGGTGGCAGCGAAACCATGCAGTAACCGGCGCCATACTTCCGCGTGTAGTCGGCGAGGAAGCGCCGCACCTCGTCGGCGGTGGCCTGGTTCAGGTCGTTGCCCACGGCGTAACCCCACGCGCGCAGCCGTGGCACGGCCTCGGGCCAGCCGAGGATCAACGGATCGATGCGCAGGGCGCCGCGGAAACGCGCGTCGCGCGGCAGGTTGGCGTTCCAGTAGGCGCGTTCCTCGTCGTCGAACGGCGAGTTGGTCATGCCGACGGAGGCGACGTTCGCCAGCGACAGGACACGTTCCACGAAGTCGGCCGGCTTCCACGCGGCGAACCATTTCCGCAGCGAGGCGAGGTCGTGCTTCCGCGGCTCGATCCCGAGCGCGTGCAGCGTGGTGAGCACGCCGCGGCAGGCTTCGGACACCGGCGAATGCTCGACGAACAGGGCGTTCCAAATGAACTCGGCCTGCTCGGTCTTAGGGGCGCTCCAGAAGCGGTCGAACGGCACGTCCAGCTGCCGGAACGATTCACTGACGAGGTAGTGGTAGGTGAGCTGTTCGTCGATGCCCCAGCTCAGCAGCGAGCTGAAGCCGGGATCGTAAAGGTGCGTGTGGATGTCGTGGACCGGCGTGGCGGCCAGGATGCGTTCCACGCGGGCGGACAGCGGGGCGGACGAAGACATGGCCGGAGTTCAAAGTTCCGGCTGCGAAGTGCAAAGGGGAAAGTTGATCGAACCGCCGGGCTTGCGCCCCGGGCCGGACACCGCTTTGCTCCGGGTGCGTCGCGGACGTGGCGAAATGGCAGACGCGCCAGACTTAGGATCTGGTCCCGCAAGGGGTGGAGGTTCAAGTCCTCTCGTCCGCACCAACTCCTTCCTTCGCAATGCAGATTCAAACCGGCATAATTACCATTTCGGACCGGGCTTCCCGCGGCGAATACGACGACCTTGGCGGTCCGGCGTTAAAATCGGCGGCGGACGGCTACGGTTGGAAGGTGGTGGGCGAACTGCTTGTGCCCGACGAAAAGCGAGAAATCCAGCGGGCGGTCCGCGAGCTCGTCAACAAGGGTTGCCAACTCATCCTCACTACCGGCGGCACCGGAGTCGCCATGCGCGACGTGACCCCGGAGGCCGTTCGAGAAATCTCAGCCCGCGAGATTCCCGGCTTCGGTGAAGCCATGCGGATGAAGTCGCTTGCGATCACGCCCAACGCGATTCTCTCGCGGAGCTTGGCGGCAGTCGTTGGCAGCTCGCTGGTCATCTGTCTGCCGGGCAAACCGGCCGGCGCGGTTGAGTGCCTCAGTTTTGTGGCGGGCGCCGTGCCTCACTGCGTGAAGGTTCTGCAAGCGATGCCGACAAGCTGCTGAACGATGTGAAGTTGGCTCCGGCAGTTAGATGCGCCACCTTGAAAGCTTCGCCAGCCAGATAACCTTGAGAACCGGCAACACCTCGCCGGGATCATCGGTGCACTTGGGCCCAGGCCGGGCCCAGGCCTGGCGCGGGCACCGCGGGGTCGCAGGCGCCGGCCCAACTGGCACAGGGAGCTTTTGCGATGATAACCGCAGGTGGCGAAGAACTCGTCGAGGATGC
>JAYUSF010000236.1:0-14376 GCA_043755815.1 Verrucomicrobiota bacterium
CTCGTCGGCGATCGTCCGGAACGCATTCCTGCAGCGGTCCGGAAAGCAACCACCACCGTCCTGCCCACCGCCTTGAGCCAAGTCCGACAGGCTGCTAGACCCTGTCCAAGCACAACAACTACGCCGAGAACCGACTGATCTCTTGATGGACTTTTCGGTGGTCGCGACGATTCGCGAGGTGAAGCGTGTTCCAGCCGGTTCGCGTTCAGAAGAGGATTCCAATGGTCAAATGATCGTCATCGAAGGCCAGACCGAGAATCTCTGCCTTGGTGAACTGGTGGCGTTTCAACCGTATAGGCCAATCCTCAGTCGTAGTAGCCGCAACCGGTGACAACTGCCTGAGCCAAACCTCTCCGATAATGAACACACCATTAGGACCAAAGCGCAAACTGAACGACCTGGTGAACGCGCTTTGTCCCTACTGCAGGAGCTTGGGTCAGGCATTGGTGACTTGGCATGGCGATACTGATGCTCTGATTTGTGCGACGTGTCTTAGGGAGTTTCCTGTCATCGAGGCTGCCGGGCAACTCATCTGCCGTCGGTGCCATACCGTGAGCGATGGAATGGCACCAGACGCCGAGTCTTATCTCGCAGAAATGGCTCCATACGTCCTCGGCTACTTCTACAAGCCAGTTCTCGTCGTAGCTGTCGCACATAGCATTTGGCTCTGGGCAACAAGACGCGGCCCATTTTGGCCTAGCCGCACAGTTTGTCCTGCCTGCCGCTCCAATGACATCCTACCGGTAACAACTCCATGCGGTCGGGACCTGTTTTGGCGACGCCACAAGCAACTACTCAATAGTTGAATCCATAGGGCCGTTTTGGCGCTGAATTCGTTGCGGCTAAAGCCTGAGGGTAGGACGCGCAGGGCTTTAACCTGCCATGGGCGATTTAGGACTCTGGGGCGATAGGTCTCTTCAACACGTCATCCACCACGCGGCGCGACGCTTCTTCTGCAACCAGCAGCGCGCACTCGTAACAACGCCAAAGCCGTTCCGACTCCACGTAGGGATCATGGTAGCGATCTCCCACTTCAGGAAAGTCTTTCAGCCGTTCGTCCGCTGTTGTGAAAATCGGGGAGCTGAGGATTGGCTGAGCGCCTTTCAACAGTTTCGCAAGGTCGTGACCCGGTCCTTTGTTCTTGGCTAAGAACCGCTCCTCCGTGTAGCCAAGGAAATGAATCCACAGAAGTTTCAAAGCGCACTCCAGTCCAAAACGAGAACTGTCAGCGCTCATGAATCGACAGCGCGGATCACAAAGCAGGATGCCGCTCGCGTGAACATGCTTAGCAGTGGCTTCAAACCACTTCTTCGAGCTGTCGCTTAACCATTCTTTGTGGTGCATTTCGCCAGCTTCCCACTCAGACGCCACATACTCCCGAAGCTTCGTTTTCCAATTCCTGATCCTACTCCGTTCTGTTGGTTCAGAATTCAGCAACCGTTTCTGTTGCGGCGAAAGCCCTCTGACTCCAGTGATCGCTTTCCCGGGAACTTCGAACGTCTGCCGATGGGGCCCCATTCGACTGACAAAGACCGGACTTCGAGCCCAGACTTCAACAAAGCCTCCGTCAAGGAACCACGCAGACCGTATTCCCGGACGTTCCGCATCCTTACCGATCGTTGTCTGCTCCTCAAACCAGTGCTTGATGTGGTTCCAGAGCAGCAAGAACTCCGACTGCGATAACGAAGTTTGCGCCTGCCATTCTTGGACTGCACGCAGCACCCACATTACAGAGGCAACACCCTCGCTGGAATAGGCTCGTTGTTTGGCCGCCAACCATTGCGGTGAAGGGAAGTTCATGGCCGTCAGTGAAACAAAGGGTTGTATTGTGTAATAGCATTTTTGTCCCTCGTCGCCGCCTCTTCCCCGGATACCTTCCCGCCATGAAAACCAAGTTCACCACAGTGATCCAGCAGGACGAAGGCTGGTGGATCGGCTGGGCGCAGGAGATTCCCGGCGTCAATTCGCAGGGCAAGACCCGCGCTGAACTGCTCAAGAACCTCCGCTCAGCCCTCAAGGAAGCGCTGGCGTTCAATCGTGCGGGTGCCTTGGCCGCCAGAAGTGGCGAGCAGCGCGTTCGGAGAAGTCCACAAGTGTAGGAGACGAGGTAACGAGTCTCACTTTTCCGCAGGAAAATGGAGCCTCCTCACGTCGTCTCCTACGGACAAAAAGCCTTTGACCGGATTGGCAACGGGAAGAGGTCATTCGGACTGGAGGCCGACCGCAAACTTGCCCCTCGCCACCGCCGGTTCACCGGATACCTTTCCGTCATGGGTGCGACCGCTTTGTTTCCCGGTTTGGAACTGGATCTTGATGCCATTCAGGACCAGCTCACTCCCGAGGCGGCCCGCGTCATCCTCGCGTTGAAGTCCAGTCCAACGGCCCAGGTCCACCACGAAGACCTGGCCACCCGCTGCCGTGAGGGGCAGCTCCGCGACACCGAACGGCTGGAACTGGACCAGATCGCCAAGCTCAACACGCTGGTCGGTCTGCTCAAGGTGCGCGCTCACGGCGTCCTACATCCGGTGCGGTGATGGACGCCACGCTCACGGCTTGAGCCCGAGCAGATACGCAAGCAGGTCGGCGGCTTCCTGCGCGGTGAGGTTGGCCAGCAATCCCTCCGGCATGGCGGAACCCGGCACGGCGGAATCGGAGGCGATCTGGGCTGCTGGAAGAGTCATCTGTTCGCCGGTCTCGACCCGCAACTTCAAGCCGCCCGCCGCCTTGTCCGACACGAAGCCGCTAAGGCTTTCGCCGGCGCGCGTTTCAATGAGGTGCAGTTGGAACTCGGGCGCCACCTGCTTGGACGGATTCACGACCTGTTCCAGCACCTCGGCCGCCTTCGGGTATTTGCGGTGCACGTCCGTGAGTTCCGGGCCGTAGTTCCGGCCCTTGCCGGCGATGACATGGCAGCGCGCGCACTGCGGTCCGGAGTCGCTATGAAACAGATCCGCGCCGCGGCGCGCGTCACCCTTCAGCGCGAGCACCAACTGCGGATTGAACTCGGCGCCCAAGACATGGCGCCGCTCGGCCGCGGGCAGGAAGCGTTCGAACAGGTCGCGGACGAAGGCGTTGGTGGATCGCCGGGCCTGCGCCACGTAGCCGGGCAGCCGCTGGGCGTCCTGCTGCGCCGCACGCAGGGCGGCCAGGGCGCCGGTGCTGGAGCTGAACTCCGGGGCGGCGTGCTGGGCGGCGGGGTCCAAGGATTCGATCCAGGCCGCGATCAGGCGCGAGCCGGTTTCGTCCGTCGTGCGGCTGCCGAGGTGCGGCATGTGCCCCTGCCCCTCGGTGTTGAGCCGAAACCAGAGCGTGCTGCGTTCGGGCTGGCCGGGCGTGATGACGCTGGCGTCCGTAAGGCCAAAGGTGCCGCGGGCCGGCGGGTAGTTGAGCAGCCGGGCATCGGCGAATTTGGTGTCGAAGTTGAAGAAGCTCGCCACGCTCCCCCCCGCACCAAAGCGGTGACAGTGGGCGCAGTTGGCGTGAAGCCAGGACCGGGCGCGGCCTTCAAGCGGAGCCGCCGAGTCGCTGAAGCCGTGCAGGTGCGCGCGATCCTGGGAATCGGGCGGCGCAACGATCCCGCGCTTGGCCAAGCGTCCCAGTTCAGTCTGCCCTTCGGTGGCGTGCAGCAACTGTTCGGGGTTGAAGGCGAGCGCGTTGCCTGACCACGGATTGTGACAGCGCAGGCATTCGGAGCGGCTGAAGAAGCGCCAGTTCAGCTCCCGCACACCGCCGGGCGCAGTCGAGTCTTTCACGGCGAAAGTGGCGTTTGATCCATCCTTCGCGACCAGCTCCGCGTCGGCCTGCGCGTCGTTCCACCGGTAGCTGTAGGCCGCCCACGCTTCGCCGGTGAAGTGCAGGATCTGGGTTTCAAGGCGCCGGGCGGAGGCAGGGTTGCCGGCCTCGAGTTCGAGCGAGAAGGTCTTCGCCAAAATGCTGTTGGCGGGAAACTGCTTCTCGCGCTGGACACCGTCACCGGGGATCGCAATCCAGCGCTGCGCCTTTGCGCCGTCCGCCCAGCGGGGCGCGGTGACCGTGTAGGTTTCAACGCCCGCGGCCGGCCGCTGCGAAGGCGCGTCGGCGAAAAGGCCGGTTTCGCTCAGGCGCCGGGGAAAATCGGTGGATTTGCCCACGGCCGGATTGGGCAGGAGTCGGTAGAGTCCGCACTGCGATGAGTGGTCGGAGAAGAGCACTTCACCATTACGGTCGAGGGCAAAGGCCACAATGCGGTAAGGCGTGTCCACCAGTTCCTCCGGCAACGCGTCGGGCCGGTCGGCGAGCGCCCAGATCTTGCCCGTTTCCCAGTCTCCGTAGATGAACTGGCCGGCGAGCCGCGCCATGCTTTTGCCGCGGTAGGCCACACCGCCGGTGATGGACGACGCTTCGCTATGGGCATGGCTGGCGGCGGGTTTCGCGATGGGGGTGGGGCCGACCTTCACGTCGTTGCGCACGGCGGGATTCGGGCCCTCGCTGATCGCCCAGCCGCCGTTGTAGCCGGCGGTGACGCGGTGGACGGTTTCCCAAAGTTCCCAACCGACGTCGGCGACCCAGAGCACGCCGTTGTCCCCGAAACCCATGCGCCATGGATTGCGGAAGCCGTAGGCCCACACCTCGCCGCGCGCGCCGGGACGGTTCACGAACGGATTGTCACGCGGGATGCGGTAATTGAGGCCGGGGTCGGTGTGGTCCACGTCGAGGCGCAAGATGGACGACTGCAGGTCGCTGATATCCTGACCGGTCTTGCGGGCGTCGGGCGGCTCAGGCGAAGTGGTGTCGCCGATCGAGGCGTAGAGCATTCCGTCGGGACCGAAGCGGATGCACGCGCCGTCGTGACCACCCGCGTAGGTGGTCAGCACGATGGCCTCGCTCGCCAGGTCCAGCATGGGTGGCTCGGTCGTCGTCATTGTGTAGCGCGCGAGCACCCAGCTGTTGGTCTTGCCCACCGTTTCGAAGATGGCGGCATAGACCAACCGGTTCGTGGCGAACCCCGGGTGAAACGTGAAGTCGAGGAACTGGCCGAGGGTCGGATGCCGCGCGCGCAGATTGCCCGCCTCGTCGGCCCGCTCCACGTCGTCCCGGTCCGGAAACGACAGCAGTTGGCCGCCGAGCTGGCTGACGAACCAGCGCTGGGTGTGGGGTTCGAAGACGAAGTCCGCGGTCTCGGCGAAGTTGAGTTTCGGAAACGCCCGTTCGACGCGGGCTGGCGAGGGCGGTTCCGGCGAGCCGACGAGCTTGGAGGTCGTCCAAGGCACCCGATCGGCCAGCGCAATCGCTCCCGAACCGACGCCCGCCAAAGCAAGCCGCGTGAGCAGCCAAACTACGCGGTGCCAGAGTTTCTTCTTCATGCGAATCTGTTTCCCGACGGATCCCAACGTTTAGCGCTTCACGAACTTGTAGGCTTTCGCCGCGTTCTCCCGGAAATACTTCGCCGCCACCTGCGATCCTTTTCCGACGAAGAACGGCTCCACGATTCCCTGCACGGTGGCGTAGGAGGCAAACAGCGTGCACACCGGCCAGTTGCTGCCGTAGATCAGGCGGTCCTCGCCGAACGGATGCCACAGCGCGTTGAGCAGCGAAGCGTAGTGCGCCGGATCGACTGGGGCCTGCCCCCCACGGCGCCCGGTTCCTTCCACCAGGCCGCTGACCTTCATGAAGACGTTGTCGGCGTAATGGCACGCAGACAGGCCACCGACCCAGTCATTGGGCGGCGGGACACCCACCGAAACGTTGGCGCAGTGATCCACGACGATCCGCGACGCCGGCAAGTCGCGACCGAGCTGCGCCGCCGCCGCCAACTGCTCCGGCGGAATCAGCAGATCCACGGCGAGATCCAGGTCCACCAGCCGCCGCAGATCCTCGAACACGGCGGAACCCGGCCTGGCCTGCTGGAGCGACCCGTTGCCGAGGCGGATTCCCCGAAAGAGCGGGTTGCGGGCAAAGCGTTTCAGGTGGGTCGCGAACGTGGGTTCGCCCGGTTTGAGGTTGCCCACCACACCCACGATGAACGGTTCCCGTTCAGCCAGGTCGAGCACCCACTGGTTGTCCTCCACCCACGGGCTGGCCTCGACGACCACCGTTCCGACGACCCCATACGGTTGGGCGAGCCGCCTGTATTCCGCCGGCAATACGGTCCGGTAGAGCACCGCATCCTCCTTCGAGGGCCAGGGAACCCCCTGTGGACGCTTCGGATCGTAGAAGTGCGTGTGCGTGTCGATGATGCCGCCAAAGGGCCTGAGCGGCGTGCCCAACGGCGGGTTGGCGCACCCGGCCACAGCGGCCGCACCGGCGAGGGTCGTGGCGGCCAGAAATTCGCGACGGTTCACTTGCGACACGGGCGAAGTCTGGCCAAGGACACCTTGCTTGGAAAGCCGCGGTTCGATCTGGCACATCGGACGGTCCAATTCGCCCTGGAAAAAACCGGCTCCAGCACTTGCATTCATTGGCTTACAAGGGCACAAATTGGTTTGAAGAACATCCCCTGTGAACCTGTCCCGGAATAGCCTATGTTGACCCTTCTCGGACCCAAGCCGACCGCTTGCGGTTTCTGCGACGGTTTCTCGCGCCGTAATTTTCTGAAGATCGGCGCTCTCGGGCTCGGCGGCATCGCCCTGCCGCAGTTGCTTCGGGCCGAGGCGGCCAGCGGAATTCGGTCCGCTGGCAACCAGCACAAGGCGGTCATCATGATCTTTCTGCCGGGCGGTCCGTCGCATCAGGACATGTTCGACCTGAAGCTGGACGCTCCTGCCGAAGTCCGCGGCGAGTTTAAGCCTATCCCGACCAACGTCCCGGGCATCCAGATCTGTGAACACCTGCCCCGGCTCGCACAGGTCATGGACAAATGCACGGTCATCCGGTCGATGGTCGGCATGGAAGACCGGCACGAGGCGTTTGAAACCTATACCGGTCGCCTCAACCGGAACCAGCCACCCGGCGGTTGGCCCTCGATGGGCTCCCTGCTCGCCAAGCTCCAGGGTTCCGGCGATCCGGCCATCCCTGCCTTCGTCGGCCTGGCGCCCAAGATGGGCCACGTCCCCTGGTCGGACAACGGCGTCGCCGGCTACCTGGGCACGGCTTACGCCCCCTTCGAAATCAACAAGGGCGGGGGCAAGGACGACATGGTGCTGAACGGAATCACCCTCGACCGTCTCGCGGACCGACGCTCGTTGCTCGCCTCGCTTGACGGCTTCCGGCGCGAAGTGGATTCCAGCGGCCAGATGTCGGGGCTCGACGCCTACACGCAGCAGGCTTTTGGCATCCTGACCTCCAGCAAGCTCGTCGCGGCGCTCGACCTGAAGAACGAGGACCCGAAGCTCGTGGAACGCTACGGCAAGGGCGACCCGAAGAACCGCGACGACGGCGGCCCGAAGCTGATGGAACATTTCCTCGTCGCCCGCCGCCTCGTCGAGGCCGGGGCCCGCTGCGTCACGTTGGCTTTCAGCCGCTGGGATCATCACGGCGACAACTTCGGCGCGCTCCGGCAGGACCTGCCCCTGCTCGACCGGGGCCTCAGCGCGCTCATCACGGACATCCACGAGCGCGGCCTCGACAAGGACGTGACGGTGCTGGTCGCCGGCGAGTTTGGCCGCACACCCACCATCAACAAGGACGGCGGCCGCGACCATTGGCCGCGGGTGAACTTCGCCCTGCTGGCCGGCGGCGGCATGCGGCACGGCCAGGTCATCGGGTCCACGGATCGGCTGGGCGGCGAAGCGGCTTCGCGACCGACCCGAGTCGGCGAAGTTCACGCCACGATTTACCAGGCACTCGGTCTTGACGTGAACAAGGTCACCGTCCCCGACCTTACCGGTCGCCCGCAGTTCCTCGTGGACGCCGGCGTGCAGCCGATGAAGGAGTTGGTCGGTTGAACAGCGAAGACGCGAAGACGCGAAGATGATTGAAACGCCGCCAGACAAGGTCGCCATCCCGCCAGAGAGTGAGGCGTTGGCGACCATTGCTGTGGATGCCGCGTTGGAGGTTCATCGGCAA
This sequence comes from Verrucomicrobiota bacterium, assembly GCA_043755815.1. Lineage (GTDB taxonomy): Bacteria > Verrucomicrobiota > Verrucomicrobiia > Limisphaerales > UBA9464 > CAIWAH01. The sequence continues at coordinate 7,984 of JAYUSF010000236.1, forward strand.
CTTGGTCCGGGATTGCTGGAGAGCGCCTACGAGGCTTGCTTCGCTCACGAATTGGAACTCCGCGGGATTCGTTATCAGCGCCAACTGCCAGTGCCTCTGAACTACAAGGGCAAGCTGGTCGAAGTCGGTTTCCGAGCCGATGTCATCATCGGCGAGAAGTTGCTCATCGAATTGAAAGCCGTGGACGAGCTTCAACCCATCCATCGCGCCCAAGTCATCACCTACCTGAAATTGATGAACCTTCCCCTCGGTCTCCTCATCAACTTCAACTCCGCCCTCCTGAAGAACGGCCTCCGTCGAATCCTCAACATCCCGAAATAAGTTCCCCCTCTTCGCGCCTTCGCGTCTTCGCTGTTCAAAACATGCTCACCATCCCCGGACCCTCCAGCCGCTTCTGCGACGGGCTTTCGCGCCGGAACTTCCTGCGCATCGGCGCGCTGGGCATGGGCGGGTTGGCACTGCCGCAGTTGCTGCGGGCAGAGGCCGCGTCGGGCCTGCACTCCGGGCACAAGGCGGCGATCATGATCTACCTGCCGGGTGGGCCGCCGCATCAGGACACCTTCGACCTGAAGCTCGACGCGCCGGCGGAGATCCGGGGCGAGTTCAAACCGATCCCGACCACGGTGCCGGGCTTCCAGATCTGCGAGCACCTGCCGCTGCTCGCGAAGCAGGCGCACCGCTACGCCGTCATCCGCTCCATCAGCGACGGGGTCGACGAACACTCCGATTTCATGTGCCAGACCGGCCGCCGGCAGAACCAGCAACCGCCGGGTGGCTGGCCCACGTTCGGCGCCACGGTTTCCCGTGTGCTCGGTGCCGCCGATCCGGCCGTGCCCGCCTTCGTCGGCCTTGAACCCCGGATGCAGCACCGGCCTTACAACGCCGCGAAGGCCGGCTACGCCGGGGTCTCGCACGACGCGTTCCGGCCGGCCGCCGACGCCAAGTCCGACATGGTGCTCAACGGCATCACCACCGAACGGCTCGCCGACCGCCGCGCGCTGCTGGCCTCGTTCGACCGCTTCCGCCGCGACGTGGATTCCAGCGGCCTCATGTCGGGCCTCGATGGTTTCAATGAGCAGGCGTTCGGCATGCTCACCTCCAGCCGCCTGCTGGAAGCGTTGAACGTGGAGAAGGAATCCCCCGCCCTGCGCGAGCGCTACGGCAAGGGCGACGCGAAGGTTCACGGCGACGCCGCGCCGATGCTGAACGAGCAGTTCCTCATCGCCCGCCGGCTGGTCGAGGCCGGGGCCCGCTTCGTGACCGTCGCCTACGGCTTCTGGGACTATCACGGCAACAACTTCGGCAACGCCCGCAACGACCTGCCGCTGCTCGACCAGGCTCTCAGCGCGCTGATCACCGACCTGCATGACCGCGGATTGGACAAGGACGTGAGCGTAATCTGCTGGGGCGAATTCGGCCGTTCGCCCACGGTGAACAAGGACGGCGGCCGCGATCACTGGCCGCGCGCGAATTGCGCCGTGCTGGCCGGCGGCGGCATGAAGGTCGGCCAGGTCATCGGCGCGACGGACCGCCTCGGGGGCGAACCCAGCGAACGCCCGGTGCAATTCGGCGAAGTCTTCGCCACGCTCTACCAGAACCTCGGCATCGACGTGAACAAGACGACCATCCCGGACCTGACCGGTCGTCCGCAGTTTCTCGTGCCCGACGGCTGCCAGCCGATGAAGGAGTTGGTGGGATGAACGACGGGATGAACAGCGAAGAAGCGAAGAAGCGAAGGACCTGGGCAGCCATTGCGGTCGGCCTGATATGTGGCGCCGTTGTGCTCACGGCTTGGGCTGAAGCGGTGGTGATCATTGTGCCCACGGGCATCTGCGTTGGAACCTTTCTTTGCCTTCGTAACCCGGCCCGACTCCCAGCTTTCGGCCTCGCCAGTGGCGTGGCGGTGACATTGATCGCGGTTGCCGCCGCACTGGCGCCAAATCCACTCGACCGCAAACGAGCCTCCCTTCCGACAAACACGATAACGATTGGCCGTTTGGTAGAGCTGGGGGTTGCCCACTGCTACTCCGACGAAGCTTTGCTTTCCTACAAGATCGCGCTTCCTTCCGTTGATCCGAGTTACAGGCAGCTCATCCACGCGGTTGACGACCAGACGCCACTCAAAGCGCGAGTTAACCGCTGCTTGTCAGGAGCCTCGTTTCTCCGTGGCGCATGGGTCGGCCCCATCATTGTTCAACAGAAGCCGCCTCGGAAGCTCGCGACCACGCCATAAGCCATGAAACTGAAATTGCAGAGCTTCCACACCTTCGCGTCTTCGCGTCTTCGCTGTTGCCTCCTGCTCGCCCTCGCCACGCACGCGAGCGCGCTCACGCTGCACTACCGTTCCGGCGCGACGAACCTCGTCCTGAACTCGAAGGACGCCCGCCAGCAGTTGCTCGCGACCGTCGGTGATCGCGACGTGACGCGGGAAGTGACCTGGTCCGCCGAATCCACCGGGCTTGTCACCGTCGATAAGTCGGGCCGGGTCACGCCCGTGGCGGATGGCGAGACTGTGATCACCGCCAAGGCGAGCGACGACACCGCCGCCAGCTTCCCGGTCAAGGTTGCGAACTCAGGCCAGTCCGCACCGATCCATTTCGCGAACCAGATCGTCCCCATTTTCACCAAGAACGGCTGCAACGGCGGCGGCTGCCATGGCAAGGCGGCGGGGCAAAACGGCTTCCGCCTCTCCCTGCTCGGCTTCGAACCGGACGAGGACTACGAACATCTGGTCAAGGAAGCCCGGGGACGACGCCTGTTCCCGGCGGCGCCCGAACGCAGCCTGCTGCTGACCAAGGGCGCGGCGCAGCTTCCCCATGGCGGCGGCAAACGCCTGGAGCCCGGTTCCGACGACTACAACCTCCTGATCCGGTGGATCACGCAAGGCATGCCCGTGGGCAGGGCCGAGGCGCCCACGGTCAGCCGCGTCGAAGTGTTCCCCAATGCGCGCACGCTCGCGCTGAACGGTGAACAACAACTCGTGGTCACCGCGCACTATTCGGATGGCTCGACCGAAGACGTCACCCGCAGCGCCCTGTTCGAGGCCAACGACAAGGATATCGCCGCCACCGACGCGCTGGGCCGCGTGAAGGTGTTCAATCAGCCCGGCGAGTTCGCCGTGATGGTCCGTTATCAGGCGAAGGTGGCCACCTTCCGCGGAACCATCCCGCTGGGGGCCCCGGTTGAGCACCTTCCGCTCGCCCGGAATTTCGTGGACGAACTCGTCTTCAAGCAGCTCAAAAAGGTCGGCATGCCGCCCAGCGCGGTGGCCGACGATGCGACGTTCCTGCGCCGGGTGACGCTGGACATTGCCGGGCGGTTGCCGACGGCGGCGGAAGTGGCGGCGTTCGGAGCCGATCTGACTGAAGGCAAACGGGACGCGTTGATCGACCGTCTTCTCGCCAGCCCCGAATACGCGGACTACTTCGCGAACAAGTGGTCAGCACTGCTGCGTAACAAGCGGTCCGAAGCCAAGCATGCGCGGGGCACCTTCGCGTTTCATGGCTGGATTCGGGACAGCCTGGCCGCCAACAAGCGCTACGACCAGTTCGTGCGCGAAATCCTGACGGCCTCGGGCGACGTCGCCGAGAATCCGCCCGTCGCCTGGTATCGGCAGGTCCGCACGATGCAGTCGCAGTTGGAGGACATCTCGCAGCTCTTCCTCGGCCAGCGGATGCAGTGCGCCCAGTGCCACCATCATCCCTACGAAAAGTGGAGCCAGGCCGATTACTGGAGCTTCGGGGCCGCCTTTTCGCAGGTCGCCTTCAAGTCCGGCAGCCAACCCGGCGAGGACATCATTGTCCACCGTCGCGGCGTGGCGCAGGCGACCAACAAGAAAAACGGGCAGCAGATGAAGCCCGCCGGCTTGGCCGAGCCCGCCTTCCAGCTTTCAGCCGACGACGATCCGCGGCAGTTCCTCGCCGGGTGGATTACCGCCCCCAAGAATCCGTGGTTCGCGAAGGCCGTGGCTAACCGTTACTGGAAGCACTTCTTCGGACGTGGCCTGGTTGATCCGGAAGACGACCTGCGTGATACCAATCCGCCCACGAATTCGGAGTTGCTCGACGCGTTGGCGGCACACTTCGTCACCAGTGGCTTCGACCTCAAGGAACTCGTCCGCGTCATTGCCCGGAGCACGACCTATCAGCTCAGTGCCGAGCCGAACCAATACAATGGCCGGGACCGTCACCAGTTCTCGCGGTTCTACCCCCGCCGCTTGCCGGCGGAAGTCCTTTTCGACTCGGTCAATCTCCTCGTGGGCAGCCCGAGCCAGTTCGAGGGACTGCCGGCCGGGACCCGGGCCGTCTGCCTGCCCGACAACAGCTTCAACGCCAGCAGCTATTTCCTGACCGTGTTCGGTCGGCCCGAGAGCAGCAGCGCGTGCGAATGCGAGCGCAGCATGGACGCATCGCTCAGCCAGAGCCTGCACCTGCTCAACTCGAAGGACCTTCAGTCCAAGCTCGGCGCGGACTCCGGCCAGGCCGCCAAACTCGCCGCGGACGCCCAGGGCGACCATGCGGGCAAGCTCACCTCGCTTTACCAACTCGCCTACGGCCGCGCGCCGCGCACCGACGAACTCAAGCTTTCCGCCGACTATCTCGCGAAGAAGCTGGCCTCGGTGAAGGATGGAAAGGATGCCAGGGAAACCGGGACCGCCCGGACCAAGGCGGCGCGCGAAGTCTGGGAGGACACGCTCTGGGCCCTCCTGAACACGAAGGAGTTTCTGTTCAACCACTGAGGGCCGGAGGGCCCCAGACGAGGCAATCCATCCTCAGGCCGACGCGGACATGTCCTTCAGGTCGGCCCGCACCGCTTCATAGGTGACGGCGTAGTTCAGCACTTCGGGCCGCGGCGTGAGGCCGTTGCGTTCGCAATACTGGGCGTAGGTTCCGGGCCACCAGTTGCGGTGCGCGGTCAGGCCCTGGTCTCGCCAACCGCCCCAGTTCGACAGCACCTTGCTCCAGCAGCGGTCGCCGTAGTCCACCGCCTCGTGCGCGCTCGGCATGTCGCTCACATACCAGTCTCGGCCCACGCGCGCATGCAGCACCTCGTCGGCCCAGTCAAAATCCTGAAAAGTGGCGGCCAACGGGTTGCCGGAACTTACGCCAACCTCCCACTCGTGACGCTTGCCCGTCTTTGGCATCAGGCCCTGCTCGATGAAGTAGAGCACGGCGTGCCGTTCCTTGGGGTTCAGCTGGGTGTTCAAGCCCAGTGACCAGGTAAAGTTGACCATCACGTTGCGGGGCCAGTCCACGCCCACGCTGGCGAAGCCGACTTCGCCCATCATCGCGTGACGGGCCTCATCCCAGAGCTGCCGCGTCATGTCGCGGTAGTAACCCCACGGCTTGTCCGGCGTCTCGGCGATGATGCTCGCCATCATTTCCGGCACGTCGATCTCGCGGAGGCGCTTGTAGAACATCATGAGGACCTTTCCGTCCGTGGGTTTCGTCTCGTCGTAGAGGAACACTTCCGCGTTGACGCCCATGTTGTAGGGATCGGGAAAGCGTTCGTCGCGCTGCGGGCGGCCGTCGAACGTCCACGGCATGACGGAACGGGTTCGGGTCGGGACGGCGCCTTCGGCGGCACACCCATCCATCCCGCCGGCCGCAGCGAAGGCCCGGCGAACCGTATCGAGTCCAGGCGCCGCCGAGATTCGGTGCTCGATCGAAACCAGGGCGGACACCGCCCGTTGCCCGTAGGCGAGCATCTCGTCCACCTCCAGAAGCAGCAACCGCAGCAACCGCCGGGTCGGCTGGTCGGCGAGCGGATGCGTCTCGCGCCGGTGCCGGTCCAACCCATCCCGCAGCGCAGGGAAGGCGATTTCGTAGAGGCCGAGAAGGAGTTCCCCGGTGCTTGGTGCCGACAGGATTTCATCAAAGGCCACTGCCAATCCGCCGTGCGGAATCCGGTCCAAGCCGAGCGGCGGTTCGCGCATCTCGCCGACGCGCGCCCGCAGGGTCGCGACGTGTTCGGCGCACAGCCAACCGTGGTAGCTGAAAGCCATCTTCAGCTCGTAAACCGGTTCCGCCGTCAGTCGGCCGATGAAGATCTGGTGCAGCCGGCGGAACGCGTAATGATGACGCTTCAGGCGGCGCACGGATTCTTCGACGGAGAGTCCCGGTGAAACCGCCTCGGTGATGGACGCGAGGCCGGCGAGCGCCGGCAATCCCCGGTGGGTTGGGTAGCCGGCGGCCAGCTTCCGGGCCGTTTCAAGCGAAGGCGTGGTCATGAGATGCAGACACGCCAATAGCCGCTGACCGCGGCGCCGACAAATGCAGAATGCCCCGGCCGGCGAGATTCCGCATTGGTCCGTCGGCCCCGGAACGGAACGGCGTCCGGCGGCGATCCCGGAAAACCATCTGGCCGCCTGAAGCGGGTTTGCCCCGCCGCAGA
>JAYUSF010000237.1:0-4407 GCA_043755815.1 Verrucomicrobiota bacterium
CGAGGCTCCGGCCGAGCGAGTCCGGGTTCGGGCTCGGCGGGAGCCTCGCGCCACCAGCCACGATGAAACGATGCGCCCGTTCACGGGTGCCGCTTCGCCGGCGAGTTGCGACTCGTAAACGTAGGTGATGTCGTCGTTCTTCCGGTTCAGCGCGCTCAAACTGAATGTGGTCACCCGCATCCTGTGGGCGTGGGTGCTCACCCTGCCGATCACCGGCCTGCCGGGTTATCCCTGCATGAATCTGACGCAGGTGCTGTGAGCGGCGGATGGCCGGCGGACGGGCGGCCAAACAAAAAGGCTGCCGGAATTCCGGCAGCCCTGTTCGTTGGTTCCTCGGGTGGCCCGGCTAGAAGTTGATCTGGGCTTGAAAAGCGAGTCGGTCGGCCGAATCCGTCTCCAGATAAGGCGCGAGGCGGGTGTTTGTCCGCTCGAACGTGTGTGAATAGGACATGGTCAGTTCCACTTCCGGCCGCGGCTGCCAATGAGCGGACCTAGACCCATTGGATCATCCGGCTTGTCCACTGGACGGGGCGGGCGGGCGACTTGGTGATTGTTACGAGATCGTCACCGGGGCGGCATTTGCACTGGGCGGGAAAAGCACAGTATCGGCCTCCACGCTGCACTATGTTTTCGCTACAAAAATTCCTGGGCCGGGATGAGATCTTCTTCGAACTCCTGGAAAAGTCCGCCACGGAAGCCCAGGAGAGCGTCGCGCTCATGCGGAAAATGCTGCTGAACCCGGACCCGCGCAGCGTGTCTATGGACGAATTCGCCCTCCTGCGGCGGAAAGACAAGCTGATCACCCAGGAGATCCGCACCCAACTGACGAAGACCTTCGTGACGCCACTGGAACGGGAAGACATCGAGGTGTTGGCCAACGCGCTCTACAAGATTCCCAAGACGCTGGAGAAGTTCGGGGAGCGCCTGCTGCTCGCGCCCGAGCACGTCCGGCAGACCAGCTTTTCGCGGCAAGCCTCCCTGCTGGAGACGGCTACCCAGACGGTGGTGCTGATGGTCAAGGAGCTGCGCAAGCCCAACCTCAGCACGGTCAAGGAACTGAACGACAAGCTGCAATACCTCGAGGGGGCGGCGGACAACCTGATGATCGACCTCCTCCGCGGGCTTTATTCCGGGGATCATGACGCGGTGCGGGTCATCGCGTTGAAGGACCTCTACGAACTGCTGGAAAAGGTCATCGACCGCTGCCGGGACGCCGGCAACGTGATCTTCCACATCGTGCTGAAGAATTCCTGAGCCCACGGCCATGACGTTGCTGCTCACGGTCGTGGTCGTGGCGTTGATCTTCGAATACATCAACGGCTTCCACGACACGGCCAATTCCATCGCCACGGTGGTCTCGACCAAGGTGCTCACACCGCGGCAGGCCATCCTCCTGGCCGCCTGCACCAACCTCGTCGGCGCGCTGTGGGGCACGGCCGTCGCCAAGACGGTCAGTTCCGGGCTGCTGGATTCCGCAATGGTCCCGGCCGGAATCGCCACGCAACTGGTGGTCTGTGCATTGGCCGGCGGCATCATCTGGAACCTGCTCACCTGGTGGTTCGGGCTGCCGAGCAGTTCCACCCATGCGCTGGTCGGTGGCCTCTGCGGTGCCGGCCTCGCCGCCGCCAATGGCAATTGGTCGGTGATCGTCTGGAGCCGCGCCAAGCCGGGCCTGCCCTGGTTCAAGTTTGACGGCGTGCTCTACAAGGTCGTCCTGCCGATGTTCCTCTCGCCGGTGGCCGGGTTTGTTCTGGGCATGCTGTTCATGGGCGTGCTCTACGTGGTAGTCCGCCTGTGGCGGCCCACGGTGGTCTCGACGCTGTTCGCCAAGCTCCAGTTGCTGAGCGCCGGGTTCATGGGCTTCATGCATGGGCAGGGGGACGCCCAGAAGACGATGGGCATCATCGCGTTTTCGCTCCTGGCCGCGACCAAGGCGGGAACGCTCGACGGGGCGCCGGCCTGGCTTGCCTTCCTGCGGGTGCCCACCCTGGGGGAAAACAACGACCACATCCCCCTGTGGATCAAGTTCTCGTGCGCGCTGGTGATGTGCGCGGGCACCGCCGTCGGCGGGTGGAAGATCATCCGCACGATGGGCCACAAGATGGTGAAGCTCCAACCGATCCACGGCTTTGCCGCCGAGACCACGGCGGCGGTCGTCCTCGGCACGGCGGCGAGCTTGGGCATGCCGGTTTCCACCACCCACGCGATCACGACCAGCATCATGGGCGTCGGGTGCGCGAAACGATTCAGCGCGCTGAAGCTGGGGGTAGTCGAACGCATCCTTTGGGCCTGGGTGCTGACCCTGCCGGTCACCGCCACGCTCGGTTATGTGTTCATGCGGCTGACGCTCTGATGAGGCCAAGGCTTGTTCGCGGGAGTAGGCGACGGTGCTCCGGTCGCCGCCCTTCTCCCCGGCCGGTGCTGCCATGGTGTCGGGGAGCGCGAGTGCGATTTGTCCGCCCGCGGCCGAACCCGGTTGAATTCACCCGTTCGTCAGCGGCTTGGGCCGGCAACGTAACTTGTGTAACGGCTTGGCCTGACGGCTGAATCAGCGAGTTGCAATGCCTACGGATACCCTTTTGGATCGTTACGCCAAGCGCCACGGACTTCGCCCCGAGACCGCCCGCCGGCGACTGGTCGCGGAAGGATTCGCGGGGTGGCGCCGGCCGCTGGTGTCGGTGCTGTCGAAGGTCCGGCCGGATTGGTTCCGGATTGATGCGTCCCTGATCGAGGAGATTGGCCGAGCCCGTTCCGTCGCGGAGGCCGCCCACGCCGTGGAAATCTTCCGCTACCGGTCCCGGGGTGAAAGCTCCTGGATCCGGAACGGCCTCGGCCTGCGGGCCTCCGGACGGCGGATGCTCGGGCTCGCCGAGGCTCTTTTTCGCGACGCGGAATAGCCCCAGCTTCGGGAGGGTGACCGCCGCGGCCTCCCGCGGGAGGCAACTTAACGGAAGCGTAACGAGGTCCAGCCTGCGCCCGTAACGCCGCTCACGGAAGCTCGGGGTCCCGATGAAATTCAGAACCTCACTCACCTTCGCCGCCCTCACGGCCGCCGCGGCGCTTGCGCAGGACCCGTTTGCGGGTTTCGTAAACAAGGGCCTGGTCGGCGTTGGACGCGTTCCGGCCAGCGCCTTCGATCTGGCCGGCAACGGTCAGCAAGACACGCTCGGCGGCTTCTCGGCCATGGCCGTAGACACCAACTCGCTGAACCACGCCAACGGCACAATCCGTGGCCGACTGGTCGGCCTGCCCGACCGTGGATTCGGTGACGGCGCGACGGATTACCGTCCCCGCCTGGAACTGTTCGACTTCACGATCACGCCCTACTACGGCGAGACGCCAGTCGCCCAGGGGCAGATCAGCTTCACAAATGTTGGCACCGTGCTGTTCACCTATGGCACCGAGGGCACGCCCTTCACGGGTTTTGACGCGGGTAACACCAATGCGCCGGTGGTCCCGCAGGCGCCGGCCGGCTCGGTCGGCGGTGGCCGGCGGTCGCTGGACGCGGAAGGGCTCGTGCTGGCCGCGGACGGCGGCTACTGGGTCAGCGACGAATACGGGCCGGGAGTGTTCCGGTTCGACGCGCAGGCGCGGTTGCTGGAGACGATCCTTCCGCCCGCCGCGTTGCGGCCCGCCCAGGGCGCCTATCCCGGCAAGCTGAACTTCACCGGCAACGCGGCTCCGACTTCCGGTCGGCGCAACAACCGCGGCCTCGAGGGGCTCTCCCTGACGCCCGACGGCAAGCGCCTGGTCTCGTTCCTGCAGTCACCCACCATCCAGGATGGCGGCGCCGGCAACCTCGGCCGGAACACCCGCATCCTCCAGTTCGACGCCGACCCGCTTTCGGCGACCTACGGCCGGGTTGTCGCGGAGCACCTTTACCAGCTCACGCTCAACGGCAACACGACGACGAACCGCCATACGCCGGTGAGCGAAGTGCTGGCGCTCAACCCCACGACCTTCCTCGTGCTGGAACGTGACGGCATCGGACTGGGCGCCGAGCCGGGACTTTCGCCCACCTACAAGAAAGTGGTGCTCGCCACGACCGACGGTGCCTCGAACCTCGCCGGCACCGCCTACGACCTCGAGCGAGGCTCCCCGGGCCAACTCTCGCTGCCCGCCACCGGATCGAGCCTGCCGCCGGGCCTGACCGCCGCCGCGCGGCAGGATTTCGTGGACCTGCTTGACCCCGCGCAACTCGCGAAGTTCGGGCTCAACACCCGCACCAACCAGGACGCCAATTCGCTCAGCGAAAAATGGGAAGCACTCTCGTTGATCCCGCTGCGGGACGGGGCGCATCCGGACGATTACCTGCTGCTGCTGGGCAACGATAACGACTTCAAGGCGGAGATCGTCTACCACAACGGCGTCCCGGTGGGGACCAACGCCGTTACCGTGGACATCATG
>JAYUSF010000238.1:0-14276 GCA_043755815.1 Verrucomicrobiota bacterium
CGTAGGCAAGTTTGGCCGGGATGACGAGCTGCCACTTGTCGCCTTCCCTCATCAGTTGCTGGGCCTCGGTCCAGCCGGGGATCACGGCGGCCACCGGAATCTCCAACGGCGTGCCGCGGTCCACGGAACTGTCGAACACGGTGCCATCAATGTGCGTGCCGTGGTAGTGGACCTTCACCTTGTCGTGCAGGGTCGGGGTTCTGCCGGCGCCGGAGCTGATGACCTTGTATTGGAGGCCACTGGCGGTCTGCGTGACACCTTCACGGGCGGCGTTTGCGGCGAGAAACGCGTCCCCGGCCGTGACGGCGGGGCGGCGGGCGGCAGCAGCCGGTGCCGTTTGCAGGCGCTTGTTCTCGGCGCGCAGCCGTTCCGCTTCCTGTTGCAGGGGCAGCAGCCGGGCGACTTCCCCGCGCAGGCGCAACAGTTCCTCAGCCGCCGGATCGGCGGCCGTGGCTTCGGGTGTCGTGCTTGAGGCAACGGCAGGAGCCACGCTGGCCGCCCGCAGTTCCGCCAATTCTGCCCGGAGGCGCTGTTTGCCGCGTTGTTGGACGAGCAGGGTCGTGGTTGCACCCGCGATGACGAGCGTCATCACGCCGGCGGTGAATTTGGTTGAGGCCATAAGCTGAAAAAGTCCGAACGCAGTGGTGGCGCCAATCGTCGTGGAAGCCACGCCGGCTAGCACCGTGCCAGCCAGGGCGGCCGGAGCCGTCTGGACCGCCTGCAACGTGATGGCTCCGCCCAACGTGGCCGCCGGGATCGCCAGGCCGCGAGCGACAAAAACGCCCCGCAACCGGTCCAATGCGCGGCTGACGCGCTTCTGCGCGGCTTCTTCGCCGAGCCCAAGCCGTTCACCAATCTCACGGGCGGACTTGCGCTCGAAGTAGCGGAGCAGCAGCGCGTCGCGGTCGGCATCGTCGAGCTGGCCCAGGGCCGCATCAAGGTGAGGCGCGATGTCGTTCCAGGCGGCTTCGGTTTCGGAGGCGGGCGTCTGCATGGTGGCGGCTTCCTGTTCGCGGGCACGACGGCGGACCTCGGTGCGGACCGCCTTGGCGGCCAGATTCTGGGTGGTGCGATGCAGCCAGCTCGCCAGCACCGGCCGGTCGGTCAGTGAACTCGCCTGTTGGGCGAGCGCAACAAAGACAGCCTGCGTCACGTCGTCCGCGAGATGCCGGTCCACGGTCATGCGCGCCGCGGCCGAATGGACGAGATCCAGGTGCCGCCGGACGAGTTCGCTAAAGGCCGCGGCGGAATCACCCGCCACGTAGTCCCGGAGAAGCTGCTGGTCCGTCCTGTCGTTCACTGCCCCTAATTACCCGCGACCGGCCGAAGCGGACAGGCGAACTGCATCCATGACAGATTTTCTGTGAGGCACGGACTGGCGAGCCTACCGCTCAGTTCGGCACCCAACCACGGCCGGGGATAAACTCCCGGCTGCCCGCATGGCGACATCCCGGCGCCACGACTGCGACCACCACCAGCATCGCCAACACCGCGATCCATTTCTTCATGGACCTCAGGTTAATCGGGTTTGCGGTGCGCTCAAGCTTTGCGCATTTTTCTTCCGAGACATGGCCAAACCCCACACTTCGCTCAAGGGTCAGTTGCTCCTCGACGGCGGCAAGCTGGGCGGCGGCTGCTTCGCGCGCAGCGTCGTCCTCATCTGCGAGCACAATTCCAAGGGAGCGTTCGGCCTGGTGCTGAACCAGCCCAGCGAAAAGACCCTCGCCGAAGTCATCGAAGCCGACTTGCCCGAACGCCTGCGGGCCGAACCCATTTTTGGCGGCGGCCCCGTCCAGCCCTCGGCCATGAGCTACCTGCACGCCGACAATTTCCTCGGCGAACCCAGCGTGATCGAGAACCTCCACGTAGGCCACGACCTCGACCAGCTCGTCGAGCTCGGTGGCTCATGGTCTCCAACGCAGCAGCTCCGCGTCTTCGCCGGATATGCCGGCTGGTCGGCCGGTCAGCTCGACGATGAGATGCGGCGCAACTCCTGGCTGGCGTTTCCGGCCACGGTTGAACTCGTCTTTCACGCGTCGCCCGCCGAGCTCTGGCAACACGTCCTGCGCCAGCGGGGTGACTGGCAGAGCCGTCTGCTTTCGGAATCACCCGAGGACCTGTCGTGGAATTGACCGCAACGTCCCCCGCCCCCCTCATCGCGCTCGCCCTGCCGGAGGAGAGCCGGCCCCTGTTGCGTTGCTTGGCGTCCGCCCTGAATCACCGCTTTGGTCCAGCGGAGAAAACCAGGCGCGGGCGTTTCGGTGAGGAGGTTTCCTGGCCTGCACTCCGGGTGCTGACCACTGGCATGGGGCCACGCAATGCCCGCGACGCATTTGCCGACGCCCTGTCGGCCCGCCAACCGCCCTGGGTCATCACCGGGGGCATTGCCGGTGGACTTGATCCCGAACTCCGCACCGGCGACGCGCGCTTCGAGGCCGAGGCCGGTTTCCCGAAACTCGTCGAGTTCGCCCGGTTGGGATTGGTTCCGGGTCGCTTCCTGCTCGTCGAACAAGTCGCGGCCACCGCCGCCGCGAAACAACGGTTGCGCCGTGAAACCGGCGCCGACTTGGTGGACATGGAGTCGGCCGCCATCCGTGAACTGTCCCGCGAAGCCGGGATTCCGGGAGCGACGCTCCGGACGATCTCGGACACGGCGGCGGAAGACCTGCCGCTCGATTTCAGCCAGTTGGTCGATGCAGACCAACAGTTGGTCTGGTGGAAGCTCGCCGGCGCGATCCTCCGTTCGCCCGGCCGCATTCCCGGACTCCTTCGGTTGCAGCGTAGCGTCGGTCTCGCCACCGATCGTCTGGCCGCAATCCTGACCGCCGTGGTGGCAGACGAAGTTGGTGCGCCAGCCGCTGCCCGGCCGAAAAGCCGTCCCTGACATTTTTTCCCTGCCACAAAGGTTGAGGTTCAACCCCGCCGGCTGCCGTGGTAACAACTCCCCGGCACTTCCCTCCCAGCACGCGTCATGAACTTCGAAAACGAGATCCAACGGCAGCTCACCCGCCGGACGTTCCTCACCCAGAGCACAACCGGGCTCGGCGCACTGGCGCTGGCGTCGCTGCTTAACCCGAAACTCTTTGCGGCGAACCCGGCCTCCAGCGGCTCCAAGGGCGCCCTGAAGACACTGCACTTCGCCCCCAAGGCAAAGCGGGTGATCTATCTGTTCCAGTCCGGCGCCCCGTCGCACCTCGACCTCTTCGATCCCAAGCCCAAACTCAAGGAGATGACCGGCGAAGAGCTGCCGGCCAGCGTCCGCATGGGCCAGCGCATCACCGGGATGACCGCCGGCCAGGCCGTGCTCAAGTGCGTGGGCTCGCCCTACGAGTTCCAGCGTTACGGCAAGTCCGGCGTCGAGATGAGCAGCCTGCTGCCGAACATCGGCGGCATTGCCGATGAGATCGCGCTGATCCGCACGATGCACGTTGACGCCATCAACCATGACCCGGCGGTCACCTTCTTCGGCACGGGCAACCAGCAGCCCGGCCGGCCCACAATGGGCGCCTGGCTGAGCTACGGCCTTGGCAGCGACAACGAAAATCTGCCCGCGTTCGTCGTGCTCACCAGCGGCAGCGGGGGCCAGGCTTTGCAGGCGCGTTACTGGGGCAACGGTTTTCTCTCCGCCACCTACCAGGGGGTGCAGCTCCGCAGCCAGGGCGATCCCGTGCTCTACGTTTCAAACCCACCCGGCCTCAGCGGCACCGCCCGCCGGCAACTGCTCGATTCGATGCAGGAGCTGAACCGCAAACAGCTCGGCGCGCTGGCCGACCCGGCCATCGCCACGCACATCGACAACTACGAACTCGCCTTCCGCATGCAGACCAGCGTGCCGGAGCTCATGGACCTCGCGCAGGAGCCCAAGGCCGTGCTTGACCTGTATGGCGCCACGCCGGGCAAACCGTCGTTCGCCAACAACTGCCTGCTTGCGCGCCGCCTCGCGGAGCGGGGCGTGCGGTTCATCCAGCTCTGCCACCGCGACTGGGACCACCACGGCGGCCTGCCGGACGGCATCAAGGCGCAGACCAAGAACACCGACCAGGGCAGCGCCGCCCTGATCAAGGATCTGAAGCAACGCGGCCTGCTCGACGAGACGCTGGTGATCTGGGGCGGCGAATTCGGCCGCACCGCTTACTCGCAGGGCGACATCACCAAGAACAGCTTCGGCCGCGACCATCACCCGCGCTGCTTCTCGATCTGGCTGGCCGGCGGCGGCATCAAACCCGGCACCGTCATCGGGCAGACCGACGACTTCGGCTACAACATCGTGGCCAATCCGGTCAGCGCCCACGACCTGCACGCCACGATGCTCCACCTGATGGGCATCGAGCACACCAAGTTCACCTACCGCTTCGAGGGCCGCGACTTCCGCCTCACCGACATCCACGGCGAGCTGGTGAAGGACCTGATGGCGTGACCTTCCGGCCGGGCCGGCCTCGGTATTACCCGATGCGGTCACGAGCGATGTTGCCCGGTATCCCGGAAAGGCTTGCCGTTCGACCCAGGGGTGGGTTCACCCGATGGTTACCCCCGTCGGGTCACGGACAGGCGGCCAGCTTGGGGCGGACCATTGCTTCCAGCCGCTGACGCTGGCCGGGAAACAAGTCATCCGCCTTCAGCAACTGAGCCTGCCGCTGCGCTTCGTCCGGCCGGCCCGTGGCGGAAAAATAGCAGACCTTCGCGTAGCCGAGCATCCCTTGCGCCGACGGATCCAGCCTCAAGCCTTGGGCGCGACTCAGCAGCGGGGCGGCTTCGGCCGGGCGGCCGGCCTGGATCAGGGCCATGGCATGGTTGACGACGGCGGCACCCGCGTCCGGCATGGTCTGCACGGCCTGCAGGGTCAGCGGCAATACCTCCGAGGATTGGTCCCCCTGAATCAGCAGTGCCGCCGCAAGATTGTTGATGATCCGCGGGTCCCCGGGATGACGCGCGAAAAGCTCGCGCGACGCCCGGGCAAACCATTCGAGATTCCGCGCGTGGTAGGCGATTCGTTGCAGGTCCACCAGCACGGCTTCGGCCGGTTGTCCCCGACCGTGCATCCGGGCCAAGACGGCCAGCGCTTCGGCGGGCAGTCCCCAACGATCCAGCGCGCTGGCGCTCCTCAGCACCAAACCAACGCTGGCAGGCAGTTCCTGGCGAAACATGGCCCACGCGGCGACCGCCCGCGGCGGGCGCCCCAGCCGTTGCTCGGCCAAGCCTTCCATGAACCAGGAGAAGTTGCCGAGCACCTCGCGGAAGTGGGCAAGTTGCCGCAAACGGGACGCATGTTCGCGCAAACCCTCCCAGTCTTCCAGGGTAACGAACGCTTCGCCAATGACCACCCAGAGGGACGGCGAGTCGCCCCACCGCCCCAGCGCTTGCTGGCCAACCTGTTCGAACGATTCCCTGACCCCCAGTTCCGCCAAGACCACCAACAGCAACTCGGCTTCCGCGACGTTGGCGGGTAGAATTCCCGACTCCCGGGCCAACTGGGCCGCCCGCTCCCGCCGCCCCGACCAGCGCAGGAGACGCCAGTAACGCGTCAGACTCGCCAGGCCGGGCGGCCGCCCGGCGTTCGCGGCCGCCAACAGTTGCTCGAAATGCCAGAGGTCGCGGCGGGCAAAGGCCAAATCCATGAGCAGCCGCAGCGCCAGTGGGCGGGTGTCCGGAGACTGCGCGGCCAGCTCCAGCTCCTTTTGCAAGCCATCGGATTCCGGGCGGCCCGTCGCCTGGACCGCCCGGCGGCCGACGGAGATTAGCGCCAGCTCGGCATCCGCCTTCAACCGTCCGGGGTTGGCCGCCAACTCTGTGTCAAACGTTTCCAGGTCGCCCTCCTCGAATTGGGAGCGCGAACGCAACGCCCCGAGCGCGTCGTCCGCGCCGCCCCCCTTCGCCGGGAGCCGGGAATTCAGCCACTGCCAATGGCCGTGCCGCGCCAGCACCGGCGCCAACCACCGCAGGGTCTCCCGATTCGTCGCGGTGAGATGGAGCAGCCAGTCCGCCGTCTCCGGCAGCCGGGCCCGGGCCGGCTCGGGAAGGCGGTCGAGGCAGCGAATCACCCCCGAGACGGCGGCCGAGCTTCCGGGGTTGTTGGCGACGGCTCCTTCAAAGGCGATCAGCGCATCCGGGAAATTGCCGGCCGCCTCCAATCCGCGCGCCGACTGCTGAAGCGCCCGGCTTTGCAGCCAATCCAAGCCGCTCACCCGCAGGACCCGGCCCACCGGCGTCCGGGCCACGGCCCACATCCGGGGCAACAGACCGATCAGGCCCAGGGTTCCTACCAACAGGAGCGGCAGGACCCACCGGAAGGCCCGGTCATGCCGCCACAGATGGGCGAAATACCCCAGCCGGTGGATTCTTGCCGACGTTCGATCGGATCGTTCAGCCATGTGCAACTCGCCGTTGGATGCTCGTCGCCCCGCGGTTGGTGCCCGCCAACCGCCGGGGTCATTGCTCCAGGACCCGGAAGAAGCCCGCCGCCGGGGCCGACTCCACGCTGAGCTCGAGGGGACTGCCGGTGCCGGCGACCGGACTGCCAAGCATCGCCCAGTCCACCGCGTCCAAGGACCCTTTGCGTTGGGCCTGATACGACCGCCCGCTCCGGGTGGTGAAACGGAGCTTCAGCTGTCCGTCGCCGGTCAACTGGGCGATTGGAGCGCTCACCACGGCGGCTTCGACCCGCACCTCGAAGCTGCGGGACGCCTTCAGCGCGGGCACCCCGGAATCGGTGACTTGGACTTCAATGACGTTGGTCCCCACCTGGGCCGCCGTCGGGGTCCACTGGAAAGAACTTCCGCTGATCACGGCGCCCGGGGGCGGATTGACCAAGGCGAAGGCAAGGCCTTGGGTTGGAAGATCCGCGTCGCTCGCCCGCAGCGGAACGGACAAGGGCACCCCGGCCGTTACCGTTTGCGCGGCGATCAGTTCCAAGGCCGGGGCTTGATTCACCTCCAGCACCGTGAGGGTGAAGGTCTTCTCGGCCGTAAGCGCCGGGGTGCCGTTGTCCGTAACCCGAATCGTCACGGGAAACGCACCCGGTCCGACCGCCTCCGCCGGCGTCCAACTGAAGGCGCCCGTCACGGGATTGATGGTCGCACCGCCCGGGGCGCCGGCCCCGAGCGAGAAGGACAGGGTTTGGCCCGCGTCGGCGTCGGTGGCCGCGGCCGTAAAGCCCAGCGTCGTCAGCTCCGCCACCTCGCGGGCGGGCAGTTCGCCGAGGACCGGGGCCTGGTTGGGCTTCGGGCCGCCGACGGTGTGCTGGTTGGCCAGCACCGGACCCGAGACATCCCAGGCCGCGTTGCCGATTTGCGGCGGGGCCACGACCCCGATGCGGAACAGCCCGAAGGTGTCGCCCGCCTTGGGCACGAATTGCCCGACAGGAACCTCGTTGGTCGGCGTGGTGAAGTTCCACAGGTAGAAGTAGATCGTCGCGGTCTTGAGCGAGTCGTCGGCCGCGATGCCCGCCCGCTGGTAACGACCCGCCTGGTTGCCCAAGATGGTCCCGTCCACGACGTCCTCGTAGATCAGCACGTCATCCGCGCCTAGGACGGCGCCGGGGGCGGGGCTGAGAGGGACGCCATCCCCGTTGCGGTCGGCGACAAACCAGACCCGGGTATTGACCGGGGCCGGAGTGCCGGTGGTCAGGAAAAGTTGGGTGGCCAGCGAAGCCCCGCTCACGGTGCGGCCCGTGGCGAGGTAAGCGTGGGCGGATTGCGGCATCAGGAGGGCGGCGCCGGCCAGGATCGAAAGGCCGAAAAGGGGCGAGGTGGACAGTTTCATGGAGACGAAGCGGAAGTGTGTGGTCGGTGGTCGTGATGGAACGAGGGAGAGCCCACACAGGCCCTCCCTCGTCCAGTCTTCTTCAGGAACCCCGGAAACTGGCTCAGTTACCAGTCACCCGGAGAAACTTCTTGGTGCCGCCGAGGGCGACCGTCGTGCTGGCGTCGAAGCCGGTGCCGGTGCCGCCGGTGCCGGTGACGCTGCCGCCTTCGTTGGTCCAGGTGACGCCGTCGGTGGACGACTGGACCTGGTAGGTGGCGTTCAGCACTGATGCCCAGCGGATCGTCGCCTGGTCGAGGCCGGCGTTGTAGGTGACCTCCGACAGGATCCTGTTCACCTTGAGGATGCCGCGACGGGACAGCGTGGTCCAACCGTCCATCCAGTAGTCGCCCGGCCCGAAGGCTCCCTTGTAGGTCGCCGTGGTGTCATACCACCCGTCACCGGGGATCGACTGGGTGATGCCGGTGAAAGCCGGTCCGACCGACGACGGAACGGGGTCCAAGGTGCGGTTCGAGCCGCGGTTGATGCCGCCCAGGACGGGGTCGACAATCTGGTTGTCCCACGGAGCGGAAAACAAGGCGGCAGGCGTGTTGGTGCCGCTGGTGATCGCGATGTTGGCAATGGTATTGTCGATCACCCGTGAGCCAGCTGGCCCAGAGGAGAAGCCGAACCAGAGGTTATGGTCCAAGGCGATCGGGCTCAACGCAGTGTCCGACGCGAGGAAGTTGGTGCCGACGTTTTCCAGCGCGATGCCACGCTCGGCGTAGTCGGTGAAGATGCTGTTGTAGACCTTAACGCGGGAGCCGTCCCGGATACGGAACGTGTTGTTCGCGAAGCCACCGACGGTCGCTGTCTGAACGCCGCCTCCGATCCAAGTAGCATTGAAGACCTGATAGGTCGCCTGCGGTGCGCGATCCATGAGCGCGAAGGAGGCGCTGCCCGATCCGTTCACGAAACCATTGATTTCCGAACCCCGATCCCGGGCCAGCGGGTCCTGAATCGAGAAGAGGAACTGGTTCTTGCCCCGGAATCCCTGGTCGGTGTCAAAGGTCTCGTCGTCATTGAACGCGCTGACGAGATACTTGTTGTTCACGGTGCCGCCGAACCATTCGAAGCCATCGTCCTGGATCGCGTAGCATTCGACATATTCCACCACGGTGCCGCTGCCGACCGCACAGAGCGACAGACCGTTGACCTCCTTGTTGGTCGTGAAGATCTTGCCGCCGTGCTTGATGACCACGTAGCGGATGACGCCCGAGTTATCCGCGTCATCGGTGCCGCCAAAGGTATAGCGACCGTTGGATTCCGTCTCCGGGGCGGGGTTGCTCAGGCCTTCATAGACGTCAAACGGAACCGTCGCCGGATTGCCGTCCTGCGAATTCGCGTTACCCGTCGCATTCGCGGCGCTGTTCAGGTTGGCCTTGCCCAGGACGACGATGCCACCCCAGAGCCCGCGCTCATAGATGCCGAGGTTCCAGTTCAGCGTGTCCGTCTCGGCGGTGAAGATGATCGGATTCTCGGCGGTGCCGAGCGCCATCAGCTTGCCACCGCGCTCCACGAAGAGGCAGCCGAAGTCATTGTTACCGGTCCCCGGCCCGCCCTTGACGATGGTGCCGGCCTGGATGTTCAGGGTGGCCCCATCATCAACGAAGACGAATCCCTGGAGATGATAGACGTTATCCGCGGTCCAGTTCACCGATCCGGTCAGGACGGTGTTGTGGGCGATGTTGATGTCCGCGCCCAAGGCGAGGCCGGCCGAGGCCACTAAGGCGGACAGGGCCGCACTGATACGGGAGAAGAGCTTCATGGTCATGCTTGCTTTCAGGATTGTGGTGGTGAGTTAGCGGCGGTTGGAGCGGCGCCAGAGGGCGAAGCCGACGAGGGTTGCGCCGAACAGGGCGGCGTATTCCTCGGGTTCGGGAACGACGGTGAACTGGCTGGCATTGAGGTTGGCCGAGATGTCGAGCCGGCCGTTGCCCGCGACGAAGCTGTCGTCATGGGTGAAATTGAGGAACGAGCTGCTGACGCCGAAGGTCACGCTCGGAACCACTTCCCCGAGGTTGTCGGGATTACCGGACGTGTTGCCGCCATTGGTGGGATGCCACAGGAACGCGTAGAAGCGCTGCCCCGCGACGTTGGCCGAGTCGGACAGGCTCAAGCCTGTCTGCTGGAACCGACCGGTTTGGTCACTGATAAGTGCGCCGTCCACCTCAAGGTTCATGACGATCTGGTCGTCAGCCCCGAGCAAGTTGTTGATGTGGACGTCCCCCGAACCGGCGGGACTGAACGGCAGGCCGTTGCCCGTGGAATCCCAAACGATCCACAAGGAAGTGCCGACCGGAGCCTCGTTGGCCGGGACAAACGAGGAATTGAGATAGAGCCGGTCGGTGATGGTGTTGACGTTGTCCGCCGTCGTGGTGCGCAGGTCGATCAAGCCGACCGCCCACGCCGAGGAAGCGGGGAGGGCAGCCAAGGCGAGGGTGCAGAGGAATTTCTTGTTCATGGTCACAAAGGGAAAGAGTTGAAGCGTTGGTGAAGTAACAAAGGTGAATCAGGGAGTCGGGGCCGACTGGCGCCAGATGAGATTGCCGCTGCCGGTTTTCCGGAAGTAGAAGAAGCCCTTGCCGGAGTCGAGGGTGGCCCCGGGGTTGCCGCCGGCGTAGAAACCAGCCGCAGCCAAGGTTCCGTCGTGGTAGATGATGTCCGTGGAGAAGCTCGTGCCGGAGGTCTGGTAGATAACGTCCTCGTCCGCCACGTTCGAGCCACCGTCGGAGTCCACCACGATGCCGCCGGCCAGCGCGCTGGTGGCCAGATTGGCCGTGGCGCCGAAGCCGGTCCCCAAGCCAATGGCGCCGCCCGGCGGAATGAAGTGGGTCATGGCCGTGGTCTGCAGCTCGCCGACCGCCACCGGCGTCAAGGAACCGGTCTTCCGGAACAGGAAGGCCGCCTCATCCGGGGCCAAGGTGACCGTGGAACCATCAAACGGGCCGCTGCCGCCGACGTAATAGCCGGCCGCAGCCAAAGTGCCGTCGTGATAGATGATGTCGCTGGCGAAGCTGGTGCCGCTGACCTGATAGATGACGTCCTCATCCGCCACGTTGGAGCCGCCGTCCGAGTCCTTGTTCAGCGTGGTGGCGGCGCCGACCCCGAAGAGGTCGCCCAAAGTGGTCAGGCGGCGGATTTCGATGCCATCACCGGCGGCCAGCGAGCTCGCGGCCGTCACGGCGCCGGACAACTGATTGACCAAGGTCACTTCGTCGTCCCCGTTGCCGGAAATGTAGAACCAGTCGCCCTGGTTGCCCGGCGTCGCGGAAGCGTCCGAGGTCAGGACGAGCACATATTGGTGGAAAGTATCCTGAAGGCCGAGCGCACTGGCCGTCCAGAACGGAGAACCCGTCACGCGCACGGAGGAACCGGAAACGGACATGACCTTGCCGGTGTAAAGCGGCTTGGAATGCACCGGGGCCGAGAAGAAGTTGGCGCCAACGGTGAGGGACAACTTGTGGGCTCCGCCAGCGGCGCTTTGGGCCGCCTCAAGGGGCAGCACAGCGGCGCAGGCCGCGGCCAGCAGCCAGGCGGCGGGAGCGGCAAAACGAGGGGATTTTAACATGGTGAGATAAGTGACAACTGTGATGAGAGTTGCGGACCGGCCCCACGGCCAATCCACGGCCTGACCCTACCCCATCCGGCACTCCCCTAGGCGACATTACGATTGCTACATGTGAGCAGCGCCCCGGTAGCGTCCAAGATTCAGCCCGGTCACGGGACCGCCCGCTGGGATGACGAATACGTTACGGTCGGTTTCCGGCGATTCGTTCGCTGCGGGTCATATCTCACAACCACCTGTCCACTCGTGTTTTGCGAAGATGATTTTGAAACGGGCGGCCGTGACCGGATCGCCACACCGACGGCGGGCTGCGGATCAAAACCGACCTATCCCCGGTGAATCGCGGATCGGCACCCGAAAAAACAGGCTGGTCGGGTTCCTGGGGGCCTCGCGGGTCGATGGCTCGCCAAGTGCCTTCCCACCGCCCGATTTTTTCTCGAAACGCCCGGGAATCGTTCGCGACACAGCCTCGCTGGACGGTTGGCGCGGCTCCATTCGCCCCGATTACGGTGACGTTTTCGAAACATCTTAGCCAGGACCGGGCTGATCGCTTCACCAAGACGTTACGTTCACGCCATCGCCGCGAAGCTTCGTGCGCGGGAACATGTCCCCGCTTTCCGAATGAACGTCACACAAACAGGGGATTCGAGTGCCCGCCAACGACTGTTGCCGGGGGATCCGCTGTGCGAAGAGGTGTTCACTTCGTGTGCCGTGCGCCTGAGCCTGGCCGGTTGGCTGGCAAGCCGCCCGCCGGTTCCCGATTCCGTGGCTTTCTTGGATGGCCTCGTAGCGCGGTCAGAACGATCGTCGCTGATTCCCACCGACCCGGTGGAGTGCCTGGCCTTGCTGGCCCATCTGCAGCAGCGGCGCGCCCACGAAGCCGGTTGGCTGCGGTCGTCCGGGAGCGTGGGGGTGCTGTCCGTGTGGCTTTTCCTGCGGGTGGCCGATCTGCCGACGCCGCTGGCGTGCGTCGACATCCACGGCGAACTCCGGTGGCGGCAGGCCTTGGCGAATGCCGGCCGGGTTGCCGCCGCCGCCCGGGGTTGGCTGTTGGCGGACCAGTTGGGCCGCAGCATGCATGGTTCTTGGCGCGGTTCCGGCGGCGGGTGAGCGGCAGGGCCGGCGGAGGGCCATCCGCTCAGAACTGATACACCAAGCTCAGGCTGAACACCCGGCCGCGCCGGTAACGACCGAATACCGGCCCATCGGCGCTTTCCCCGTAGGTGCGCAGGAAGGGCGAGTCGAGCAGGTTGCGGGCGGACAGACGGATCTTGAGGTCGTGCCACACCCGCTGTTCCACCGTGGCATCGAGTTGGACCGGCGGGTGCTCGAAAATGTCGGGCGTGGTCGGGCTGGTCAGAAAGATCCGTTCCCCGGTCAAGTTCGCCAACAGGCTGACCGTGGTGGCGGTCACCGGATTCTCGTAAGTCAGGTCGAGGTTGACGATGTAGGGCGATTGGTCGAACAGGGGCCGGGTCGGTTCGGTGTCCGGGAAGGAACCCGCCTTGTTGATGTATTCGACGAAGGTCAGTTCCACCTCGGACCGGATCAGCGCGGCGTTCACCCCGACCGTGAAGGAATCCAACAGGGGATCGACGAAATCGAGGCGCTTGCGGGCTTCGAACTCGAGGCCGCTCACCTTGCCCAGCTCCCGGTTTTCGAACGAAATCTTGGCGTCCGTAAGGCTGAGGTAATACTTCTCGATCGGGTTCTGGATCTCCTTGGAGAAGACACTGACGGAAAGCACCTCGCCCGGCCGGGGAAACCACTCGGCCCGCAGGTCAAAGTTACGGATGGAACTGAGTTTCAGGCCCGGATTGCCCACCACCAGTTCGTCGCCCAGCGGATCATAGCTCTCATACGGCGCAATCTCACGGAAGGTTGGCCGCGCGATCGTCTCGGACCAGTTGGCCCGGAGGTTGACGTCCGGTGCCAGTTTCCACAGAAAGCCCAGCGCGGGGAGCACATCCGTCTGGCTGATTTCAGAGTCCTTGTCGGTGATGTCGGGGGAAGGCGTCTGCCCGGTCACGGTCAGTTTGGTCACCTCCAGCCGAGCCCCGCCGATCAGGTGGAAGCGGCTGACCAACGGCAGATCCAGCATCGCGTAGGTGGCCCGCACATCCTGTTCGCCGTCGTAAGTCTGGGTGCCGTTGCCGGTCGAGATCGGCCGGGTGATGGCGTAGCTCTTGGTGAACGGCGGCACCGGCAACGAATTGGTGATGATCCCCAGGTTCTTGGGGGCGAGGTAGGTGTTGGGATCATCATTGAATCCCCACCCCGCCTGCCCGGGAAAGGTGAATGTCCGTTCGTTGAAGCTCCGCTCCGAGACGCTGCCCAGCAGCCCCACCTTGAATTCCGCGGCGTCTCCGCTCCACTGGTCGAACGGAATCCGGAGGTCCGCTTTGCCGTTGCGGTTGCTCTCCTCCAAGTCGCGGAAAACCCGCTGCGGCTGGAATGGCACGGGCAAATTGTTGGCCCCAAACGCGACGTCATAGGTGCCATCCCCTCGGTCGGTCCGCCCATAGTTGAAGTATCGGACATCCGGCTCCTGCTGCGCGGTTTCCGACATCGAGCCCAACCATTCGAGAGTGGCCGGCAGCGCGGCTTCAAAGCCATGCCGCCCCTTGAGCTGGAAATTGGTCAGCGACCGCTCGGTCCAGTTGAGCACTTCGCGGACAATCTTCTCCTCCGGCCGGTTGTTGGATCCATCCTCCAAGAACGGTGATTCCCGGTGCCGAACCTGATCTTCGGCCGACCGGTTGTGCAAAACGCTGAATCCGAGCTCGTGTTCCGGCGACAGTTGCCACGCCACGCTGCCGGTCAGCGACCAATCCACCTCCATCCGGCTCTGCGTGTCATCATAGATGACGAGCGGAACCAACCGGTCGTCATACCGGGCCTGCACACCGCC
>JAYUSF010000239.1:0-4390 GCA_043755815.1 Verrucomicrobiota bacterium
GCGCTTTTCCTTCAAGTCGTGGAGTTGTCCAGCATCGGTCAGCCAGTCGTGGTGAAGCGAAAGCGGGGACATGTCCCCGCAGTCCAAAACCTGACGGTCTTCCGGACGTTCGTGGACGGTGAAGCCGTGTTCCAGGCCGCGGGCGTCGTTCACGAACCATTCGCTCAGCCCGGCGTCCCACGCATAGTTCAGCCGGGTGCCGTCGGCGTCCGCCTGCGTTGCGGAGCTGCCGGTGGGCAGGGTGTGTTCGTGGCCGGGAAAACCGTAGGCGGTGAGTTCCAAGCCCCATTGCCAGTCCGCGCCGTCGGGCTGGACGAGGAAGCCCTGTCCGTCAAAACGCGTGCGCCAGCGCTGCCCGGGATTGCGTGCCTGAGGTCCGCCCTCGCCGCCGACAATCCGGTGACGCGCTGCGTTGTAGGCGGCCCGGAGGCCCGACCATTCGGACTGGCTCAGACCCTTGGGCGGTTGGCAAGGTGCACCGGCGTGTAACCTGGAAACGGTGGTGAACAGCAGGACACCCAAGCAGAGGAGTTGCCGGAGGTTGTTCATGGCGTGGTCAGTGGGTGGAGGAAACACCCAACCCCGTCCGAAAGTCAAAGGCGGGGCGGAAGGCGATCTCCGTGCCGTGTCCGTGGATGTGAAGTCTCTGGAGAAGCGGGCGAGCGGAGCTTGTCCTGAATCGCGCGCTGGAGCGGGCGGCCACCGAACTGCGGGTCGTAGCCGGCAGGTTGTTCTTCGCCGGCGCCACCGTGTCGGAAACGAACGTGTCGTGCTAGCTTCCCGCCATATGAGCACGCTGGCTGAAATTGAGGGCGCCGCAGACAAGCTGCCGCCGGAGCAGAAACAGGAGCTGTTCCTGTTTCTCGCCGCCCGGTTGCGCGTGGGAACGGGTAAACTCCCGCCGCCGCGCGAATTCAGCCGGGAGCAAATAGATGCCTGGATCGCCGAGGACGAGGAGGGGATGGGCATGCCGGGCGATTATAGGATCGAGCGACGCTGTTCCATTTGTTGGTGAGTTTCAGTTGCGCCCCATTCCTCAACTGGACGGGGGCAACCCGCCCCAACTTCGCGCTCGAATCCCCCTTCCCCGCGGCCGCACGCTCCCGCCATGGACAAGCTCGTCGCCCAGTTGGACACGTATCTTCGCAAGGAACCCGCGCTCGGAAACGGCGTCTACCTGGCATCGACTGCGATCGTGCTCGGCGACGTCACCTTGGGTGACCACAGCAGCGTGTGGTTTGGCGCCGTGTTGCGCGGCGACATCAACCGCATCGTGGTGGGCCACCACAGCAACGTGCAGGACAACGCCGTGCTTCACCTCGCGGACGACTTTCCGTGCGTGATCGGCAACTGGGTCACCATCGGACACTCCGCCGTGGTTCACGCCTGCACGGTCGAGGACGAATGCCTCATCGGCATCGGGGCAACCGTGCTCGACGGCGCCGTGATCGGCACGCAGAGCCTCGTGGGTGCCGGCGCGGTCGTCACCCCCGGCACGGTGATCCCGCCCGGCTCTTTGGTCCTCGGGGCACCCGCCAAGGTGAAACGCGCCCTGACCCCGGAAGAACGCTCCGGTCTCAAGCACTGGGCCGAGAAATACGTCGTGAACGGCGCCTACTGTCTTAAGCACGGCCTCAACATTGGAAAACCCCTCATCCCCTGAGACGGGAATCCGCCTACGGCGCCGCCGTCAGCTCCAGCCTGTGCTCGGTCGCTCCCGGCAGGAATGGCAGCGGCTCCACTTTCACCCACGCGTCATGGCCGGCCCGGTAGAACGGCGACAGGAAATGCCCGCTCTGGCCGGCGGGCTGATTGCACAGTCCACGTTCCTCATGTCCGGGCGAGACGACCATGCGCTCCGACGGTCCAAAGTCGGGCCCCTGGATCTTCGGCATGTCGTTCGGGGCGCCGTTCATGGGGACACGCGGCATGTTCAGCAGGCCCGACAGGGCGGGAATCGCCCGCGCGATCGGGTGCTGCAAGTCTAGTAGGTTGCGCCGGCCCCACGTCGCTTCGGCCAGCGGCACCTTCTGTTCGCGCAGGCTGGCAAACACCTGATCGGCCGCAGCAGCAAAAAGGTCGTCGTAGGACTTGAACTTCGGATTCAGGAGGTGGACCGGCTGCTCCGTCACGAGGCGGTCGAGCCCGGTGTTGTGGTGGTAATGGAAGTCCGGGTTCAGTTTCCGGACCGCCTTCACCAATGGCTCAAACACCAGCGCTCCGGCCCGTTGATGGAACCCGGTGACCAGCCGGTATCCCACTGAATCGGCCGCCGCCCGGCCGCCCCAGTTCCGGACGAATTTCAACGCCTGCTCCCATCCGGAGTTGGTGGCGGCACCACGTTCGAGGACGCCGACCAACCGGCGTTGCCATGACTCAAGGAAGACGGCCCGATCATCACGGTAGAGGTCCCACAGGTCCGCCTCGTTGAGCTGTGGCTTGGTCCGCAGGTCGTCGCGAATCTGCCGCGCCCGCGCACCGAAATCCTGGAGGTTGGCGCCGGCTCTCGACAGGTAGGCGTCGCTCCCTGCGACCCGGCTGTTGGCACTCCAGATTCGGCCGCCGGCCGGCGCCATGATGCGCGAATATAGCGACGGCGGCAGCAGCCCGTTCCAGCCGCGCGAGCCGTCCGCCCACGAAACCGGGAGGTCTCCCCTAAAACCCCGGCGCTCCGGCAGCCGGCCAATGATCGTCCAGCCGATGCGCCCATCGCGGTCGGCGACCACGAAGTTGTTGTTCGCGATGCCGCACTTGGGCGCAAGTTCGAGCGCGGCTCTCACAGAACCAGCACGCTCAAGCTCCAGGAGCCGGAGGTTGTTTCCGTCCGGACGGCCCGCAGCCCACGCCAGCGCGAAGCGATTCCCCAGTCCCGGCGGCTCGATGACCGGTCCCCAGACGGTCAGGTCCAACGGGACCGCCACGTTGGTGGCTCCGCGGACGATGATCTGTTCCGTGGCCGTCGAAAGGTCGCGCCAGCCCTGCGGCGTGCGGTAGCGCCGGGGATTGGAGGGATCCAGTTCAAGTTCGACGAGGTCACACTGATCCATGCCCGCGGCCGTGAATCCCCAAGCCATCTGACCATTGCTGCCAACCACCATCGCCGGCGTGCCAGGCAGCGTGAAGCCGGTCACATCGCACGCGCCCATCGAGGTGTCCCGGTAAATCAGCCGCGCCCGGAACCAGATGCCCGGCACGGCGATGGGCAGGTGCATGTCGTCGGCGAGAATGGCCGCCCCGGTGCCAGCAACCTGACCATCCACCGCCCAGTTGTTGCTGCCGGGAACGGGGCGATCGGCTTCTTCCACCGGCTCCGTTGGTCCCTCGATGGTCGCAACCGCATGGCTCCATTGCCGCCAGTCAAACTCGGCGGCCGTCGGAATCCGCGGCAGCGGCAACACGGTGTCGTCGAGGGCGGCGTCCCAACCGGAGTCGGGCGCGCCCAAGAAATCGTAAACCTCGTCTGGGAGCAGCTTCCGCAGCAGCGCTTGCCGGACTTCCGCGTCACCGTGCGCGTCTTCGAGCACAAAGCGCATGGCGAGGTTCACGGCCAATGTATCTTCGGGCAGCCACGGCTCTGGCTGCGCCCTCAGCAGCAGATATTCGGGCGGCCGCACCGCCAGGGCCGCGAGGCCGGCGTTCACTCCGGCAGCGTAAGCCGTCAGCGTTTCCCGCTGGTCTGTTGGCAGCACGTCCCAGGTCGCCCGGAAACTTGCCCGAGGCCGATGCAGGCGAACGCGTTTGTCCATATCGACGGCCGCGGGACCGAACAGCGCCGCCAATTCGCCGGCTCCGGATCGGCGCAGCAGGTCCATCTGGAAGAAGCGTTCCTGCGCGTGCACGAAACCGAGCGCCCGGGTGACGTCGAGCCGGCTCGACGCCGTGATCGTCACCACGCCGAGTGAATCCCGCTCCACGGTGACGGCGGCGGAAAGGCCGGAAAGCGGACGACCGCCGTCGAGCTGCGCCAAACTGCCGCGGAGCAAGCCGAGCGCCCCTAGCGCTGCTGCGAGGACCAGTGCCATCACCACGCCTGTCCGGCGAAGCCAACGCCGTCGCCGCTTGGGCGCGAGTGGAGCGGCGGATTCGGCGGTGGCTGACATGGCGTGCCGATTTAGTCGGCAAGCCGATGGGGCGTCGAGCACGGTTCCGTTTCCCCCTTTTCGCCGTGGCTCGCGTCCTTCCATAGTCCGCCCGTGATTCAACGCTATTCCCGCCCCGAGATGCGGGCCATCTGGACCGACGAGAACCGTCTCAAGATCTGGCTCCAGATCGAACTGCTGGCCAGCGAGGCGCTCGTCGCCGACGGCGTCGTGCCCAAGAAAGATTTCGCCAAGATGAAGGCCGGCGCGGACAAGTGCTTCGCCGACACGAAGGCCCTGACCGAACGCGC
>JAYUSF010000240.1:0-14209 GCA_043755815.1 Verrucomicrobiota bacterium
AAGACCCATTGCTACACCAAAAAGCTGGCCAACCTCGCCGCCAGCATCCTCCTCTACCTGCTCAAAAAAACGTAATCAATACCTATTGAGCAATCCCGAGGCCACTGCGCCTTCCGGGCTCAAGGGCAGCGACGAAATCACCCTGGCAGTCCGCGCGGATACCGACGGCGACGGGCTGCCCGATGACTACGAATCGCTGCACCCGCCCCTGCAAGCCGGCCTCGCGGATCCGGACCTAGACACGGACAAGGATGGCCTGACCGCGCTGGGTGAATTCCAGGCCGGAACCAATCCGGACAAGCCCGACACTGACGGCGATGGCGCGCTTGACCGGGATGAACTCCGGCTCGGCAGCAATCCGGTGGATCCGACCAGCAAGCCGCTACCCGTGACCCTGGCAGTCTCCACCACGGCGCTCGAATTCGGTGTCTGCCCGGGGACGGCGCAGACGCTGTGCGTCACCACCGCCACCCCGGATCTGGCTTGGTCCGTCGCGTCCGCGGTGGCCGGACTGGAAATCACGCCTCGCGCGGGAACTGGTTCGGCAAACCTCCAACTGCTTTGGCGTTGCGACGGCTTGGAACCGGGCATTCAGGCTGATGACATCTGGCTCACCAGCCCCGGCAGCCAGCCCCGGCGGGTGAAGGTGCAGATCACGGTTCCCGGCGGTCCGGTTCCAGAGCCGGACGTCACTCTGTCCTCGCTGCCTGACCTGACCCTGCCGTGCGATGGCACGGGCTTCGCGACCGCGAGTTTCGAGCCGCAGCTGATCCTCAGCGGCTCCAGCGCGGTGATCCTCGAGACCGTTCCTCCCAGCGGCAGCCGCTTCCCGCTCGGCGAAACCAAGGTGACGGTGAAGGTGACGAGCTTTTCCGGAACGCAGGAGTCCACCTTTCGGGTCAAAGTCCTGCCGGCGGCGCCGGTGCTCGCCCTCCGTCGAGACAGGGAGCAGATTGTCCTGACTTGGTCGGTGGCGTGTGGTGCTCCCGTGCTGGAAAGCGTGGACGAACTGGGCGGCGCCGCGGCTTGGAATCCCCTCGGCGCTACTCCGGAGCGAACAGGGGATCAGGTCACGGTGCGGTTGCCCTTGCCGGCCGAGGCTGGCCGGAAGTTTTACCGGCTGCGGCTGCCCTGAGGCGGGCGGGAACTGCGGGCGGCTAGCCCCGGATCGACGGGAGGATTTCGATGATCTCGGCCAGGGTGTCGCCGGCTTCGCTGCGGAGCGTGTTCTGCCGGCCGTAGAAGCCTCCGCCCCGGGGCCGGCCGAAGGATTCCGCGATGAAGTCGTCTGCCTCGAAGCGAAGGAACGCCGACGGCCGGCTGGTGTAACGGACGCCGGCGTCGTTCAGGATGCCGCCGAACGGAAGGTGTTCGGCGAGGATCAGCCGGCGGCATTCCTCAGGCAGCGCGGCGAGCTGGATCTTGATGGCGCCGAACTCCACCGGGCGGCCGGAGCCGTCGAGTTCGAGGACGGATTCGCGCCAGTAGGCGTCGCCGGCGCGATAGCTGGAAAGGACGCGCAGGTGGATCGGGCTGCCGTGGAACTGCTCCAGCGTGCGGGTCATGTCGCGCTCATGCACCAGCAGCGAACGATAGGGCTCGGGCATCTCGTCGCCGGTGATGACGCGGAACGCCGGCAGCGGGCGGCCCTGCCGGAGGTAAAACTCGTCCAGTGGCTGGACGGCGGCGCGGGTTTGAGTGTCGGCGGTCATGCGAGCAGGCGGCGGCGGATCGTCAGGGCCGCTCGTGGATTGGCAACGAGCAACTGCTGGACGTCGGCGTCACCGAAGCCGTTCAACCGCAGGTCGGGCAGCAGCTTGGTGAACAGGGCTTCGTAGGGTGCCCTGTTGCCGTTACCGAAGAGGGTGAGCCGGTTCCCGGAAGGGGCTTCGCCGTCCACGGCCCAGCCGTCGTCGTGGGACAGGAGCACGCGGTTCAAGGTGCCGGCCTCGCGATGCGCGCGAAGGAAATTGACGAAACGAAGGACGTTGGGCGGGGCGAGCGAATAGCCGTCGAGGCTGATCCAGACGCCGAGTTTCGCGGCCTCGAACTGGATCGGGCCGGGG
The DNA here is from genome assembly GCA_043755815.1 of Verrucomicrobiota bacterium. Lineage (GTDB taxonomy): Bacteria > Verrucomicrobiota > Verrucomicrobiia > Limisphaerales > UBA9464 > CAIWAH01. Next base: position 2,067 of record JAYUSF010000240.1, read on the forward strand.
TCGTTCATGGCGTGAACCCAGATCAACGCGTCGGGCGCGACGCCTTCCTCGCGGAGCAGACGGACTTCGTCCAAGGCCGCCGCACCGTCGCCGGTGTGGATGGCGAGGGTGAGTCCGGTAGCGCGATGCACCCGGGCGGCGGCGCGGACGAGCTTGGCGTCCACGGGAGGGAGTGGACCATTGCCGGTGCCGAGCTTGAGGAAGCCGGGACGGATGAACGCTGAAGGGTTGCCGACGCCGTCGATCCCGTTTCTCCATTCGTCTAACCAGCGCGCGGCGATCTGCTCCGCAGTCTCCGCCTCGGCCTCGGGCGGCAGGAACTTGTGATTCACCGCGGCATACCAGCCGGTGTTGGTGACAATCTGGACGCCGCTCGCTTCGGAAAGCCGGTGCAGCAGGCCCACGTTGCGCCCGATGTAGCGTGGGGTGCATTCCACCAAGGACCGCACACCCCGTTCCTTCAGCTTTTGGAAATGCGGCAGGGCCGTGGTGAAGGCGGTCTCGGAGTCATAGCGTTCGGGTGTCGTCTTGGCCGCACCGATGAAGTCCACCACCACATGCTCGTGCATCAGCGTCAGGCCCAACTGGTCCGGCCGGATTGGGCCGGTGACCGTCATGATGACGTCTTCTTCTGAAGGCGCCGTCGCGCAACCACCCAGGCCGGCGAGCGTGGCCAGGGCGGTGGTGGTGATGAATTCGCGGCGGTTCATTGCAGCTTCTCCAGGTGTTTCCGGTCGGCATCCGAACGCAGCCCAATTTGCTCAAACGGGATCGCTTGGAAGCCGGTCTTGAAGGCCGGTGATTCGGGCTTCAGCCGGAAGTCCAGTTTTGCGGGGTTCACGAGCAGCGGGTCGCCGGAGGTGAAATTGTCGCGCACCTCGAAACCCGTGCCCTGAGCGTGCCAGCCGAGTTCGAGCCATTTGCCGACGCAGACATTGCGGGCGACGACGTTGCCTTCGGCTGGGATGCCTTTGAACCCGTCCTTCGCTTCGTAGTAGGCGTCGAGCGATTTGATGGCGGGATAGCGTTCGCGGTAGAGCGCCGCGGGCACGGCCGCGAGCTGTTTGCGCATGAAGTCGTCCACCATGCTGCTCCACACGGGTGACTTATCGAGGCCGCGGGCGTCGGCGCGGACGGCGGGATCGCAGTCCACGAACAGGTTGTTTTCCACGCGATGATCGCGGCCGCCGCCGATGAACATCGCCCAGTGGACCTGGTAGAACACGTTGCCGAAGACCTCGGTGCCGCTCACGCAGTCGTCCATGTAGACGCCCATCGAGCCCATGCCGACGCCGCCGGTTTCGTGGATGTAGTTGTGGCGAATCCGGTTGCCGCGGAACGAGTAGTCGCGGCCGGTGTAGATGGCGCCTACGTCGCCGGTTTCGAGCGCGATGTGATGGATGTCGTTGAACTCCATCAGGTGATCGTTGCCCCAGAAGAGGATCGCGCAGTGCGGATGGTCGTGGATCAGGTTGTGCGACGCCCTCAGGCCGACGCCCGTCATGGCAATGGCGGGCACGTAGCACTTGGACCAGCGACCCTGGCGCTGGAAGTGGCTGTTCTCCACGAAGTGACCGCCGGGTTGAAGCGTCTGCCGGTCGCCGCCAGTCAGCGACACGCCGCCGTCGCCGGTGTCGAACAGGTCGCAACTGGTCACGCCGTGGCCGAAGCCGCCTTCGATGACCACGCCGCTGTTGCCGAGGTTGCGGATCAGGCAGCCGGCGATCCGGTTGCTCGTGCCGCCGCGGATTTCGACGCCATTCCCGCGGGTCGCTTCGAGGATGAGTCCGCGGAGGGTGACATGCGCGGCGTCGGTGAGCTTCAGCAACGGTTGGTCGAGCAACGACAGCGTGACCTCGGCGGAGGGGGAACCGTCGGGCGGCCAGAAGTAGAGGATGCCGGCCTTTCGATCGAGGAACCACTCGCCGGGTTGGTCCAGTTCCTCCAGCAGGTTGAGGAAGTAGAACCGCTGGCCCTTGCGGAAACCGTAGAGTCCGTGGGGCGGCGCGGTCCTGATGAAATGCCGCTCACGGTCGAGTTCGGCCACGCGCTCGTAGGAGTTGGCCCAATCCCACGCCCAGTAGCCATGCACCCACAGGTCGGAGATGTCCTGCCAGCGGTTTGGCCGGTCGCCGGCGTAGAGGAAGCCGCCCGGCAGGTCGCCGATGTTCCCGCCGTGATCGTCGTTCTTTCCGGAGCCGGCCGGGAAACCGGCGAGGTGGTCGAACTGCCCTTCGTTCGGCCAGCGAGCCAGCGTCATCGGCCGGCCGGCGAAGAAGAGTTCGCAGTGGGCGGTAGCCGTGCCGCGGCTGAACCCGCGCGATTTCATCTCGCCGAAGTCCGTGATGCCGAGTGCGCCCAGGTCGAGTTGCCGGACGTGGGGGCGGGCAGCGGCATCAATGCGGTTTTGAAGCGCGGGTTCCGTCACCGCCTGCCAACGACTGGCCGTCACCGGCGGCAGCGCAACACCGCCGATCAGCCGGACGCGTTCGTCGCGCCAGGCCCGCCAAACCACCGGCGCGGCCGCGGTGCCGGAATCGCCGGCGGTGAGTTCGAGCGCATTCGTCCGGCGGTAGTCGCCGCCGTGCAGCCAGACGGTGAACTCGCCCTTAGGCGCGGTGCCGTTCGCCTTCTGTTCGCGGACCGCGTCGCGCGCCCGTTCCAGCGTGCTGAACGGCTGGGTCGCCGTGCCGCGGTTGGCATCGGCGCCCAAGGGCGATACGTGGAGGTCAGCCTGGGCGTTGAAAGCGGCGTGAGCCAACGCGAGAGCGAAGCCGGCAAGGCGATGGTGTGGGATCATGACAGTCTTTCTTTCAACCCGAGTCGTCGGGCTTTGACGGCCAGTTTCAGTGCCCGCGGGCGCCCGAATTTCTCAAACGAGAAGGAACGCATCCTGACCACGCCCATTTTTGGACACCACTGGGCGATCGCGCGGGCGCCTTCATCTTTGTTCCGTCCCCGTTTTCCCCGGAGGAAACGGATCTGCACCCCCGGGATGCCGGTCTTGTTGGAGGGGAGGAGGACGTTGATCTGGCTGCCGGGTTTCGGCCGGGGATGGTCCTTTTCGAAAAGGTCCCGCACCCGCACCGCTTCCTTCAGGGCCCCGCGGGCCCCGCCGAATTTCGAGTCGGAGAAGTAGGGGCAGAACCGCTTGCCTGCGCGTGCAATTTTCACCTGCCAGCCCCGCTGTCCTCCGACGACGATACGGACAATGTTTCTGGTCTTCCGTTTCCTAAGCATCGGCGCCGAGGCTAGTTTGGGGCGAAGGGCTTGGCCAACCGGCGTTTCTCCTATTCGCGTCCCCGCCACAGGGCCAGGGTGGTGAACAGGATCACGGCGACGGCGTAACCGGTGACGCCCAGTCCGACGGCAAAGGGCACCAGCTGCCACTGGGCGAAAACCATCAGGCCGGTGCCGACCAGGCCGAACAGGATTGCTTCACCGAGGAAACAGCTCCACGGAAGCAGTGGCGGGCTGGCGGCGATGCGGTCGGACATCCAGCAGCGGTAGTGCAGCTCACCCATGGATCGCATCAGCCACGCCGACTGCAAATTGCGGGCGGCAACGAGGAGGCTGGTGGTGGTCAGCGAGATCGCGAGGAGCGGCCACACGCCGAAGCCCAGCGCCAGGGCGAGGTTCAGCGGCACGCCGAACTTCCAGCCGAGTTTCCGGGCGACGGGGTTGCCCTCGAGGATCAGGTTCGGCGTCGCGATCCAGGTGGAGACGAGGTCACAGGTCCGGCCGAACAGGATCAGGCCGGCGAACAGCCACCAACTCCGCGAACCGGGCGCGGTGAATTCATCAACTGCGAGCACGCCGCGAGCGTTTCACAGGTCAAGCGGCGGCCCAAGCGTCGGATTGTCTTCCGCGGAGTGGCGGGCGGAACTTCGCCGCTTGGCGTGGCCGACACCCCTTGCGGCGAAGTCCGCGAGGTTTTGGACTGCGCCAGTCCTCTGCCGCTTTGGTGGGCGTGGGCGGGCTGGGCGGGGAGGGAACGGAACCCAGCCGGCCGGCCAAAGCGCCCGGGGACTGGCGCAGTCCAAGGCGCTGGCGCGACGGCTCACCCGCGCGGCGGATTCCGCGGCCCGCCGTAGCGCGGTTGCCCTACCACGATGAATAGATGCGCCTGTCGCCGACGGTTTCCCGTCGCCAGCCTTGACGCCACGGCGGCACCTCCTTAACTCCCGGCACGTTCAACTATGCCGACCTACGAATACGCCTGTGAGAAATGTGGGCACGAGTTCGAGTGCGTCCAGTCCATGAAGGATGATGCGTTCGCCACCTGCCCGAAGGATGTGTGTCCTAAGAAGTCCTGGGGCAGGGGCAAAGTGAAGCGTGGCATCGGTTCGGGCGCTGGAATCATCTTCAAGGGCAGCGGCTTTTACAGCACGGACTACCGCAGCGAGGGCTACAAGTCGTCCGCCAAGAGCGACGCGGAGGCCGCCAAACCGAAGACGGAAACCAAGACGGAAACCAAGACGGAGGCGAAGCCGGTCACACCCGCGCCCGCCCCGGCTCCGGTGGCGAAGAGTTCGGCCAGGAAAAAGGACTGAACGGCGGCGGGCCGCGTTGTTCCAACCGAGCGTGAATTTCCCCGGAACCATTCCTGGCGGCGTCGTGTTGGCGATGCTCGGACTTCTGGTGTTTGGAACTGCCGGGGTTCGGGCGCAGAACTCTGCCCTGCCGGAAGCGCCGATTTCGGCGACCAGCATCAGCGGCCAGTTCATCGTTCACGGACGCGATTCCACCCGGCTGGTTCCGCCGCGGGAGATGCGGCCCGTCGGGAACGAACCGGTCATTGAACTTCGTCCCGACCTTCTGACGGTCACCTGCGAGCGTGTGAAGAAGGCGGTGCTGCAGCGACTGGAGCAGCGCGACGACTACCGCGGCAGGGTCCACCTGCACCTGCAACGGCGGTCGGCGATCGAGCATTCGGTGGCCATCCGACCGCAGGTTTACCGCGACGGCTGGCAGTTCCACCTCGCGCTGCCGGACCGGATCGAGTGGACTCGGCTCGTGCGCGCGGTCACCGAGGTCGTGCTGCTGGAGATGGCGAACCGGAACAATCTTTCGACCGTCTGTGCCCAGCCGCCGCTCTGGCTGGCGGAAGGCATGAACCAGTTGGTGATCGGCGACTACGGCCGCGACCTGGTCATCGAATCGCAGACCACGCTCAACCGCTCGAACCGCAAGCCGGACCCGCTGCGGGAAAGCCGCACGGCGATCCGCGGGCGTGATCCGCTGGGGTTCTCGGCGCTGACACTGGCGACCGTGGATCAACTGACCAATCCCAATGACTTCACCCATTTCCAGGCCAGCGCCGCCATTTTGGTGCAGCTGCTGACCGAGGAATCGCGCCGAGCCCGCACGGTCAGCTTCATCCGCGCGCTGCCGGAGTCGCTGAACTGGCAGACGACCTTCCTTTCGATCAACCGGGGTGAGTTTGTCACGCTGCTGGATGCCGAAAAATGGTGGGCCGTCAACGCCACCCACGAGCTGTCCGTTGATCCAGGACTGGCCTGGAGCCGCGGCGAAGTGCTCCGGCGGTTGGCGGATATCCTGACCGAAACCGCGGCGTTCCGCGCGGCGTCGGGGCAACCGGGTGCACCCGAATCCATTCCCCTCAGCCGGGTTGTTTCCGAGTGGGATTTTGCGACCCAACAGCCCGTCCTTCAGCGGAAGACCGCCCAGCTTCAAATCCTGCTCATGCGCACGCCGAAGGAGCCGCCCGAGCTGCGCCCGCTGGTGACCGAATGCTTCCGCACGGTGGACCGTTACCTGGCCGAACGCGGCGGCACGGTGGTTGCTGAAAGCGCGGTCCGTGGCGACGGGGGCAATCGCGCCAAAGTTCTGGCCAAGACGGCGGCCCGCCGTTTGGACGCGCTGGGCAAACAGGTTGCGGACGCGCGGAGGTAGGGCGGTAGCCGCCGGGGTGACGAGGCGGATTTCGCGCCTGCAATTTGCCAGAATCCGCTTCCTCACGGCAGCGGCTACGGGGCGAATTGCCGCCTAGCGACTTTCAGGATCTTTCCTGAACCCAATCTTCTCCAGCCCCTGCCGGATTTCCGGGTTGGCCATGAAACGGTTCCAGACCAGGCCGGTGCGGTGGTTCTCGATCATCACGGTGATCGGGGCCTGGTTGAGGGCCATGTAAACTTCCTCAAACCAGTTCTGCGTCTGGTTGAAGCCGTCATGGAAACCGTAGGCCCCCCAGACTTTCGCCCCCAGGTCGCGGTAGAAATGCTTCAGCGCCGCGAGCGATTCCCGGGGCGTGTAGGGCATTGAACCGAGCGCGGCCATGCAGTTGATCGTGCCATTGTCGTCGCGGGGCAGGGGGCGGCCGCCACCGGCGTTGATGCCCGCGGACAGCCCCCAACAGTCGGAGCCGTAACCGAAATGGCGCCGTGGGTTGTCCACGCAGTAGGCGTGGTTGATCCGGGCGATGGCGCGGTTGTTGTCGAAATAGTTGGCGTAGGCGTCGCGGATTCCCCGTGGGTCGAAGCCCAGGAACGGGAACTGCGTGAAGAAGAGTTCCGCGCCATTGCCTTCACCGACGGCGAGCGGGATGCCGTAATAGGAATTCCCGTTGGTGTAACGGCTGCCGTCGAGCGTTCGGCTCCAGTTGCGGCGGTATTGGACGGCGCGTTCCGACCGCCCGGCCCAGCCGGTGTGGTAAAGGCTCGCGGGCACGGCGTGCGTGGGCGAGGCGATGGCGAGCAGATAGACGACCAGCGTTTCGTTCCAGCCGATGAGCGGGTGGCTGATGTGGAAGCCGTAGTCCGGCGACCAATGCCAGTAGAGCACCTCGCTGTCGGCGTCGCGCCGATACCAGTCCCACTCCGCCTCGTGCCACAGCCGCGTGATGGTGTCGCGGATCTCCCGTTCAGCCGTTGTGTCGCGGTCGAAGTATTGGCGCGCGGCCAGCAGACCCTGCATGAGGAAGGCGGCTTCCACGAGGTCGCCGCCGTTGTCGTATTTGCCGAAATAGGCGATGGCCCGGCCGGTGTTACCGTCGAGGAAGTGCGGCCAGATGCCGTGGAAGCGGTCCGCGCGGGCGAGGAAACGGACGACCTTCAGCAGGCGGTCCACCGCGGCGGCGCGCGTCACGAAACCGCGTTCCGTCGCGACGGTGAGGGACATCAGTCCGAAGCCGTTGCCGCCGGTGGCGATGAGGTTGCGGTCGCCGGGCACGATCTCCGGGGCGAGGCCGGCGACGGGATGCGCCAGCTCCCAGTAGTAGCGGAAGCAGCCGGCCTGAACCAAGTCGAGCAGCTCGGCTTCGTTGAACTTGCGGGTCTGTCCGCTGGCGACGGGCGACGGGGGCGATTCCTGCCCGGCGAAGTTCACGGCGCTCACGCGGTAGCTGGCGCGCCGGCCCGCTCGGCCGATCCAGTCCACTGCGCGGGCGTAGTTGGCGGGGCGCGTTGCGACGGGCGTGAAGTCGCGGCCGTTCAGCGAGCGATAGATTCGGTAGCTGACGACGTTGGTGTCGGTCACGGGCTCCCAGGTCAGGTCGAAGTGCCGTTCCTGCGCCTGCACGGCGAAGCTGGTCGGAGCTGGCGGCGGCGTGGAGACGGCCTTGGAGTCAACCACCTGGAAATCGTCGAGGAACAGCGTGTGATCGCCGCCGTCGTCGAGCCCCTGGACGAAGTTGATGCTGGCCAGCCGGCGCGGGTCGAACTTCGTGTCGTCGGTGCCGTTGAACTGCATTACGAAATCCGCGAACGGCAGGCGCACCTGGGTCCATTGCCCGGCTGCCAGACGGTTGGTGCCGCGCACGAGCGAGCTGGTCGGAGCACCCGCGCCGGCGGAGTCCTGGAGCGAAACGCGCGGTGAATTGGTTTCGGTGAGTTCCGTGTCGGGGAACGCCCAGAACGTCAGCGTGTCGCCCTGGAACTCAAACTTGCGCGCGTAACGGGCCGGCACCTTCAGCGTCATCCGCCAGTCACCGCCGGGCGCGGAACGCCACTTCAGGCGGAGTCCATTCGGCGGGCTGACAAAGCGTTCTGTGTCCACCGGGAACTTGCCCTGGAACAGTTCCAGCCGGCTTGGGGCGACGACGTGCGAGTCGCTGTAGTAGTAGCCGCCGTCCGCCAGGCTGTTGTCGAAGACGACGTGCCGGTCGTAGGCGGACTGGGCTGTCGTGCCGAATACGGCGAGCAACGTGGCGGCGAACAGGGCAAGCGAGCGATTCATGGGGTGACGCTCCGGAGTGTTCGCCGGCAATCGACGGAGTCACGCGGAAAGGTCGGGAAGGAGACTCCCGCGCAGGCGGGGAGGCGGGAAGAGGTCAGGAGCGCGGCTCTCTGAGCCGCGAGTCGGGTTACTTCCGAGCCCAGAGATTGGAGGGTTGCCTTTGGCGGCTCAGAGAGCCGCGCCCCCGGGCTTTGCGCCTTCGCGCCTTTGCGTGAGTTCTACCGGATCACGCAAACTCCAGCACCGCGGCGCCGAACGTGAAGCCGCCGCCGAAGGCGCAGAGGCCGGCCTTGCCGGTGGGACGTTCCTGCAGCAGTTCCGCGAGCACGAGCGGGATGGTGCTGCTGCTGGTGTTGCCGGCGTGCTTCACCCGGTTCACGAGGCGGCCGGGCGGCTGTTTGAGGCGCGTGGCGACGGCTTCGAGGATGCGGCCGTTGGCCTGGTGCGGGATGATGTGTTCGAGGTCGCCGACTTTGAGTTCGCTTTCGGCGCAGGCGCGTTCGAGCAGCGACATCATCTGGCGCACGGCCATCGGGAACACCTTCAGGCCATCCATGTTCACGTTCGGGTTCCCGCGCCGGCCATGGTGCAGGATCGTGCCGTCTTCGCCGCGGGCACTGAGCACGGGCCGATGGAGCAGGGCGCGGGCGGAACCGAACTTCGCCGAGTCGGGGCCGTGGAGGAGCGTGGCGGTCGCCGCGTCCGCGAAGACGATGGCGGTGTCGAAGTCGTTTGGGTCGGTATAAGTGCTCATCGCCTCGGCGGTGACGACGAGAATGTTCGCGTCGGGCTGGGAATGGCAGAAATCGAAGGCGGCCTGGAGCGCATAGAGGTAGCCGGTGCAGGCGGCCAGAAGGTCACTGGCGGGCAGGTCCTTTGCCGGGCCGTCGAGGCTGAGCTGGTGATGCAGCAGGCACGCCATGCTGGGACTCAGTGAGAGGGGAGAACTGGTGCTGACAAAGATGGCATCAAGGTCCGCGAGGGTGAGTCCGGTCTGTTGCAATGCCGTCCGGGCCGCCCGGCTCGCAAGCGTCAGGACCGTTTCACCCTCCGCCAACAGCGGTCGCGATTCGATTCCCGTGCGCTGGGCGATGTCGGCGGCAATCCGCCCCGGGAAGCGCCGGATGAGCTCCTCGTTGGTGACGACGCGGCCGCCGGGGGCCGCCGCGATTGTCGAAATGCCAATGGCTTTCCGAACCTCCCCCCCCTGGACTGTCGGAGCTGCCGCGGGGGCCTTGGCGGATTGAGCGGGGCCCGGAACACCCTTGGCCCGGCGCACCACGGTCGGTTTCAGTTCGGCCGGCACGCGCTTTGGCAGCAGTGGCACCGACTTCACCGTGGCAATCTTCGCGAGGGCGCTGCCGACCGGGACCTTTTCGTCGACCCCGAGCAGCTCGGTGATCACGCCACCGACGGGGGCGCGCAGTTCGAAGGTCGCCTTGTCGGCTTCGCAGTCGGCGATCAGGTCGCCGGCTTGGATCGTGTCGCCGTTGCGGACCTTCCATTCGATGACCGAGACGTTCTGGTCGGCCGGGCTGGAGCCGACCGCTTCGAGAACCGTCAGCCCATCGGCGGTTGGCCCGTCGCCTTCCCAGGTCACCTCGGCGCCGCAGAGCGCGGCGCAGGTTTCGAGGATGCGCTTCAGACTCGGCAGGACTTCAAGCTGGTTGACGTAGTTGCAGGGAACGTAGGTGTCGGGTCGGGTCACCCGGCGCGCCTTCACGGGCGTGTCGACGCGTTCGGCGACGACCGCGAGCACCTCGGCGCCGAAGCCGCAGGTGAGGTTGTCTTCATGCACGACGACCAGCCGGCCGGTGCGCGCGGCACTGGCGCAGACGGCGTCCTGGTCCCACGGGCTCAGCGAGCGGAGATCAATCAGGTCCACGCCCAGGCCGGCGGCTTCGAGCGCGCGAACAGCCTTCAGGCAAAGCGGCGTGGTGCCGCCCCAGGTCACGAGCGTGAGGTCGTTGCCGCGCGTGACGAAGCGTGCCTGGCCGGGTTGGATCACGTCCGCGACGGCGGCGGCGGGCGCGGCGACGGCGGGGTCGTTGAGGCAGACCTTGGGATAGAGGAAGACGGTCGGCCGGCCCGAAGCCTGATTGGCGAAGGCGGCGTTGAGCAGGCCCGCGGCGTCGGCGGCGGAACTGGGCATCACCACGTCGATGCCGGGCACATGGGCCAGCACGCTCTCGAACGTCTGGGCGTGGAACGGCCCGAGGCCGGGCCGGTAGCCGCCGCAGGGCGCGATGACAATCACCGGGCAGCGCCACCCGCCCTCGGTGCGCCAGAACATGGAGCCGAGTTCCGCGGCGATCTGGTTGAACGCCAGCGGCACGAAGTCGGCAAATTGGATGAACGCCACCGGCCGGCCACCGGCGAGCGCGCGGCCGATGCTGACACCGACAATCGTGGATTCGGTCAGCGCGGAATTTTTGACCTGCTTGGGAAACGCCCGCGTGAGCCCGCGGGTCAGGCCGAACACATCGCCTTTCGGATCTTCAATGTCCTGGCCAAAGAGCGTGACGCGTGGGTCGTTGCCGAGTTGATGGCGCAACACCTCGCGCATCGCCTCCAGCACGGAGAGGGGCTTCTGGGTGAGTTCCGAATTCCGAATTCCGAATTCCGAATTCGACGATGGAGCCTCCTCACGTCGGCTGCTACTAGCAGGAAGAGGAGCGCGCGCATCCAGGTTCGCGACCGGATTCGGCGTGGCCAGGGCGCGCTCGGCGGCGGCGCGGATTTCGGCTTCCAGTTCCGTCGCGGTCTGGTCCAACTGCGCTTCCGTGACACCGGACGCCAGCAACCGTTCGCGCAGGCGCAGGATCGGGTCGGCTTCGGCGCGGACCTGTTTCAGTTCGCCTTCCTCGCGGTAAATCTTCTCGTCGTCGGCGTTGGTGTGGTGCGTGAGGCGTTCGACTTGGAAGACCACCACTGCCGGTTTGCCGGCCCGGATGGATGCGAGGATCGGCCCCAGCGCGGCGTCGCAGGCGAGCGCATCGCGGCCGTCCAGCCGGTGGACCGTCATGCCGTAAAACTCGGCTGCGTCGCCGTCGGGACGACAATAAAATGTGTTGCCGTCTGTCTTGGTCGAGATGCCGTAACCGTTGTCCTCGATCCAGAAGAGCACCGGCAACTGCGCGCGGACGGCCTCGGCGACGGCTTCCAGAAACTCACCCTGCTGGCTGGTGCTGTCCCCGACGGCGCAGACGACCAAAGGTGACGGGTGACGGGTTACAGGTGACGAGGAGTGGCCGTTGCGGTGGTCCGCGTCCCCAAGTTGGCGGCCGCGCTGGGCAACGGCTTCGTGGGCGACGCCGACCGCTTGGAGGGCGTTGTTGCCGACCGGGCCAACGAGGCTCAGCACCTTCAGCTCGGGCGCGCTCAGATGGGCGCTCATCTGGCGGCCGGCGGAGTGCGAGGCGGCGGTGCAGATCGCGCTGTGGAAGAACTGTTCCGCTGAAATGCCTCGGGCGAGCATCAGCGCCTTGTCGCGATAATGCAGGTGCAGCCAGTCGTCGGGCGTCAGGTGGGTGTTGAGCGCCGCGCACGCCTCGTGACCGGCTCCGCCGACGTGGAAGAACGCCTCGCCGCGGTTGACGAGTTCCATCTCGACCTTGTCCACGAGCCGGGAAGCCAGCATCACCCGGTAAAGGGCGAGGGCGCGCGGGAGGTCATTTCGCGCCACGGTCGGCGCGGCGTCCGAGGGGACGCGGGCAAGGCCGTGGCCAGTCACTGCGGCGGAATCCACGGGTGTCAGCGTGCCGGAAATCGGGGCGTGGCGAAAGCCAAACCTTGGCGTCAGTTTTCTGGCGGAGTGACGATTAAGGCCCGCCCCGGCAGGCACTGCTGCAGCTTTTGCAAAAGTCTTGGCCAAGGTTCCGACGAACCGGCTTGGGCGTCAACCAGCATGAGAATGCGGTTGGTTTCGGGATGCCGGGAAAGTCCGA
>JAYUSF010000241.1:0-4349 GCA_043755815.1 Verrucomicrobiota bacterium
GGCGGTTTCCTGCGGAAACCGCCACCCAATGCGAGGACTTCCCGCGTCGATTCCCGCTCGTGGGTCCAATCAGCCGCGCGGGTTGCGGGGCAACCCGCCCACGGCTCGCTGGGAAAGCCGGCAGAACTTCGGCAGGTTGGCCTTCACGCTGATCGAACTGCTTGTGGTGATCGCCATCCTCGCCGTGCTCGCCGGACTGCTTCTCCCCACGCTGGGCAAGGCGACCGAACGGGCCCGCGCCATGGCCTGCCTTTCCAATCTGAAGCAGGTCGGCCTCGGTCTGCGGCTGTATCTCGACGACCATGGCAACCGTTTCCCGGTGATGCTCAACCGCAGCAAGGCGACCAACGCACCGGTCACCAACGCCGTGGAACAGGTGCTGGGCCGGCAGTTGGGCAGTCCCGCCGTGCTGCGCTGTCCCTCCGACCGGCAGCGGCATTTCGAGGACACCGGCTCGAGCTACTTCTGGAACTTCCTGCTCAACGGCCAACGCGCCGACGCCGTCCGGATCATGGGCCTGCCGGTGAAGGAAAACGGAGTCGCCCTGTTCAGCGACAAGGCCGGTTTTCATGCCGCCCGCGGCCCGGGCAAGGGCAAGAACCACCTCTACGCCGACGGCGCGGTGAAGACGTTCTTCACCGTCGAAACCGAACCGCCCGCGCCATGATCCAGCTCCAGAACTTGCGCAAGGTGTTTGGCCAGCGGGTCGCCGTCGAAGGCCTCGACCTGCACGTCCCCCGCGGGGTCGTGTTCGGCCTGCTCGGCCACAACGGCGCCGGCAAGAGCACGACCATCGGCATGCTGCTGGGTCAGGTTTGGCCGACCTCGGGTGAAGTCCGCGTGTGCAGCCACGACGTGATCGGCCAACGGGCCAAGGCGTTGGCGCGGGTCGGGGCGATCTTCGAGGCGCCGGTCTTCTACGACTACCTGAGCGGCTGGCGGAACCTGGAAATCCTCGCGAGCTACTCCGCACGGACGCCGTCCGAACGCCTTCGGGAAGTCGTCGCGTGGGTGGGGCTTACCGGGCGGGAGCATTCGCTCGTCCGCACCTACTCGCACGGCATGCGCGCCCGGCTCGCGCTCGCCCAGGCCCTGCTGCCCGCACCGGAGCTGCTCATCTTGGACGAGCCGACCAACGGGCTCGATCCCGAGGGCATCCACGAGATGCGCGAAACCATTCGGCGCCTGCACGCCGAGTTCGGACTCACCATCCTCCTGTCCTCGCACCTGCTCAGCGAAGTCGAGCAGCTCTGCACCCGCATCGCGGTGCTGCACCGGGGTCAAAAGGTGTTCGACGGCACGCTGGCCGAGGCGACTCGCCCCCGCGACCGCGTGCGACTGGTCACGGATGATTTTCCTGCCGCCGTGGCCGCGCTCCAACAGGCGGCCCTGGTCACCGGCTCGGAGGAGGCGGACTTCCTCCGCCTGACCGCTGGCACCACCACGGCCATGGTCGTGAAGGACCTCGTCGGGCGCGGCTTTCCCGTTCATGCGATCGTCCGCGAGGAGGCCACGCTCGAACAGTTCTACCTCTCGCTCGTAAAGAAGACGCCTCCGGCTCCCTGACCCGCCCCGCCCTGTGTTCCTCCTCCAGCTCAAACACGAACTCTGGAAGCTCTTCGGCAAGAAGCGGACCTACATCGGCTTTGGCGCCTTCCTGCTCGCCCAGCTCGCCGTCATCCTGATGTTCCGCTACACGAAGGCGACGATGGCAATCCGGCGCGCGCTGGAAGGCGGCGGTTATCCGGCCGACGATTTCCTCACCGCCGGCACCATCGCCACGCAGATCGTCATCCCCGTCGCCTTTCTGCTGCTGCCCCTCTACGTGGCACTCGTCGGCGGCGACCTCGTCGCCAAGGAAGCCGAGGACGGCACCCTCCGGATGATCCTCGCGCGCCCGGTCTCGCGGCTGCGGCTGCTAGCGCTCAAGTGGTTCGCCGGCGCGCTGTTTTCGTTTGCCCTGTCGCTGATGCTGGGCGGCTTCGGCTGGCTGCTGGCCTCCATCTGGTTTCCGCAGGGCGGGCTGTTCGCCATCCAGCTCGACGGCGGCGGACCCTCCAATGGCTTCGCCGTCTTCGGCGCCGGCGAAGGGGCCTGGCGCTACCTTGCAGCGCACGCGCTGCTGGCCACCAAGGCGATCACCATGCTGAGCCTCGCGTTCCTGTTCTCCTGCTTCAACATGAAGCCCGCCGCCGCGACGATCCTCGCCCTTTCGGTGATGTTCGTGAACGTCATCCTCATGAACATTCCGTGGTTTGCGGACTACAAGGGGTGGTTCATCACGCACCACCTGAACCTCTGGCAGTGGATGTTTCTCCAGACGCCACCGGTCGCCCGCATGGCCGAGTCGCTGAGCCTGCTGGTGGGGTTCAACGTCTCCTTCTTCGCCATCGGGGCGGCGGCTTTCCAGGTGCGCGACATCAAGTCGTGAAGGGCAATTGGGAGGACCCGACAGCAGGAGCCGGCCGCGGTCGCTAAATGCTTCCGGTTTTCCCGCCTTCCAGATTCCCCTTTTCAGTCACCGGCCACGAGCGACGGATTCCGCTTCGCGTCGCCGCGCCTTCGCTGTTCAGACGAGTCCGGCCCACTTCCCGCTTTTCCCGCCGCCGTTCCGCGTTAGCGTCGGCCCACGCAATGAGCAACACGACCGAGACCGCCACTCCGACGCAATTCGCCTCGCCGCAGATGCCCGACAGCCAGGGCCGCTTCGGCCAGTTCGGCGGCCGTTACGTGCCGGAGACGCTCTGGTATCCGCTCCAGCAGCTCGAGGCGGAATACTTCCGCGCGCAGCAGGACCCCGAGTTCCAGCGCGAACTCAGCTACTACCTGTGCGAGTTCGTCGGCCGGCCCACTCCGCTCTACTTCGCCGAACGTCTGACGAAGGAACTCGGTGGCGCGAAAATCTACCTGAAGCGCGAGGACCTGCTGCACACTGGCGCGCACAAGATCAACAACGCCCTCGGCCAGGCCCTCATCGCCAAGCGCATGGGCAAGACCCGCGTCATCGCCGAGACCGGCGCCGGCCAGCACGGCGTCGCCACCGCCACCGTCGCCGCGATGTTTGGTCTCAAGTGCGTCATCTACATGGGCGCGGTGGACTGCGTGCGGCAGGAACTGAACGTCTATCGCATGAAGATGCTGGGCGCCGACGTGGTGCCGGTTCATGCCGGCCAGAAGACGCTCAAGGAAGCCGTCAACGAGGCCATGCGCGACTGGGTGACCAACGTCCGCAGCACGCACTACATCCTCGGCACGGCTTACGGCGCGCATCCGTATCCGGTCATGGTCCGCAACTTCCACCGCGTGATCGGCGACGAGGCCCGGCGGCAGATTCTGGAGAAGGAAGGCCGCCTGCCCGACCTGCTGCTCGCCTGCGTCGGCGGCGGCTCGAACGCCATCGGCCTGTTTTACCCGTTCCTGAATGACCCGACGGTGAAGATGTGCGGCGTAGAGGCCGGCGGCCACGGCATCCTGCCGGAACAGCACGCGGCGCGTTTCCACGGCGGATCCCTCGGCGTGTTGCAGGGCACGCGCAGCTACATCCTCCAGGACGCCGACGGCCAGATCCAGCTCACCCACAGCGTCAGCGCGGGTTTGGACTACGCCGCGGTCGGCCCCGAGCACGCCTGGCTCCACGACGCCGGCCGGGTGGAATACAGCTACGCCACCGACGAGGAGGCGCTGGGCGCCTTCATGAAGCTGGCCCGCCTCGAAGGCATCATCCCCGCGCTGGAAAGCAGTCACGCCGTCGCCGAATGCCTCAAGCGCGCCCCGAAGCTATCCCCGGACAGCCTCATCATCATCAACATCTCCGGCCGCGGCGACAAAGACGTGGCCCAGGTCGCCCCGAAAGTGGGGCTGGAGATGCCGGGCACCTAACCAAATTGAAGAATGTTTAGAAGAAACATCGGCTGGATCGTGATAATTCTGTTAGCAGGCGGATGGTTCGCTAAGACCCGTCACGACGACAAGCAGGTGAAATTGCGAACCGCGGCCGCGCGCGCAGCCGCCATGGCTGCTCACCTCAATTTCGGTAGCCGGCACAACGCTATCACCAACTGGGATGTGCAGCTTCCCATGCGTAATCGGTTCGAATCCTTCTCTGCTGACATTAGCGAAGCACTCGTAAGGGCCGACAAACGGGCAGTGCTTTTTCTCACTTCGTTGGAAGACATTTCGTTGAGCAACGGGAGCTATTTTGCTCGCCTGATGTGCGACGAAACAGATCCTCCCTTGGCCTTGTTGCTGAAACTAGGAGCCTGTCGGGCTTAGGAGCCGATTTTTTCCGGCTGTCTGGCGCAACCTATTGCCCCGGACGGCGTCTATCGCTGCACATGGCCACCCGCTTC
>JAYUSF010000242.1:0-4330 GCA_043755815.1 Verrucomicrobiota bacterium
TCCCGTTCTTCACCACCGCTGCACTGCCACAATGCTGACACTTCATGCCCCAAGCCTGCCAAGCCCACCGCACTTATCAATACCTATTGAGCAATCCCCTATGCCACTGCCCTGAGTGAACTGACCAACCAAGCCCTGCTGCTGGAGCGCGGTCCCGGCCGGATCAGCCCCTACGTGCAGGCGGCCGCGGTTTACCACTGCCCCAGCGACCGCAGCCGGACCAACCTGATGCGCGACCGCGGGCCGCTCCGCGTGCGGAGCTACACGATGAACCCCTACATCGTGCTCGGCGATCCGCTGATCATCCTGCCCGACAACGGCGGCTTCATCTACAGTTCCACGGCTTTCGCGAAGTTCAGCGACTTCAACCGAAGTTCCCCGGCTCACACTTGGGTGTTCTTGGACGAGCATGAACTGACAATCAAGAACGGGGCGTTCCAGTTGCGTTGGACCCGGGGCCCGCAGTGGGGCTGGTCCAAACACTGGCCCGCCCGCCGGCACAGCGGCCGAGGCGCACTGAGCTTCGCTGACGGCCATGCCGAACTGCCCAAGTGGCGCGACGCCCGCACCGGTCCCCGCGTCCGCAATTGGGAAGAGGCGGAGCAGGTGGGCTGGGCAGCGCATGACAACGTGGACTACGCCTGGCTTTGGGAACGCACCAATGGCGGCGTCCCGTGGGGAATGCCGTAATTCCCGCGCGGGCGGTCACGGAATACTGACCGCCCGATAGAGCCGGGACGCCGAGTCCTTCGCACTCGCATCCCGAATGTCCACGTAGCCGTCGGGACTTTGCGCGGTGCCGTTGCCAACCGGGAACCACGACGCGCCGTCGGTGGACGCTTCGAGCTGATATTTTACGCCCGGTTCGCCGAGCACGCGGACGACAAAGGCGCCGCTGGGCTGGATGAGCCCGATGACTTCCAAGGTGGACGGGATTTCCGTCAGGGGCGTCGCGACGACCCGGTAATCGTCGAAGATCATGAAGTTGTCGCCGGGTTTGCCCGGTTCGCGGATCAGCCACACGGCGTCCACGTCACCGAGCGTGCGGGCGGCGTTCTTGGTGGTGATGGGCAGGGCGTTGACCGCCACGACGCCGTTGATCTTGGCGGTCCAGAGATTGCGTTGAAAGTTCAGCAGCACCTCGAGGTCGTAGGGTTCGCCGTTCCGGAACAGGAAGCCACTGGGCCGGACGGGCGGCGCCTGCGTGGCGGTGCCGTCGTCCAGTATGGCGCCGATCTCGCGGGTCGCGTTGTCAAAATCGAGGCTAAACAGCCGCTGCTCGGCGGCATTGTAGAAACTCCAGCGAAAGGCGTCCGGAACCTTGCCGTCGGACGAAGCCTCGACCTGGATCGACACGGTGAACTGGACGACGGGCAGCACGCCGCTGGCCGGGGCGAAGTTGATCGGGCGCCAGACATTGAAGTCGGCCGTCACGTTGGGCGCATTGAAGCCGATGTAAGCCGTCTGCCCGAAGAAACCGTCCGTGGGTCCGGGCAAAAGGCCGTTGCCGCCGAAGTCGACCGATTTGCCCGCCAGGTCGGTGGCGTAGCCAATCCAACTGCCCTGGCCCGCCAGGTCGTTCGTGGCGTTGAACCCTTCGAACGGTTCAAAGCCCGTTTCATAAAGGATCCGTGAGCCGGGAAGAACATCGGCGGCGTTAAGCCGGCTGGCCGGGGCCAGGAACAGCGCGGCGACTGCGCTCAGCGCAGCGGCCGTGGGTGCAGCGGCGCGGCCCGCCGCCAAGAAAATCGGCGTCTTCATCGGAATCAAAGTGGCTGGATCGACCGCGGCCTAAGGCTGCTGGTTGCGCGACGGGGAAGGACGCGAGGAACCACCGGAACGATCGCTGCCGGCACCCTGGCTGGAAGAAACGGGCGGCGAGTAGCTCCGCGCGGCCGGGGCGGTCGGTTGCTGGATTTGCGGGCGGGGTTCGTAGCGGGGTTGAAAGGCGGGTTGGCTCGGCGCTGGCGCCGGTGTGAATGACGGCTGAGCGCGAGGTGCCGGGGCCGGAGTGTAACGCGCGGACACGTCGGGCCGGTTAAATGAGGACTGGCCGCCTGGCACTGTCGGTTGCGGCCGCACGTAAGCCGGCGTGTCGCGACGCACCTGCACTTGTTGCTGGGGTAAGGGGCGGGATTCGGCCCGGCCGTAAACCGGTCGGGGGGCGGCGGGCTGATTCAGCACCGGAGCGGACTGCACGGGAGCCGGCTGCGAGGGCGACGGGACGACCCGGGCGTCTGGCGAACTGGCCACCGGACGGGTCTCATTGCGGACTCCCACAGCGGTCCGCGGGTTGCCATTGACCAAGTTGTCGCTCCGCGGAGAAACGACGGAAGGTCGGCTTTCGGAACGCCCATGTAGTTGCACCGCTGACGTTGGGTTCTCCAAATCCGCCTGCGCCGATGCGCGAGGCTCTGGACGCGAAACGGACGGAGTTCCCGGTCGTGAACCGGCCGCCGGACGGTCGCGACCCGGCACGACGGAGGGACGGTTGCCGGTGGTTGGGGTGCGTCCCGGGACGAGTCCTGCGCCGTCGGGACGAGTTTCCTGCCGGCCACTGCCACCGCCGCTGACGTCGCTTCGGCTGGCTGTGGTTCCGAACGGACGGTTCGCGGAAACGTTGTTCCCGATGCCAAGGCCAGAGCCGGCGGCACTGGAGCGGGAGGAGAGCACCTGCGGCCGGGCTTCCTGCCGGGCGAGAATCGTCGCGGGCGGGCGGCTCGAGGCCGCATCGGCAGCCACGACGGGGCGGTAGACTTCGAGCCGCTCGGAACGCCCGCCTGGGCGGTTTGCAAGGTCACCTGCCCGCCCCGGTTGGCGGGCGTCTGCGAGGGCCAACGGCCGAATCTCTTCGCGGGTGTGCTTTTGGACGACGTCGCGGCCAACTCCGTTGTTGATGATCACCGTGTTGTTGTTGCCGACGATGTAGTTGTTGACCACCGAGCTGCGATGGTAGAGGCCGGTCAGCTCTCGGCCCGGCGCGCGGAAGCGGTAGCAGTGCGGATCATAGAAACGATGGCGGGGAACAAAGCAGTAATCGCTGGCGCCGAGTCCGAAGGTAAAGCCCACCGAGATGCCAGCGCCGTGGTAGGTGAGGCCGATGCCGCTGGCCCAGCCGCAGGCCGGCGGGAGAGGCGCCCAGCCAAAATAGTCATCGCTATGCCGCCAACTGACCCAGGACGGACCCCAGGTGGTGCCGGGGACCCAGCACCAGCCGCGGGCCGGGACATTGCACCAACGTCCGTAATGGAACGGAGCCCAGCCCCAGGAATAGTAAGAATTCCAATACCAACCCGACGCCGACCAGACCCAGCGGCCGTTGTCGCTGTAGGGGCGCCAGCCGACGCTGATGGTTGAGACCGTGGGCTGCCAGCACCAGCCGTAGTCGCCGACCTCCACCCAGGTGCCATAGGGTGAAAGCGTTTGATGGAAGACGTTGTAGTTGACCGTGGTGGTCGGTTCGGGGGCGACGGCTGGAGCGGTTCCCGGAGTCTCGCCCTGGGTGGGGGCGTTGGGCACCGGTTGAGGCGGGAGAGCAGGTGCGGCAGCCAACCCGACATTCGCGCCGGGGGCGTTGGTCAGGGCCAGCTTGGGGCCGGTGGGTGCGTCGGTGTCGGCGGATGCGGTGGCCGCCGGATCCTCGGGCAATTCAACGGCGGCCCCACCCAAGGCGACTTGGCGCTTCAGGAGGCTTGCAATGACGGTCTCAGAGACACCCAAGTCCTTGAGGTAAATCACGTGTTCCGCGGTGAGCGAATAGGGCGTCTCGATGGTGGCGACGAAATCAACCAGCACCTGTTCGCCCAACGTGTTTTGGGCGAGCTGCACGACGTCCTGGACCGGTGCGGGAAGCTCCGGTGGCGGTTGGGGCAGGGCGAGGGCGTTGGTGGCGGTTTGAGTGGGACCGTTCGTCGCGCCCGACTTGGACCAAGGCGCGGCGGTCGGGGAGGCTGCATTCGTGGTCGCCGCCGACGCCGGAGAAGCCGGTTCGGCCGCCTGCGCCCGTTCGGCGGTATCGCAGCCCGTCGCCAATACGGCGAGCAGGGCAGGCAGGATGAGGATGGTTTTCATGGCGCGGGTGCGGTTGGGGATAGCGGAAAAGCGACAGTTTTGCGGTGGGATTCTTACGATCCGATCTTGGCCGAGCCGGCAGGCTCTGGGCGGTTCGCGTTCACGTCGGGCAAGTTGACGGTTGCAAACTGAAGTTATTCATGCTCCGCGGCAAGCGCCTTCTGGCCGGCCATTTGCGAGGGAAAAACCTTGCACGCCACCCGGGGATTCCTACCTTTCGCCCCGCTTCGCATAGGGCGCGGTTAGCTCAGTGGTAGAG
>JAYUSF010000243.1:0-14002 GCA_043755815.1 Verrucomicrobiota bacterium
GCGGCCGGCGGGCGTCTTGCCAGCGGGGAGCTTCGGCTTCATGGTGCGCGCCTCCCCGTGCCCAAGTCTCCGCTCCATCTCGCGCAACTCGACTACACCGTTTTGCAGCAGTGCATCCACTGCGGGATGTGCCTGCCGACGTGCCCGACCTACGACGCGACCAAGCTGGAGCGGAATTCGCCGCGCGGCCGCATCTCGTTGATGCGCGCCGTGGCCGACGGACGGCTGGAGCCGACGAAGGCGTTCGCCGACGAGATGTATTTCTGCCTCGGCTGTCTCGCCTGCATGACGGCCTGCCCGGCGGGCGTGAACTACGCCGAACTGTTCGAGCACGCGCGCGCCGAGGCCGAGCAGTCGGGCGTGCTCGCATCGCCCAAACGTTCCTTCATCCGCTCGTTCACGGTGGGATGGTTGTTCATGGACCTGAGCCGGCTGCACCTGCTCGGGCGCGCCATGCGCCTGTGGCAGGACACGGGGTTGCAGGGATTTGTCCGCCGCAGCGGCGTGCTGAACCTCCTGCCCAAACGGCTGCGGGAACTCGAGGCGATGACGCCGGAAGTTGAAGCCGAATTTTCCGCGGACCTGATCGCCCCGGTGACACCCGCCTATGCGGAACGCCGCTTCCGGGTGGCGATGCTGACGGGCTGCGCGCAGGACCTGACCTTTGCCAGCGTGAACCGCGACACGGTCGAAGTATTGGTGCGCAACGGGTGCGAAGTGGTCACCCCGCCGGCCCAGAATTGCTGCGGGTCGTTGCACGCGCACAACGGCGAATGGACGCTCGCGCAGCAGTTGGCGCGGCGGAACATCGACCAGTTTCCGCCGGACCAGTTCGACGCGATCATCACCAACGCCGGCGGCTGCGGTTCGCACCTGAAACATTACGCGAAGCTGCTCGCGGATGATCCGGCCTATCTGGCCCGCGCCCATACGTGGGACCACAAGGTGAAGGACATCCACGAGTGGCTTGGTGAGATCGGCATCGCGAAGCCGCTGCCGGGGCAGCCCGAACAGGTGGTCACCTACCACGAGAGCTGCCACCTGTGTCACGGCCAGAAAATCACCGCGCAGCCGCGACAGCTCCTGAAGGCGATCCCCAACCTCAGGCTCGTGGAACTGACCGAGTCGAGTTGGTGCTGCGGCAGCGCGGGCATCTACAACCTCACGCAGCCGGAGATGGCGGGACAGCTTCTGGAACGGAAGATGGACCATGTGATCGCGAGCCGCGCAACGACGGTGGCGACGGGCAATCCCGGATGCCTGTTGCAACTGATCAACGGGTGCAAACAGCGCGGCGTTGACCTGCGCGTGGTGCACCCGATCACGTTGCTGGCGGAGGCGTATCGGCGTTAGCCGGCCGGCGGGGACTGGGAGCGGTAGACGAGGAACAGTTCGTCCCCCACCCGCTTCATCGACTTCAACTCCAGTTGTGCCGCCTCGGCCAGTCGGCCAAAGCCCACGCCGTCGGCGATCGTGGGCGCGGTGCGTCCGCCAAAGATCAGTGGACAGAGGGTGAGGTGGACCTCATCCACCAATCCGGCACGAAACAGGGCGTCGTTAACCTGCGAGCCGCCTTCGCAGAGCAACCGACGCACACCGAAGTCGTCATGCAGGGCTTGTAAGGACGCGATGAAATCCACTTCCTCGCCGTCCGAAACCCAGACCTGATCCGCGAGCCGCCGCAGTCGGGCAAGCCGGGTCTTGCTGGCGAGCGAGGTGGTCAGGGCGATGACCGGCGAAAAATCCTTCTGCCACAGTTCGGCCTTCGGCGAAAGGCTGCCGGAACCGGTCACGACGACGCGAAGCGGATATGCGGCCAGACCCCGGCGTTTGCGTAAGCGGTTGAAGCGTTCAGGGCCGTTTCCCAACGTCGCGTGCGACTGCTCGACCGTGCGCGCGCCGCACAGGATGGCATCGGCGGTGGCCCGGAGTTCGTAGAGGTGTTCAAGATCCCGCGGACTGCCGAAGCTGGTGACGGCACGGTTGGCCGTCGCAATCTTGCCGTCAGCCGTCATCGCCATGTTGAGGAGGACAAACGGGCGTGGCGACTGGCCCTCTGCGGGTTTCGGCTTGGTCCGGGGCGATTTGGTGGCCACAGCCGAAGCGAAGACTGAAATTGCCCCTCCGCCAATGCTGAACACCGCGCCACGCAGCCGAGAAGGCCAGCGGATCAGACCAAGAACATGGCGTCGCCGTAGCTGAAAAAGCGGTAGCGCTCGCGCACGGCTTCGGCGTAGGCGCGCAGGATCAGGTCCCGGCCGCGCGGATGTTCGCCGGGTGCGGCAAAGGCGCTTACCAGCATCAGGAGCGTGCTCTGCGGAAGGTGGAAGTTGGTGAGCAGTGCGTCGACCACGTGGAACGTCGCCGGTGGGTAGAGGAAGATCCGGGTCCGCCCAGGTCCGGCAACCACCTCACCGTTAATGCGCGCGACGTGCTCCAATACCCGGGTCGTGGTCGTGCCCACCGCAATCACCCGGCGTCCCTCGGCTTTGGCCCGGTTGATCGCGACCGCGGTTGCCGCAGGAACGTCAAACCGTTCCTCATGCATCCGGTGCTCGGCAATTCGCCCCGTTTTCACGGGGGCAAAGGTGCCGGCCCCCACGTGCAGCGTGACGAAATGGGTTTCCACTCCCCGGTCCGCGACTTCGGCCAAGAAGCGTGGGGTCAGGTGCAACCCCGCCGTCGGCGCGGCCACCGATCCATCGTGCTGGGCGTAGACCGTCTGATATCGGGTAATGTCTTCCGGGTTGGTAGCCGGAGCCGATCGGGAGATGTAGGGTGGCAGGGGGATTTCGCCGAGTTCACGGGCCGATGCCACGACATCGGGTGTTCCGAAGAACCGCAGCCGGCATTGGCCCCCCTCACTCTTTTCCAAAACTTCGGCGTGAACCCGGCTTTCCGCCCCGGTCGTCGTTCGAAAGACGATCCGGGTGCCGGGCCGGACCCGTTTGCCGGGCTTTAGCAGCACCCACCATTCGCCCGGAACCGCCTCTTCAAGCAGCAGAATCTCGACTTCACCCCCAGAATCCGCCTTAAACCCACGCAATCTGGCGGGAATGACCCGAGAGTTGTTCATGACCAGCACGTCACCGGCGCGCAGATGGTCGCTGATTTGGACGAATTTCAGGTGGCGGAAAACTCCGGTGGCCCGTTCGACAACGAGCAAACGGGATCCATCCCGTTCTGGCGCCGGATTCTGGGCAACCAGCTCGGCTGGCAAATGGAAGTCAAACTCGGAGGTCAACACGGGAAGGCTCGGGCAACGGAAGCAATTGAAGGGAAATCACGGGACCAGACCGCAAAACGGCAACCCCAGGGGCATTTAGTGGAATCAACCCTCCATCGGAGACGGCCAAAGGCGCTTTGGGTCCTGCCCAGTCGCCAGAATTTCACCGGAGTGATACCTAGAATTGGCTAAAACCGCTCGGTGAACAACTAAGCGTTGACGAAAAAGGGGCAAACAGTTTTAAACAGGGGCGCTCAGTTGAACTTTGGTTAATTCGGTGGTGCCATGCCAGAACTCCCTGCCAATGCAGATAATGCCGTCCCCGGTCCGACCGTGGATGAGCCGGAGTTCACTTGGCGGTTCACCCACAAGCTCGACACCCAAGCCCGGGTGCAGATGCCCTCGGATTGGCGACCCACCGATCCCAATTTCGTGTTCATGCTGTGCATTTGGCCGCACCAGCCGTCGGGACGCAAGAAGGCATGCATCAAGGGGTTCACCCAACGGGTCTATCGCGACTTGGTCCGCAAGGTAGACGCGATGCGCCTGGGCGATCCGGAAGCCGACGCCCTTCGGCGCGCACTGTTCGAAGATGCGGTGAAGCTCAAACTGGATGGGGCCGGCCGCCTCTGCCTTCCCGCTGAGATGGTCGCCGAGGTCGGATTGGGCAAAGAGGCCTATTTCATGGGTTTGGGAACCCAGTTCGAGATTTGGAACAAGGAAGTCCTCGATGACTGCAGGAAAACCGACTCAGCCCTTTCCACCAACGCCTTCAGCCGGATCTAACGCCATGAATCTGACCACCCTCCTCAGCCGCGGTCGCAGCGTTTTTCGCCGCAACGTCGATCCGTTCGTTGCCGCCCCGGTGGCGACGGCCGCCGTCGTGCAACCGGAGCTGCCGCCCGCCACGCCGCAATTCTCCACCGACATCCCGGCGGTTGGCAGACGGCGACGCCAGAGCTGGTTTGGGTGGCTCTTCGGCAACTCGCGGCGGAAGGACGACGTGCGCCTCGTGCAAGGCGAACTCCTGCTCCATCGGGTGAAGCCGATCCGGAACGACTTTCGCGACGACAGCCCGACGCAAACGCGGGCGAAGTCCCATGTGCTCTGGGAAACGCCCCGCCAGGACGCCCCGCGGGACGACCAGGATCATGCCTGGAATCGCCTCCGAAATCGCCGGTCCGAAGCCCACGTGGTCAAAGCCGACTGAGGTCATGCGCAGTGATCCCCTTCATTCACCAACCAGTGCTGCTGGCGGAGGTGCTGGCGAACCTCCGGCCCCGGGCCGGGAAGGCTTATTTCGACGGCACCTGTGGGGGCGCTGGGCACAGCGGGGCGATCCTGCAGGCCAGCTCACCGACGGGCTTCCTGTATGCGTGCGACCAGGATGGCGACGCGATCGCGGCGGCCACTGAGCGGCTCGCGCCGTTCGCGGGCAGGTTCGAGCTGAGACGGATGAATTTTTCGGCGGCGGCGGGCTGGGTGCCCTCCGGGGGCTGCGCGGGAGCTCTGATCGACTGTGGCGTATCGAGCTTTCAGATCGACCACCCCGGACGTGGGTTTTCATTTCAGCAGGATGGCCCGCTGGACGCACGGATGGATCAGCGGACGGCGGTGACGGCGGCGGAAATCGTCAACACCTGGTCGGCGGAGGATCTGGCGAACGTGATGTGGCAATACGGCGATGAACGGGACTCCCGGCGCATCGCCCGGGCGATTGAAACGGAGCGGAAGATGAGGCGGATCGAAACAACTCGGCAACTGGCGGACCTGGTTCAGCGGGTGTGCCCGCGCGCCGACCAACTGCCCGGCCGGCTGGCGCGCATCTTTCAGTCCCTCCGGATCGCCGTGAACGGAGAGTTTGAAGCCCTGCGCCTCGGCCTTGCCGCCGCGTTCGGCATGCTCGAACCCGGCGGCCGTCTCTGTGTGATCAGCTTTCACTCCATCGAGGACCGGATCGTGAAGGATTTCATGCGTGAACAGGCCCGCGAATACGACCTGCCGCCCGGCGAAGCGGACTTCCCCCACCTGCGCCTGCCCCGCGTCCCCCGCGGGCTTCTGGTGACGCGCAAACCCCTTGTCCCCGGTGCGGACGAACTCGCCGCCAATCCCCGTTCAAGGAGCGCCCAGCTTCGGGTGCTCGAAAGGATCTGACATGGCCCGCAATCTCAAACGTGATGTCCAGGCGCAGCAGTTGAGGAACTACCTGCTGTTCGCAGTCTCGGTCGCAATCATCGCCACGATGGTAATGGGCTTCGTCCTGCAACGGCGCGCCCACACCCGGCTCGGCGCCCAGAAACGCGAGCTCGAAGGCCGGATCAGCGAACTGAGGCGTCAGGTCAATTTTCAAACCATCCTGCTGGCGCAGCGAAGCTCGCCCATGGAGCTGGTCCGCCGCGCGGAAGGCCTCGGGCTCGCCAAGATCACGATCGCTCAGCGCCTGTTTGTGTCACTACCAGGGGCCCCAAAACGCGCCCAAACCCCGACCAACGCCGCCCCCACCGGCACTGGCCTGTCTCCCGGTCAGTTCGCCACCGCCCTTCCCCGCTAGTTTATGGACTCCTCGCTCAGCCGCCGCCGGATGTGGATCCTCTCCTGGGGATTCTGCGCGGCCTTCGCGGTCATTGCCGGGCGGCTGGTGTTCATCCAGGCGATCGCGCCGGTTGAACCTCAGTTCGCCAGCGAAGGCACCGAACGCACCGTGCCGCGCCCGGCCAAGCGCGGGGCGATCCTTGACGTCAACCGGCAGCCGCTCGTGCTCTCCGACCTGACGGTCACGGTGCGAGCCGATCCGCTTCGGCTCGGTCCGTTCGCGAACGAGGTCGCCGAATTCATCGCGCCGCTCGTAAGCCTCCCGCCCGCGCTCGTCGCCGAGCGGATGCGCCCGGTTTACTATCCCGGACGCGAGGCGCGCCTCGTGACCAACGCCGCGGCCGTGACCACCAACTGGGTCACGATCCAGAAGGTCCGCCGCAACAACGGCATCGTCACCAACCTTCCCTACTCGAAGTGGGTCGAACTGGAAGCCGAACTCGCGCGGCACCGCTTCACGGAGGAAACGGCGCTGCTGCGCGCGCGGACCAATGCCGAATTCGAATTCAAGCAGACGGTCAGGTCCTCCGGTTGGTGGAACCTGAAGGCCTTCCTCCACGCCAAGACGACCCGCCGTGCCGCGGTCCGCCAGATCGCGCCGCGCCTGAGCTACCTCAAGACCAACGCCACCGAGGCCAGGGTCAACGGCCTCTTTCCCGAAATTGTCGAAGTGCGCATCTATCCCAACGCTCACCTCGCGGCCCACGTCATCGGTTACACGACCAACAGCCTCGCCACCAACCGCAGCCAGACCCAGGTGCCGCTCGCGCTCCTCGGGGCCCAGGGATTGGAACAGCGGTTCGATGCGGAGCTTCGCGGCTCCCATGGCGTGCTCGTCACGCATAAGCTCGGCAACAACGAACTTGTTCCGCTCCGCGTGCGGGATGTCGCGCCGACGGACGGACTCAGCGTGCGGACCACGATCGATCTCAACATCCAGAGCTTCGTGGAGCAGGCGCTCGACGAGGCGGTCGCCACTCTTCAGCCGAAGAGCATCACCGCCATTGTCATCCGTCCGAAAACCGGCGACGTCCTGGCCCTCGCCAACCGCCCGACCTACGACCCCAACCTCGGCCGCATTCCATCCCTCGACGCCATGCTGAACCGGGCCCTCAAGCTGCCCGCGGAACCGGGCTCAACGTTTAAGGTTGTAACCTATTCCGCCGCCTTCAACGAGGGGCTGATCCAGCCCGACGAACCCATCGACTGTGAACACGGCCGCTGGAACGTGCCGGGCACCCGTCGCGTCATCAAGGACGACCAGGGGCACTCCATGGACGTGGTCACGGTCGAGCACGCCTTCGCCAAATCCTCCAACGTCGGCGCGGTCAAGATCGGCCTGCGGATGAACACCAACACGTTCCTGCATTACATGCGGGACTTCGGGTTCCTGACCCGCACCGGCATCGAATGCGGCGAGTTCTCGGCCGCCACCAACTTCGTGCGCGGACAGCTCCACATCCGCCGCGGCTACGGTGAATCCGGTGGCGGGCTCGGCGGCTGGGATGGCCTGACCTCCAGCAGCCTTCCCTTTGGCTACGGTTTCTACGCCACCCCGCTGCAGACCGCCATGGCCGTGGCCGCCATCGCCAATGACGGCATCCTCATGCGCCCGCGCATCGTCGCGGGCATCGAGCGGGGCAACGGCGAGTCGGTGACCCGCCTGGACCCCGTGGCCGTTCGCCGCGCAATCAAGTCCGACACGGCCAGAAAGATGGTCCGAATCATGCGTGCAGCGGTCGAGGAGGGCACCGGCGGACAGGCGGCGATGGAAGAGTTCGCGGTCGCGGGCAAAACCGGCACGGCCAAAAAGGTCGTGGATGGCAAATATTCGACCTCCCACTACTACGCCTCCTTTGTCGGCTTTCTCCCTGCCGACGATCCCGAACTGGTCATCATGGTGAACGCCGATGAGCCGACCACGAAGGGCAAATCTTACTACGGCGGCAAGGCCTGCGCGCCCGTCTTCCACCAGATCGCGACGGCGACGGCCAGTTATCTCGGCCTGCGCCCCTCCCTGCTGGGCACCAACGGAGTGGTGTTGAACCTGAATCCTCAACCCGGCTCCGCCAACTGATCCATGCTCCTCCGAGACGTCATCGCCCAAGTCCCCCACGCCCGCTTTGCCACGCCCGCCTCGCGCGACGTGAACGAAGCCGTTGTCCAGGGACTCACCCACGACCCCAGCCGCGTCACCCAGGGCGCTGTCTTTGTCTGCCTCAACGATCGGGCGAGAGAGAATCCCTTCGCCTCATTTACCGCGGCCGAGCGCGGCGCCTCCGCCGTGATGTGCGAACCCGGCGTCATGGTGCCGGCGAACATTCCCCGCATCGAGGTTCAGGACTCCGGGGCGGCCTTTGCCCAGGCTGCGGCCGCGTTCTTTGGCCACCCCACCCGGGTGCTCTCCATCATCGGGGTGGAGCTTCCGGCGGTCCGTTCCGGAACAACCCGGTCGGCCTCCACCAACGTCGCCTGGCTGCTGACCCAACTGCTCCGTGCGGCGGGCGCGAACACGGCCCTGATCGGCGAACTTGGCAGCGAAGCCGGCGGCCGGGAACTGCCCGTGGCCGCTTCGGACCTCGACGCCTTTGAACTCCACCGGCTGTTTGCCATGCACCGCCACGCCGGCGGCAGCGCGTGCGTGGTGCAGCAGCCCGGGGCCCACGCCGGCCGCTGGGGCGCACTCCAGTGCACGGAACGGGTCACCGAACTGGCCGAGGCCGAGCCGCAGGATGCCTTCAGTTGGCGGGGCAGCCGGCTGATGCTGAAGGGGCTGCGGGTTTCCACCCCGCTTGTGGGCGCCGCGAATGCCGCCGCGCTCCGTTCGGCCTTGGGAGCCCTGATCCGCCTCGGAATCCGCCACGACCGCGTGTTGGGCGCCCTGCCTTCCCTGCCTTCGACTCCCGGGTTCCTTCAGCCTGTCTCCGCCGGGCAACCCTTTGGCGTGTTTGTCGACGCCGCACAATCCGCCGCAGAGCTCCGCGCAGTGATCGCCGATCTGCGCGCCACCACCTCGGGACGGATCATCGTTGTGGCGGGCCCACCCGAAGCCTTTTCGCCGGCGCAACGCCGGGAGCAGGGGCTCGCCTCGGGCGCCGCCGATCTCGTGTTCGCGACCGCCGACAATCCGGGGGGATCGGAACCCGAAGACCTCCTGCACGCCTTCGTGCCGGAAGACGGCTGCGCCCATTTCATTGTCGAAGCCGATCGGTCTCAAGCGATCGATCGGGCGATCCGCGCCGCCCGGGCCAACGATGTCGTGCTGCTCGCCGGCAAGGGCCACCGCCGGACACAGGAAATCGCCGGTTCCGTCGGGCCGTTCTGTGATCGCGCCCACGCCGTGGAAGCATTGGCTCTGCGCGGATTCGGAGGTGACCTGTGAATCCCGCCACGACTCCCGCCAGCCGGCCGCATCTGCTGGGCTTGCTCGCCGGATTTTTCCTCGCGGCCGGATTGGT
Source organism: Verrucomicrobiota bacterium (assembly GCA_043755815.1). Classification (GTDB taxonomy): domain Bacteria; phylum Verrucomicrobiota; class Verrucomicrobiia; order Limisphaerales; family UBA9464; genus CAIWAH01. The sequence continues at coordinate 9,277 of JAYUSF010000243.1, forward strand.
GCTGTCGGCCATGGTGTTCACCCGCGCCTGGCTCAAGATTTCCGAATCGGAAGCCATCACGGTGACGGGCTCGGCCCGGCGCAATGTGGACGCGGACCTGATTGCGTGGCGCGGTTCCTTCGCGACGGAACAGCCTACGTTGCTGGAGGCCCAGCGGCGGCTCGCCGAAGACCGGCGCAAGGTCGAAGGCTTCCTGGCCCAGCACGGGTTCACGAACGCCAGCTTCAATTCCATCGCCATCACCGAACTTCAGGCGCGCCAGGTCCAGAACGAAGGCGGTGAGGAAACAGCGCGGCAAAAGACGGTCGGTTACCGCCTGACCCAGGCGTTGGAAATCCGGAGCGGCAACATCGAAGGTGTGCTGGCGATGGACCGTTCGACAGTGGCATTGCTGGAGGCCGGGGTGGTATTCACTGCGTTTTCGCCGGACTTCATCTACACACAGGCCGGCGAGGCCAAGATCGAGATGCTGGCCGAGGCGACCCAGGACGCGAAGGCCCGCGCCGGCCAGATCGCCGACCAGGGCAACCGCCGCATCGCCCGGCTGCGTTCGGCCCGCATGGGCGTCTTCCAGATCACCCCGCTCTACAGCGTCCAGGCCAGTTGGGACGGAATGAACGATACCACGTCCCGCCAGAAGACGGTCACGGCCGTCGTCAACGCCGCCTTCCTCCTCGATTGATTTCGTCCCGCCAAACCTGCCCTCCCATGACCTTACAAACCCCGCACGACCACCTCACCTGGAGCTTTGCCGCCCGCCTGCTGCTGTGCGGCCGATGCCTCAGTGCCCTGTTCTGAAACGAATTCCCGCTGATATCCACGCAGCCGCCATCCGCATCCTTTTCCCCCAAACTAAACCGCGGATGGCGGCTGCGACCGGATCGCAGCGCAAGCCCAGCCTGAACTGAGACTCCACGTGGAAGCCCGTTCCCTGCATTACTTCGCGACCGCCTGCGGCGGTGAGCTGCGCGCCGGCGCGCCGGACGCGTTGGTGCACCGCGTGCAGACGGATTCGCGACTGGTCGCGCCCGGCGACCTGTTTGTCGCCCTGAAGGGAGAACGCTTCGACGCACACGATTTTCTGGGCGACGTCGCCGCCCGTGGGGCGATCGCTGTGCTTGTGGCGCGGCCACAGCTTGCAAAACTTCCCACCGGCCTAGCCGCCATCGCGGTGGACGATCCGCGCGCGGCTTATGGCGCCATCGCCGCCTCCTATCGGCGTGAGTTTGAGCTGCCGGTGATCTGTGTAGGCGGCTCCAACGGCAAGACGACGACCAAAGAACTGATCGCCGCCGCCGCGGGCCGGGACTTCCCACTGCTCAAAAGCGAAGCCAGCTTCAACAACGACGTGGGCGTCCCGATGACGCTCCTACAGTTGGAGCGAACCCACCAGGCCGCCGTGCTCGAAGCCGGAACCAATCATCCCGGCGAGTTGGCTCCGCTGGTCCGGCTCATCGCCCCCAGCGTCGGCGTCGTGACCAGCATCGGCCGTGAGCACCTTGAACATTTCGGCGACCTCGCGGGCGTCGTGAACGAAGAGGGCTGGCTCCCTCAACTGTTGCCGGCCGCGGCCCGGGGAGGTCATCTGTTACTGCCCGGCGATTCCCCGTTTGCCGCGGAACTCTCCGCGCGCACTGAGGCCCAAGTCACCCGGATCGGCTTCGGGCCGGCCAACGACTGGCGCGCCGAACTGCGGTCCATGGATTGGACCGGCACCACGTTTTTCGTGAATGCGCCGCAGCCCCGGTGGAGCGGCGAGTATCATGTCCCTTTGCCAGGCCGTCATTCAGTGCCCAACGCGCTCTTTGCACTGGCGGTTGCGTGTCAGTTGGGGGTGGAATCCACTGCCGCCCGCGACGGCCTGGCGGAATTTTCACCGGCAAAACAGCGGCTCAACCTCCGCGAGATCGCCGGGGTCCGTCTCATCGACGACACCTACAACGCCAATGCCGACTCGGTCGCGGCGGCGTTACAGACACTCTCCGACCTCCCGTGTTCGGGCCGCCGTGTGGCGGTGCTCGGTGACATGGCGGAATTGGGCTCCGCCACCGAGGCCGCGCATCGGGAGGTCGGGCGGATTTCGGCGGAACTGGGGCTCGATGCGGTGTTCGCCATCGGACGTTACGCCACCTGGACCACCGCGGCGGCGGGCGACCGCGCCCGGGCCTTTCCTTCATTCGAACCCGCCGTTTTGGCACTGCTCCATTCGCTCGGCCCGGGCGATGCGGTGCTCGTAAAGGCCTCGCGTTCGGGCCGCCTCGAACGGGTCATTGAGGCGCTCACCCGGCAGTTGGGGTTGCGAAGCGCAGCGCAGAACACGTTCGCCGCTGCCGGCGCCATTGCCTGAGATGCTTTACCACCTTTCAGAACTGTTCCCCTTCGCGCCGTGGTCGGTGTTTCAATACATCACCTTCCGGAGCGCCGGGGCGGCCGTGACCTCGTTGCTCCTGAGCATGTGGCTCGGTCCCGGGCTGATCTGCTGGCTTCGGAACGTGAAATTCCGGCAGGACTATCGGCCCAAAGACGTGCGGGAAGGTTCCGACGCCACGGCGGCGGCGGCCGACTTCGCCAAGCGCGGGACGCCGACGATGGGAGGCATCCTGATCGTGCTGGTGCTCGACCTCTCCGCGTTGCTCTGGGCGCGCTGGAATCCGTTCGTGTTGCTGACGGTCCTCTCGGTGGTCGTGCTCGCCGGCCTCGGCTTCTACGATGACTGGCTCAAGGTCACCAAGCAGACCAGCGATGGCGCCAGGTCCCACCTCAAACTCTACGTCCAGACTGCTCTGGCGCTCGGCGTCGCAATCTACCTCTGGCTCCTCCCGTCCTCGGCCCCGCTGATCAACGACCTCCAGGTTCCCTTCATCAAGAACCCGGTGCTGGTCGGCGTTCCAGCCGTCGGCATCCTGCTGACGGTCCTCGTCATCACCGGCGCGTCGAACTCAGTGAATCTGACCGACGGCATGGACGGACTCGCGATCGGCTGCACGCTGATCACGACGCTCGTCTTCCTCGTGATGACCTACATCGCCGGCAACACCATCTTTGCCCACTACCTGCTCGTGCCCTACGTCGAGGGGGCCGGCGAACTGACCGTCATCTGCGCCGCCATGCTCGGGGCGTGCCTTGGTTTCCTCTGGTTCAACTGCCATCCGGCGGAAGTGTTCATGGGGGATACCGGTTCGCTCGCCCTTGGCGGCGCCCTCGGCATCATGGCGGTGCTCATCCACCAACCGTTTGTGTTGCCCATCGCCGGCGCGGTATTCGTCGCCGAGGCGCTGAGCGTGATGCTGCAGGTGGGTTGGTTCAAATACACGCGGCTCAAATACGGCGAGGGTCGGCGCATCTTCCTGATGTCGCCGCTGCACCACCATTTCCGGAAGCGCGGCGTGCCCGAATCCAAGATCGTTGTCCGCTTCTACATCGTCGCCATCATGTGCGCCGTCGTGGCGCTCAGCACACTAAAAGTCCGGTAGCCATGCGCCCACACCACAACCTATTGCGCACAGGCCGGAAACCGTCCTTCCCCAACCGAAGGGGCTTTTCCCCCCTTGCATGGCCCCTGTCCGCCGCTTTAATCGGCCTTGGCGGCGGCCCGCAGAGCCGTCGTTCAAGTGGTGTGTGCGGCGGCGGCAGACGGCGCGAAGATCGTATGGTTTCAGTCCGGGAATCGCTCACGGCCCGTCACGATGACGGCCAAGGTTCCGGTCTGAGTTCTCCCCGGGTGGCGGAGACTTCACTCCCTTTTCCGCTCCGCGCGGAATCCTCTTGGCCCCGCGTTGACTTGAGGAGTCAACGCGGGGCCAACCTCACGCCAACCCTCCTCGACTGCCGCCCGTGCGCGGCCCCCATAAAATGAGTTCACCGAATCCGCTGATTCCCCAGGGCTCGCTGCTGGAGCAGCAAGCCAAGTCCAAGTCCACGTTCCACGTCGCCGCCCTGATCGTCGGCCTGCACGTATTCCTCCTCGGCGGCCTGCTGATCCTTGGCTGCAAGAAGGAGGAGGCCAAGCCGTTGGATACCTCCCTCAACGCCGACGCGCTGGCGCAACCGCAGTCCATAGTCACGGAAACCAACCTGCTCGACGCCGGCGTGCCATTGACCGGCACCCCGGCGAATCCCGAGCCCGCGCCGAGCACCAACCCCGTGCCGCCGGTCACGTTCGAGCCAGTCCCCAATGCGACCCAGCAACCGCTCGCGAACGAGGCGGCGACCACCGCCGCCTCGGAATACGTCGTAAAGAAGGGGGACATTGCCGGCCGTATCGCGAACCGGAACAAGCTCTCGCTCAAGCAGCTTCAGGAGGCCAACCCGGGCGTCGATCTGGCCAAGCTCAAGGTCAACCAGAAGATCAACCTGCCGGCCGGTGCCGCCGCGCCAAGCCCATCCCATGGGACCGCAGAGCACGCCGCGCCAGCGTCCGGCGAGCTCATCGCCTACACGGTCAAGGGCGGCGACACGATGACGAAGCTGGCGAAAAGGCACGGCACCACCATCAAGGCGATCCGCGATGCGAATCACCTCAAGTCCAACGACCTCAAAGTCGGCCAGAAGCTGAAGATCCCGGCTAAGACACCGGCCGCCGCTGCGGCCCCCGAGCCGGCTCCGGTCGCACCCACTCCGGCACTCCCGACCGTGACCCCGATCGGCACGCCGATTTCGCCGATCGTCACGCCCGCGCCGGGCGCCGCTCCGCGCTGATTTCGGCCGTCCCACCGCGGCGGGGGGG
>JAYUSF010000244.1:0-13870 GCA_043755815.1 Verrucomicrobiota bacterium
GTGGAGTCTCCAAGTCGCAGCGGACTATCCGCTACCCATGAACCTGCGGTCGTCCGAACACCCCACACCCCGTCCCTCTCCCCTCCTCCGAGGAGGGGAGAGGGACGGGGTGAGGGGTGATCGGACGACCGCAGGTTCATGGGTAGCGGATAGTCCGCTGCGACTTGGAGACTCCACAGGTGCGGTTGTCGAGGACTGCATAGTAAGCGTGCCGGCACTGGCGGTAGTTCGTTCCGGAAAGATCCAGCCGACAGTCAGGCTGCCTTCGGTGAGGAACCGGCTTGCTGGTTGGACGAGAGCCATCGTTTCGCGATTGGTTGGTTCACTTCGTTTGCTCGCCAATCAGCTTCGGAATCCGCAGCCAGAGCACCACGCCGACCACGAGGCCGGCGAGCGCGAGGAATACCTGCGAGGCGGACAGGCCGAGCTTCACGCAGGCGAAGACCAGTCCGCCGGCGAGGATCATACCCACGTTGTCGCAGAAGTTCTGCACGGCGATCGTTTTGCCGAGCTTGGTGGGATCGGACTCGGACTGGAGCGCGGCGTTGAGCGGGATCAGGAAGAGTCCGGCCGCGATGCCGGCGCCGACCAGCAGGGCCATGACCGCGGGCAGGATGACCAGCGCGACCGACTTGGTGCCATCGGCTTGGGTCGATTCGATGACCTGGCGGCCGACTTCCTGCAAGCCGAGCGGTTCGACGGCAAACACGGCGAGCAGGGTGCCGGCGAGGAGGAAGCCGTAGGGCCGGGCATGGCGCAGGTCGCTCACGCGGTAGAACTTGCCGGCGGCGAGGCTGCCGGCCATCACGCCCACGCTGAGCCAGAGCCCGAGCAGTGCGATCTGGGTGTTGTTGGGTAGCTTCAGGACGTCAAGGCCCCACGCTTGGAAGTTGATCTTCATCGCGGCGCCGCAGACCCAGAACAGCGCGGTGCCGATCAGCACCTTGCCGAGGCGCGGACCGCGGAACATGCCGCCGAAGTGGCCGAAGAACTCGCCGACGCTCTGGCGCAGGCGGATGGCGGGATCGGACGGCGTGCGGGTCATCACGAGGTTCAACAGGAACGAGGCGCCGAAGATTGCACCGACGATCGCGTAGCAGGCGGCCACCGGCAGGCGGTCCACGATCACCGCGCCGCCGATGGCGCCGGTGAGGATGGCGAGGAGGGTGAGCAGTTCCACCATGCCGTTGGCCTTCACGAGGCGTTCGCGCGGGAGGATTTCCGGCAGGATGCCGTATTTCGCCGGGCCATAGAACGCGGAGCCGATGCCCACGATGAAGTAACCGGGCGCCTGCCAGATGTAGCCGAACCCGATGCTGAGCGCGCAGACGGCGGTGCCGAGGAGCTTGAGCAGGTTGCCGCCGGCGAGCCACGAGGTCTTGGCGTAACGGTCGTTCAGGAAGCCTGCGAGCGGGGCGAGCAGGATGTAGGGGATGAAGAGGATGCTCGTGTAGATGGTGCTGCGGGTGCGGAGTTCCTCGGAGGTGATCTGGCCCGCCTTGGCCAGGAGCGTGAGCTGGCCGACGATGACGGCGAGGATGGCATTATCGCCAAACGCGCCGAGGAACTGGCTCAGCAGCAGCAGCGGGTAGTTGCGGGAAGGTTTCATGCGGATCTGATGGCGCTGGCTATCGCACAGGTAGGGACGGCGGGCCGAATTGAAAATCCGGCCGGCCGCATTGGCAAAGGCGATGACAGGGTAGGGGAACCGTTCCGAAGAACCGGTTTAGCGTCCCAGTTCAGCCCAGTCCTTCAACCCGATGACCGGCAGCGCGAAGCGGAAGGCCGCCTCCCATTCGGGTGTGTCGGCGAGGCGGAAGACTTCGTAGCTGAGTTTCTTCCGGTCGGGATCGGCGATGGTGCCGGGCTTGTGGGTCCAGAGACCGAGCAGCAGGCCGCCTTCGCCGGCGTGGTCCACGTGGCGGTGGAGGATGAACGAGTCGATGCCGGGCAGGCGTTCGACCTGCTTCCAGGCGTAGCAGTAGGCGGCGGCCTGGATCAGCTCGCCGTCGGCGTCCTTGGGGGTGTGAAACCCCTGTTCGCTCAGGATGACGTGGCGCGGGCGATAGCCGTGAAGCAGCTCCGGTTGGGCGAGGTAGGCGTTGAGTTGGTCGAGGTTCTTGAACGTGATCCGCGGCGTCGTGTTCCAGTCGGGCAGGGCGGACTTGTCGTTCCAAGAGCGCGGTTCGAAGAGGTTTTCCGGATACGGATGAAACGCGACGTGCCAGTCGAAGTCGCCGTCGGCCTGGGCGCGCAGGTTGAAGTAGTCGAGGAATGGCCGGGCCGGGAACGCCTGGGCGGCGGAGCCGCCGGGGTAGCGGAGGTTCCAGTGGTGTTCGAGCGAAAGATAGATGCGGGCCTGGGTCGATGCCTTGCGGACGGCCATGTGGGTCAGGCGCACGGTGCGAAGGTAATCGTCGGCAAAGTCTTCCATCGTGACGTGGCCCTGGTTGGCCCAGAACCAGTGCGAGTTGACCTCGTTGCCGACGATCCAGTTCCAAACGCGACCGAATTGTTGGTCGGGCCGGGACCAGCGGTCGGCGAGAAACTCCAGGCTCGCGGAATACCAGGCGCGGCCCTCGGGCGTGACCGTGTTGAAGGCGGACAGGCGATTCGGGCAGTCCTTGCTGTAGCGCGGATGCAGCAGCAGGCGACGAAGTTCCGGATCGCCGCTCTCGTAGTTCAGCAGGATGAACGACACGACCACGCCGTGATCGGAGAGCGGCTTGATCTGGCGGTCCAACGCTTCGAGATAACCACGCTGGAAGCGGTAGGTGCGGCCCTCGAATTGCGAGGCTGGGTTGTTCGTGTCGCTGCGCGGGTCCACGAGCTGGGCGAGGTTGAAGTTCAGCGCCGCGTGCTTCACGCCGAGCGTCAGGGCGTCGTCCACCATTTGGACTTGGAGCCCCTTCTTGGACGCGGGTGTGGGGAAGGGGGCAGAGTTGGGTGCGGCGATGAGGGCGACGCGCCATATCTGCGAAAGGAGCAACAAGCCGAGACGCCACCGGTTCATGCGAAGCAGTCTTGAGCAGTCGCGACAGGGCGACAACGCCGGAGGCAGGCAAAGGCTGTTTTCAAAGCGTCTTCAGCACCTTGGCCGCCGTCTGGATCGTCTGTTCGATGTCCGCGGCCGTGTGGGCGGTGGAGATGAAGCCGGCTTCAAACTGCGAGGGCGCGAGATAGATGCCCGCGTTCAGCATTCCGTGGAAGAATTTCGCGAACTTCGCGCGGTCGCTGTGCAGCGCGTCGGTCAGGTTCCAGACGGGCCGGCCGGTGAAATAGCCGCAGAACATCGAGCCGAGGCGCTTCCATTGCATCTTCACGCGGGCTGCCTTCGCCGCGGACGTCATGCCCGCCTCGAGCTGTTGACCGAGGGAGTCGAGCTGCAAATAGGCGTCGGCGGACACCAGTTCATCCAGTGCGGCCAAACCGGCCGCCATGGCGAGCGGGTTTCCGCTCAGCGTGCCCGCCTGATAGACGGGCCCGAGCGGTGCGAGGTAATCCATCACGTCGGCCCGACCGCCGAGGGCGCCCACGGGCAAGCCGCCGCCGATGATTTTGCCGAAGGTGCTGAGGTCCGGCGTGAGGCCGAAGAGTTCCTGGGCGCCGCCCCTGGCCAACCGGAAGCCGGTCATCACCTCGTCGAGGATGAACAGGGCGCCGTGATTGCGACAGAGCTGGGTGATGAGTTCATAGAAGCCGGGTCGGGGCAGGTAGAGGCCGGCGTTGGCGGGAACGCCTTCCACAATGACCGCGGCGATGTCAGGTCCATGCGTGGCGAACATGGCCTTCAACGCTTCGGGATCGTTGAACGGCACGACCAAGGTGTGTTTCGCAAAGTCAGCCGGCACGCCGGCGCTGTCGGGATGGCCCAAGGTCAACGCGCCGGAGCCTGCCTTTACCAGCAGCGAGTCGGCGTGGCCGTGGTAGCAGCCGTCGAACTTCACCAGCTTGTCGCGTTGGGTGAAGCCGCGCGCGAGCCGGATGGCCGACATGCACGCCTCGGTGCCGGAATTGCAAAAACGGATCTTTTGCACGCTCGGGACGAATTCCTTCACGCGGAAGGCGAGGGCCACTTCCAGCGCGTTGGGCACGCCAAAGCTGGTGCCGCGTTCCGCGGCGGCCTTCACGGCGGCGATGATTCTCGGATGCGCGTGCCCGAGGATGGCGGGGCCCCAGGTGCCCACGTAGTCGAGCAGTTCATCGCCATCCACCGTGCGCAGCCGGGCGCCCGCGGCGGACTCGACGAAGAAGGGATTGCCACCCACGGCGCGAAACGCGCGCACGGGCGAATTCACGCCGCCGGGGATGTGTTCAAGCGCGGCGGCAAACAGGGCCTCGGATTTAGGACGAACCAGCATCGGCGTGACGATAGGCGCCGGAAGGACGGACACCAGCCCGGCGGCTGAAACGGTGAACCCCACGGCAGGCTTGCTCGGTGAAGACTTCCGGCGGGACGCCGGCAGCACGTGATCGGCGCCGGCCCCCGCTCACGGTGTCCAGAGACGCCCGCGACTGGGCGCAATGCGAGCCGGCGCTTTCCAAGCGGCCTTTGGCAGGGCACCCTGCAGGCATGCTTCCCGTTCGAATTTGTTGGTGCGCGCTCCCGCTGCTGCTGTCGCTGGCTGCGGGCGCGCAGACTCCTTTTCCCGCCACCCAGCCGCTGACGGGACAGGGGGACCTGGCGGCCGAGATGGTCGCCGGCATCGATCGATACCTCGACCGACACGCGGATGGATTGCGCACCCAGCGGGCCTCCTTCTGGTATCGAAACCCGGCCAATCCGGCTGATTCGTTGGAGCGCGCAGCCACCACGAATCGGCCGCGCCTGGCCCGGCTGCTCGGGGTCGTGGACCCGCGTGATCCGGCGGCGCTGCGCGTTGTCGTCCCGCCCAGCACGAACGGAACGGTGCCGCCGGCGGAGGTTGCCACGGGACCGGGCTACCGTGTTGTTGCGGTCGAGTGGAATGTTTTCCGCGGGGTAAAAGGCGAAGGGCTGCTGTTGGTTCCTGATGGTCCCGCCAAGGCAGATGTCATTGCGGTGCCCGACTGTGACTGGACGCCGGAACAGGCGATTGGCCTCCGGCCCGGCGTTCCGGTGGAACAGCAGTTCCCCCGGCGTTTTGCCGAGGCGGGTTGCCGCGTCCTCGTGCCCGCGCTCATTGATCGGGGCAGCGAATTCGCGGGCAATCCCGGAGTGCGTTCGGTCAAACACAGCCAGCGGGAAACGCTCTGGCGGGCCGCGTATGAGGTGGGCCGCCATCCGCTGGGTTACGAGCTTCAGAAGCTCCTGGCGGCGGCCGACTGGATGGGGGCGCAACCGTCGCCTCCCCCCGGACCTGATCTCACCCGGAGCCGACACCGGATCGCCCTGGTCGGTTACGGCGAAGGTGGGTTGCTGGCGTTGTATGCGGCGGCGCTGGATGAGCGGTTTGATGTCACGGTCGTCAGTGGAGCGTTCGGATTGGCCGAACGGAACTTCGACCAACCCATTTATCGGAACGTCTGGTCGCTGTTGCAGCGTTTTGGCGATGCCGAAGTGGCGTCGCTCATCGCTCCCCGCCGGCTGATCGTCGAGGCAGGCGCCTATCCGGAGGTCATTCACACCGATGCCAACGGCGCCGCCCCGGGACGCCTCACACGTCCGACGGAAACCGCGGTGCTGGAAGAGTTGAACCGGGCCCGTGCGATGGTCCCGGCGGTCGCCCGGCCCGACCTCGCCTTCATCAAACCGGGTTCGACTGCGATCGTCGCCCAGCCGACCGCGATGGTGGCCCTCAAGCTCTTGGGGCTGGACGGTGGCGGTGCGCTGGCTACCGCCCTTCCGCAGTGGCGCGGCGGTGAGCAGCCCGATTCCCGTGCGCGCGCGCTTCGCCAATACCGCCAAATCCTTGATGACACCCAGCACCTGATGCGGGAGAGCGAATACGTCCGGCGGGAGCTGTGGAAACGAAGCGATGTCGGCAGCGTTGCCAAGTTCACCAACAGCACGGAATGGGCGCTCCAGCAGTTCCGCGACGACGTGGTGGGCATGATCCCGCGGGCTTCCCTCCCGCCGAATCCGAGGAGCCGGCTGCTCTTCGAGACGAACGGAGTCCGCGGCTTCGAGGTCGTGTTGGATGTTCATCCTGACGTTTTCGCCTTGGGCATACTCTGTGTGCCGACTTCGCTGAAACCGGGGGAACGCCGGCCCGTCGTCGTGTGTCAGCACGGTCTGGAAGGCCGGCCGCGGGACGTTTCGGATCCGACGGTCAACAGCCAATACTACCACCAGTATGGACTCCGGCTTGCCGAACGAGGCTTCGTCACGTTTGCCCCTCAGAATCCCTACATCGGGGAAACCACCTTCCGCCAGGTGTTGCGCAAAGCGCAGCCGCTGGGGCTGACCCTGTGGTCGTTCATCGGGCGGCAGCACGAGGTCATCACCGACTGGCTGGCAGGCCAGGATTTTGTCGATCCCGCGCGGATCGCCTTCTACGGCCTGAGCTACGGCGGCAAATCGGCGATGCGCGTGCCCGTGCTGGTGAACCGCTACTGCCTGAGCATCTGCTCGGCCGACTACAACGAATGGATCTGGAAGAACATGTCCGCCCGTTCGCCCTACAGCTACCTGTGGACGAGCGAATACGACATGCCGGAATGGAACCTCGCGAACCAGTTCAACTACGCCGAACTCTCGTGGCTCATCTTCCCGCGCCCCTTCATGGTGGAAAGGGGGCATGATGACGGCGTGGCGCCGGACGAATGGGTGGCCTACGAATACGCCAAAACCCGGCGGCACTACGTGAAGCTGGGCGTGGCGGACCGAACGGAGATCGAGTTTTTTGACGGGCCGCATTCGATCAACGGGAAGGCGACCTTTGAGTTTCTCCACCGCCATTTGAACTGGCCGCGTTGACCGGCGGTTGGGCCTTGAATCCCCGCCGCCGTCAACGACGGTGCGGGGCCGATGAAATTGACGAAGCTGTCTTTCGCCCTGCCCCTGACGTTGTTCTTGGCCGGCTGCGCACCTTCCTACGTCAACCTGACGCCGCGCTCCGCTCCGCGCACCGCGACCGAGGTCTATCCGTTCGAAGTCGAGTGGAAGACGATGCGGACGGGCGCGAACAATGCCAACGTGAAGGCCTATGTGGTCATCGATGACCGGCTGTATCCGATGACGCGGGTGGCCAACACTGAGAACCGCTTTGAAGGCTCGGCCCCGGTGGCGGGCGACCGCTTCAACGTGCCCTACAAGTTCAAGCTGGATTACCACTACCCCGGCTTGCCCGAGCGGATTGCCAGCAGCGACTGGTCGCCGGAATACCGCTTGGTCCTGCCACAGGGACGGTGACCACAAGGCCGCGGGCCGGGCTGGATCACGCGGTCGCCGGAGGGCGGAACTGAATTGCTGCCGGCGTGCCATTGGTGCTGCCGCGGCGGTAGCCCAAAAGGTCCAGCGTCACGTGGGTGTAGCCGAGCGCCTGAAGCCGGGTGCTGAGGATGTGGCGAAAGTCGCCGGCCAGTAGCCGGGGCAGCTCTTCGGGTCCCACCTCGATTCGCGCCAAGCTGCCGAGTGGCAATTCGTGATGGCGCACCCGCACGTCAAAAAAGCCCGCATCACGGAGAAAATACTCGGCGTCCTCGATCATCCGGAGTTTGGCGGGCGTGACCGATTCGCCGGTGGGGATGCGCGAACTCAGGCAGGCGAGCTGGGGTTTGTCGGCGGTCGGCAGGCCGAGTCGGGCGCTCAGTGTGCGGATCTCCGGCTTCGTCAGGCCGGCCTCCTTCAGGGGGGCACGCACCTGAAATTCGGCGGCGGCGGTGGCGCCGGGGCGATGATCGCCGACGTCGCTGGCGTTCTCACCGTAGGCCAGCACGGCGAAGCCTTCAGCCTGGGCCAGCGGGGCCAGTTCCGTGAAGAGCGCATGCTTGCAGAAGTAGCAGCGATTCGCCGGATTCGCGAGGTAGCGGTCATCTGCGAACTCCGCCGTATTCACCACCCGGACGGGGAAGCCAAATTGGTGTCCCAGCGCCAGTGCCTCGGCGAGCTCACGCCGGGGCAGGCTGGGCGAATCGGCAATCGCCGCGAGGGACCGCCCGCCGAGCACGTCATGGGCGACCTTGGCCAACAACACGGAGTCCACGCCGCCGGAATAGGCCACGAGGCACGAGCCGTAGCCGCGCAGGAGTTCCTGCAGGCGATTGAACTTCGCGTCGGTCATGCCGAAAAGCATGAGAGACGGAGCCGGGTTGTCCAACCACGATTCCGTCTCTCGCAATGTCCCGGCTGGATTTGGCTCAGGCGGTCAGGGCCGCCAAGTCGGCCGCGACGATGCTGTCGATGCGGATGCGGCGGCGATGTGCGCCTTCGCCAAAGGCGACTTCGGCGCCAACCGCCTTGCCGCCGAGAGCCTGTCCCACGGGTGATAGATAACTGATCGCGGCCCGCGCATCGTTGCCGTCCCAAGCGCCGAGGATGTGGAGGGTTTCCTGCTGTTTCGTCTCCAGGTCGGTAAACGTGACCGAGGTTCCGGCATTCACGGTCTCGGTGCTGACGTTGGTGAAGTCGGTGCCCCGGGCGCGCGTCAGTTGCAGCTCCAGCTCGTGCTTGCGGCGGTTAAGGATCGTCCGCTGCTCCTTGGCGAACTTGTATTCGGAGTTCTCGCGCAGATCGCCGTAACTGCGGGCCAGGGCGATGTCCTTGATGTTCGCCGGGATCTGGTTGTTGCAGAGGTCGTCGTATTCCGCCTTGCGCCGTTCAATGCTTTTCCAGCTCGTCTGGATGGTCTTGTCTTCCCGGACATGGTCGCCGGAGATCATGTCCTGGATGACCGGATAGGCTTTCACGATCCGGGCGAGGAGCGACCGCTTGTCCATGTCGTCAAAGCTCGGGCTGAGCTGGAGCGAACGGGTGAGATCGCGGACGATTTCGACGTCCGCGGACTGGATCAGCTCCGGCAGCAGCTCCAGGTCTTCCATGATGTAGTCGCGGAGCCGGTTGCTCTTCTTCTCGTTGAACTGGTCGCGCTCGATGGCGGTCAGCACCGCCCGGAAGACTTCCGGCCCGAGGATGTCCGCGAAGTAGTCGGTCCGCTCCTTGCACAGCCAGAGCAGGAGCTCACTGGTCGCAGAATGCTGGCCTATCAACCGGGCGATCGTGTCCTTGAGCATCTGGCCGCGGTTTTCGGTCAGCAGGATCCGGGCGCATTCGCCGACCAGCTTGGCCGACATCTGCTCGTTCAGCATCATGACGATCTGAACCGCCCAATCCGGCATGGCATCCTTGAACGATTCCAACGCGCGCCGGTGTTTGGCCGGGGGCAGTTCGTCGAAAATCGCGCGAACCTTTGACGCCCGGGCCCAGATTTCCCGGGACGTGACCTCGCCCTCGACCGGGGCGGCGCCGATCAGCGCCCGCAGTTCATCACGGGCGAAGATGCCTTCCAGCGCTTCCGCCTCGCGCGTCTGCGCGTGGCTGGTGATCTCGTTGTTGAGCTGCAGGAGGACCTCCGGGATCGCGTCGCGCTTCGAGAAGTCCTCAAAGTTCTTGAGGATCTCGTGCACCACGGCGACGCGGGCCTTCAGGCCCTTGGCCGCCCGGAGCTCAACCAGCAGGCGATCGCCCAGCTCGGTCTGTTCCGACTGGTAGATGATGGGGTCCGTCTTCTTCGCCGGAATGAGGAAATGCCCGTCTTTCTTCATTTCAGCCCGGGCCACTTCCCACCACTTCTTCCAGTCGGTGGGCACCACGTCCTTCAGCGATTCCTGAATCTGGGCGATCGTGGCCCGGCCACCAAAGCTGTCGAGGACGACCCGGACGACGTCCAGGTGATGCAACGCGGCCATCTGTTGCAGCCCCTTCATGTCCGCCGCCTTCCGGGCCAGGATGTGGTTCTTGGAAACCGCCTTGAGGGTGTCCGCCGCAAAGGCGAGGTCCAACCCGTGTCCGGCCTTGGCGTGAAAGTCGATCATCAGCCGGCCGGCAATGCCGTCCAGCGCCTTCACCTTGCCAAAACCCCAGCTCTTGTGCTGGCAAAAACCAGCTTCGAGCAAGGCCGTCAGGGCGCCCACATGCCGGGACTGAATTTTGCCTGCCGCGACCAATTGCTCCATTTCCTCTTTCATACGTTCAAAAAGATGACTCCGACTTGAATGGCGGTCAGTATGCGGCCTGAATGGTTTCCGCACCACGACAAATTGCAGTTCGACTTCTGCGCGACGCTGACCAGCCGGGCGATTTCCTGGAGCACCGGCTTGAACGGGATCCTTTGGTTCAGGAACTCCGCCCCGATGACCGACGGCTCGTCCAGGAACTCCTCTTCGGGGTGGTCCGGTGGCGCGCCACGTTGGACTGGATGATCCACCTCCGAACTCAGGGACGCCCCCAGCAACCGCTCGCGCAGACCCTCCTCCGCCTGGGGTTTTACCAGCTTTTCTGGCTCGACCGGGTGCCCGCCTACGCCGTGCTGAACGACTCGGTGGAGATGGCCCGCAACCTGGGGGGCGAAGGTTTGGGCAAGTTCGTCAACGCCGTCCTCCGCGGAGCCACCCGCGAACGGGCCGCCATCGGGCAGGCGTTTGAGTCGTTGCAACAATCGGATCCCGCCACGGCGTGGTCCCATCCGGACTGGATGGTGAAACGGTGGCTCGACCGGTTTGGTGTCGAAACGACCCGCCGCATGCTGGAATGGGACAACACCCCGCCGGAAACCTACGTCCGGCTGAACGCGCGCCGTCTCAGCGTGGAGAAGCTGATCGAGCTGTGGCGCGACGAGCGGGTCGAGTTTGACTTCAAACGCTACGATTGGACTGCGGAGAACCTCGTGTGCCAGTTGGGATCGCATCCGCCCTTGGCAGGCCTGCGTTCGTTTGTCCGCGGCGGCTTCTACGTGCAGGATCCGAGCACTTTGTTGGCGGTCCGAGAGCTGGCGCCCAAGTCGGGCGAAACCATCCTCGATTACTGCGCCGCGCCTGGCGGCAAGACGACCTACATCGCCCAACTGATGGAGGACAAGGGGATCATTTCAGCCCATGACCCATCGTTTGAGCGGCTGCGGATGCTGCGCGAAAACGTCTCGCGAATGGGACTGTCCTGAGTGTTCCCGACCAATGTGCTGCCGTCACCTGCCCGGGAGAAGGAACGCTACGACCGCATCCTCGTCGATGCGCCCTGCTCCAATACGGGCGTGCTGCGCCGCCGACTGGAGGCGCGCTGGCGGCTCCGGGAAGATGAACTTCCGAAACTGGCCGAACAGCAGTTTCAGACCCTTTTGGCCGTGTCCGCCCTGCTCAAGCCCGAGGGCCGGCTGGTCTATTCGACGTGCAGCCTGGAGCCGGAGGAAAATCGCGCCGTCGTGGACCGCTTCATCGACGGGCGCCCGAACTTCAGCTTCATCCGCGAGCGGCAGCTGACGCCGTTCAAGGAGAAGGTCGACGGCGCCTACGTGGCGGTGTTGCAGAAGAATTAGGCCGACCGGGGCGCGACCGACTCGGCTCCGCGGACCGGTTCCAGCCGGTCGCCTTCGTGCCACCAGACTTCGGCGAGTCCATGGGAGAAGCGGGTCTCCCACGGCAGGTGATACGCGCCGGCGTCCAACCAGAGCAGGGTGTCGCCCGGCCGGAGCGAACGGGCGAGCGGCTTACGGGCAAGCTGATCAAACGCCATGCAGGTTGGGCCGTGCACGGCGGTGAGCACCCCAGGTCCGCGGGTCGCCCGCAGCGGAAGCAGTTCGTGCTGTTCCCAGAGCGACACCAGGGCGTGGAGCGTTCGTCCGCCGTCGCAGATCAACTGGCGCAGTCCCCGGCGTTCCTTCACGTCGAGCACCTGCACCGCCAACACTCCGGAACCGCTGCTCACGAAGCGGCCGTTCTCGAGCCAGACCTCCTCGACCGTTGGAAAGCGCTTCACGGCCCGCCGGACCGTGAGGGCAAACGATTCAAGGGAGAACCCGGCATCGAGCCGCTTGCCGCCGCGAGTCAGGGCGTGGCGTGGCGGCAGGCCGCCGCCCAGATCTAGGTGGCGGGGCGACAGTCCGTTGGCCGCGGAGAACGTGGCGAGTTCGCCAAGCGCACGGGCGTAGCATTCGGCCGAGGCGACGTTGGTCCGGAGGTGGAAGTGCAGCGTGTCCACTTCGATCCGGGCCCGTTTCAGGCGGCGGATCACGAGGGCTGCCTCTGCGGGAGTGAGGCCGAACTGCGTCGGATACTGAGGCGCTTCCGGATCGAAATCCTCCGCGGTGCAGATCCGGAGGCCGACGCGCCAACGGTCACGCTGGGCGAGCGGCAGCAAGGCATCGAGTTCGCGCAAGGAATCGAAATTCACGCGCAATCCGGCGCGCGAGTGCGGCGGCAACCAGCGCTGCTTCGCCGGGCCGTTCACGAGGATCGAGTCCGTGTCAAAACCGGCGGACTGAACGAGTTGGAACTCGGCCTCGCTCACCACTTCGGCCGGTCGGCCCTGTTGCCGCCACCAGCGGAGCAGGGTGGGCAGGGGCTGGGTCTTGGTCGAAAGCCAATGGACCGCGGGTCGGCCCAAGTCGAGCGCTGTGAGTTGGGCGAGAGCGGCGGCCACCGGCTCCGCACTGAACAGATAGAATGGCGTGCCGGCGCCCTTTTGGAGGGCGGCGCGAACCCGCGCCCGCCAAAACGCAATCAAGGCCGGCGGGTGGCCGAAGGCCGTTTTGGCCGGGTGGGATTGACCATCACCGCCCGGTCGCGCGGTCCGGGCGGCCGCATTTTCTGTCGCGCGGTTCGCTCGCGGGTTTCCGGCCTGCCCGCTCAATCAAACACCTCCACCCGCAAGCCAGTGCGCCCGCGGATCGTCGTCGCGATGTTTTCAAGTTCACCCGTGGTCAGCCGGGTGGCCCAAGGCTCCGGCGTGGGCCGGGCAATGGTGTAAGCGTGAACCTCGCGAATCGTGCCGCCGGCCCGGAGCAGCTCGTTCAGGCGGTCGCAATAGGCGGCCAACTCCTCGGGCGGCATGGGCGCGCCGTTGGTCTTCAGGAAAAGGCTCTGGATGATGACCGGACGGGCCCGGGCCGTTTCCAGGAGGTTCTTGAGGATGCGTTCGAACCTGACGGCCGAGCGGTTCACCAGCCGGTAGTATTCCTCCGTCCCCGCATCGAGCTTGCACCAGAATTCACCCTGGTTCTCGTCCATCAGCTCCAAGCCGCGTTTGACGCTGGACTTGTCGAGCCCGGCGGAGTCGGTGATGAGCACCAGTTTGGCGTCGGGCAGATTTAGTTCGCGTTTCACCGCCACCACTGCCCGGACGCATTCGTCGAAGTTGGGCACCATCGTCGGCTCGCCGTCGCCGCTGAAGGCGATGTCCCGGACGGTGCGGGCGAGTTCCGGCACCTCGCTGAACTTGGGCTGGGTGCCGAGTTGGCCGGCCTGGGCATACCGGATCAACCAAGTCAGCTCTTCGCGCAGTTGAATCAGGTCGACCGACTCGGCGCGGCCGGGAGTGCGGCGGTCCACTTCGCAGTAGACGCAGTCGAAGTTGCAGCGTTTGTCCGGATTCAGGTTTACGCCGATGGACAGCCCGCGCGAACGACGTGAAATGACCGGATAGACGAACACGAGCTCCTGGAAGACCCGGGTGTGATCCTGCACGGCGGCCCAGGTGTTTTTGATTTCGACGGAGGCGTTGGCCACGGGGCCCAAACTAGGTTGGCGGGCCGGGAACGCAACGGGGTGAAGCGGTCTCCAATTCTGCGGACGGGAAGATTCCTGAAACTTTCCGCCTCCTTGCCGCGTAACACCTCCCGTGATGACGACGATGAATGCGAAACTGGGGATTGCTCAATAGGTATTGATTACGTTTTTTTGAGCAGGTAGAGGAGGATGCTGGCGGCGAGGTTGGCCAGCTTTTTGGTGTAGCAATGGG
>JAYUSF010000245.1:0-13868 GCA_043755815.1 Verrucomicrobiota bacterium
CAGTTCCAAAGGCACCGAAGCATTCTCGCCGGTGCAGGAAAAGCGCCGTCATGCCGGCGCAGTCCAAATCACGGCCGCACACGGTATGTGGATGCGCCCCGGCGCAACAGTTCGCCACCTCCAAGCTTCCCTCCGGCAGGCTTCCGTGCTTTCTAGGCCGACCGCATGTCGAAGGATTTCATCCGCCTCCGGGGCGCCCGGCAGCACAACCTCAAGAACCTCTCGCTGGAGATTCCCCGCGACCGGCTGGTCGTGCTCACCGGGCCGAGCGGATCGGGCAAGTCGTCGCTGGCGTTCGACACGATCTTCGCCGAAGGGCAGCGGAAATACGTCGAGTCGCTGAGCGCGTTTGCCCGGCAGTTCCTCGACCAGTTGCCCAAGCCGGACCTCGTCCACATCGAGGGGCTTTCGCCGGCCATCGCCATCGAGCAGCGGTCCAGCGGCGGAAATCCCCGCTCCACGATCGCGACGACGACCGAGATCTACGATTATCTGCGCCTGCTCTACGCCAACGTCGGCCAGGCCCACGATCCCGCCACGGGCACGCCGCTCAGCGCCCAGTCGCCGAGCGAGATCGTGGACAAGGTGGCCGCCTTGCCGCCGAAGTCGCGCGTGATGCTCCTCGCACCGGTCGTGGATGAGCAGCGGGGGGAGTTCCGCGACGTGCTGGAGCGGTTGGCGCGGGAAGGTTTCGTCCGAGCCCGCGTGGACGGCCAGATCATCGAACTGATCGCCAACAAGCCCGCCCGGCTCGACGCCAAGGCCAAGCACACCATCGAGGTGGTCGTGGACCGCGTCGTTATCGCCGACGGGGTCAAGACGCGGCTCTCTGACTCGATTGAAACCGCCCTCCGTTGGGGTGACTGCCGGCTCCTGGTGCTGCATCAACCCCCTGAACATGCGGACCCGAACCGCTGGTTGGAGACGCTGCATTCCACCCGGATGTATTCGCCGGCGACGGGGCGCAGCTTCGACACGCCGACGCCGCAGCACTTCTCGTTCAATTCGCCCAAGGGCGCCTGCCCCGTCTGCCACGGGCTCGGGCAGAAGCTGATCTTCGATCCCACGCTCATCGTGCCGGACGAAGCCAAGTCGCTCGAGGACGGCGCGGTGAAGCCGTATCGCGGCCTGGGCGGCAAGAAAATGGTGGTCTACTACAAGGGCCTGCTCAAAGGCGTGGCGACGCACTACGGCGCACCGCTGGATCGACCATGGAAAGACCTGAAACCGGACTTCAAGGACAGGCTGCTGAACGGCACCGGCGAGGACGAGGTCGAGTTTTGGTTCATGCATGCGGGTGCTCCGCGCAAGACGAAGAAGGTCTTCGAGGGCGTCCTGCCCAACCTCCAACGCCTCTACGCCGAGAGCGAAAGCGAGTTCACCCGCAACCGGCTCAAGAACTACATGACGCTCTCGCCCTGCGACGCCTGTGGCGGCCGGCGGCTTAAGCCGGACGTGCTGGCGATCACCTTGCCGAAGGCAGCCAGTGATCAGTATTCAGTAATCAGTAGTCAGTCCGAGAACACCCCTGCCCTACTGAACACTGACTCACTGATTACTGATCACTCCGTTCCCGGCCTAAGCATCTCCGACTTCGGTCAGCTTTCCATTGCGGATGCCGACGCCTTCCTTGCCGGGCTTGCGCTCACCGAGTTTCAGCGAAAGGTCGCCGGCGACGTGATCCGCGAGGTGCGCGCGCGGCTGGGGTTCCTCATCGACGTCGGGCTGGGTTACCTGACGCTGGACCGTGAGAGCGGCACGCTCAGCGGCGGCGAGGCGCAGCGCATCCGGCTCGCCACGCAGATCGGCGCGGGACTCATGGGGGTGCTTTATGTGCTGGACGAACCGAGCATCGGGTTGCACCAGCGCGACAACGACCGCCTGCTCGCCACGCTCAAACACTTGCGTGACCTCGGCAATACCGTGCTCGTGGTCGAGCACGACGAGGACACCATCCGGGCCGCCGACCATGTCGTGGACATGGGCCCTGGCGCCGGCATCCACGGCGGCGAAATCGTCGCGCAGGGAACCGTCGCGGAGATCATGGCCCATCCGAAGTCCACCACGGGCCGTTATCTCCGGGGCGACCTGAAGATCGAGGTTCCGCGTCAACGCCTCGCGCCGCGGGAGGACAAGGGCTGGATCGAGATCGTCGGGGCGCGGGAAAACAACCTCCGGAACGTCCACGCGCGGTTTCCGCTGGGCCTGCTTACCTGCGTCACCGGTGTCAGCGGCAGCGGCAAGTCCACGCTGGTCGATGACATCCTGCGCCGGGCGATCTTCCGCCAATGGTATGGTTCGAAGGAGAAGCCCGGTCTGCATGACGAACTGCGCGGCCTGGAGCTGTTCGAGAAGTGTGTGGTCGTGGACCAGTCGCCCATTGGCCGGACACCGCGGAGCAATCCGGCGACGTTCACCGGCATGTTCAACGAGATCCGGGACCTGTTCGCCTCGCTGCCGGCGGCCCGAATTCGCGGTTACGAGACCGGCCGGTTCAGCTTCAACGTGAAGGGAGGCCGCTGCGAGAAGTGCGAGGGCGACGGCCTGCTGAAGATCGAGATGCATTTCCTGCCGCCGGTCTTCGTCACGTGCGAATCCTGCGGCGGCAAACGCTACAACCGCGAGACGCTGGAAATCACCTACAAGGGCCTGAACATCGCCGACGTGCTAAACCTGACTGTGGACGAAGCGGTTCACTTCTTCCGCGCCGTGCCGAAGCTCTACGAGGTCACGCAAACTTTGGCCGAAGTCGGCCTCGGCTACATCCGGCTCGGGCAGTCCGCGACCACCCTGTCCGGTGGCGAAGCGCAGCGGCTCAAGCTCGCCGCCGAACTCAGCCGGCGGCAGACGGGCCGGACGCTCTACCTGCTCGACGAACCGACCACCGGCCTGCACTTCGCCGACGTCGCCAAGCTGCTGGAAGTGCTCTTCCGCCTGCGCGCCAGCGGCAACACGCTGATTGTCATCGAGCACAACCTCGACGTGATCAAGACCGCGGACTGGGTGATCGACCTCGGCCCGGAAGGCGGCGGCCGCGGCGGCCAGATCGTCGCTGCAGGGCCGCCGGAACGGATAGCGGCAACGCCGACGAGCCACACGGGCGGCTATCTGGCCCGGATGCTTCAATGATCCTGCCCGGTTTCCGACGCGTCGCGGTTTGACGGAACCGTGTCCCTCTTGTTACACCCGGCCCGCCGATGAAGAAAGCCGCCGTCAAATCAGCCCCCAAGTTTCGCCGCATCCTCCTCAAGCTCAGCGGTGAGGCCCTGGGCGGCGAGGCGGGCCATGGCATCAGCCCCGAGGCGGTTCACGACATGGCGGCACAGGTGGCCGAAGTCCGCGAACTGGGGGTCGAGGTCGTCATCGTCGTGGGCGGCGGCAACATCTTCCGCGGCTTGCAGGGCAGCGCAAAGGGCATCGAACGGGCCACGGGGGATTACATGGGCATGCTCGCCACGGTCATCAACGCCCTGGCCCTGCAGGACGCGCTGGAAAAGCGTGACGTCGACACCCGGGTGCTCAGCGCCATCAGCATGACCGAAGTCTGCGAGCCCTTCATCCGTCGCCGGGCTGTGCGCCATCTGGAGAAGGGCCGGGTCGTCATCTTCGCCGCCGGCACCGGCAATCCCTACTTCTCGACCGACACAGCGGCCGCCTTGCGCGCGAACGAGATCGACGCCGAAGTCGTGCTGAAGGCCACCAAGGTGGACGGGATCTACGACAAGGATCCGAAGAGGCATTCCAGTGCCAAACGTTACACGACGATCACCTACGGCGAAGCCCTGGAAAAGCGGCTCAAGGTCATGGATGCCTCGGCGTTCGCGCTCTGCCAGGACAACAAGATGCCGATCATCGTGTTCGACTTTTTCAAGCCCCACAACCTGCTCCGGGTCGTGAAGGGCGAACCCATCGGCACCACGGTCACGGGCTGATACAGTTTCACCTCCTCACCATCCACCGTTCCAAGTCTTCACCATGTCCATCGACGAAATCCTGCTCGAAACCGAAGAAAAGATGCTCAAGACCGAGGAGCATCTGGTGAGTCATTTTGCCGGGGTCCGCACCGGCAAGGCCTCGCCGTCGCTCATCGAAAACATCCACGTCGAAGCCTACGGCTCGCACATGCGGCTCAAGGAACTCGCCACCATTTCCGCCCCGGAAAGCCGGATGCTGATGGTCACGCCGTTCGATATTGGCAACATCAAGGCGATTGAGAAGGCGATCCAAAGCTCAAACCTCGGGCTCAACCCCGCCTCTCAGGGCAAGTTCATCCGCATCGTGCTGCCCGACCTGAGCACCGAACGCCGGCAGGAGTTCGTGAAAATCTGCAAGAAGATGACCGAAGACGGCCGCGTGGCGATCCGCACCGAACGCCGGCAGGCCATGGAACTGCTCAAGAAGGCCAAGGCCGATGGCGGCGTCTCCGAAGACGACGTGGAAGGTGCCGAGAAAGAGGTCCAGAAATTCACCGACCAATACATCAAGCGGCTCGAAGACCACTTGGCGCACAAGGAGAAGGAAATCCTGACCGTGTGAGCGTGGACGGTCTCCTCGCCCTTTACAGATGAGCGGCGGCCGACGAACTCAGCCGCCGCTTTGCTTTTGCGACCGGCTCAAGTGCACCGAATCAGCCTTGGGGCCGTTGTGGTGCTTCGCGGATCGGAAGGTTTGCGCCGCCAGGAACGAAAAAACCGGAAGCTCTCTGTGCCTCCCACACACACGCGACCAACAGCAGCGTGAAGATCAGGCGCGGGACGAGGCGAACCGCCTGTTGAGAATGTCGGCTCAGGTTGACGGACGGATCCCTACGGCACGATCGGCACCTCGCAAAACGTCAGCGCGGCCAACCCGTTCGTGCCGGTCAGCAGCGCGTCCTGGTTCCATGACGCCTCCTTGAGATAGGTGATCTGCTTGGCTGAAGACGCTGCCTTCAATCTCAGCGTGAGCACATTTCCCGACACGCTGCCCAAGGCGACTCTGCCCTTTTCGCCGTCGAGGTAGAACTGCCCGGCCAGCCCATCGGCCCAGACCACCGGTTGATCGAACTCCAAGGCGATGGCGTCCGTCGTGCCGCCGACATAGGCGGCTTTCTGGAGGTTGGGCGGAGTGATCGGGCCAGTGGGCACCTTCCCGTAATGGTCCCGCTCGATGAGCGGCTGGATCAGGCGGGCAAATTCCGCCCAGCCCACGAGCGGGAAATGGCAGCCGCCGGGCGGACGGATGCCGAGCGTGGACATGACGCTCAGGTTGGAAAACAGCTGCGGCAAAGTGCGCTGCCTTTCCCGCAGCCGGTCACCTGAACCTTCCCGCCCTCCCATGCTGCACGAGTCCGGCCAGATCTGGAAAACGTAGTAGCGCTGCACGTTCGGGAAGTCCTGTTTCCAACCCGCGGCCATATCCACAAAGAGCTGCTGGTAGGTCTCCCAACCGAAACCGCCCGTCGGTCCATCCGAGCCTTGGTCATTCTCGCCCTGATGCCACAGAATGCCGCGAATGCCGTGGGTCAGCTTCGCCTGCCGGACCCGCCACAGCATTCTTCCGTAGATGGAATCGAGGTCCGCCGGGTTGGCCGGGTCGCGCTGATGCTGGTCGATGCGCGTGCCGCCGACGGCGGCGTTCACGATTAAAATCGGCATCCGCTGGCTTTCGACCAGGCGCTTGGCGAGTTCCATGCCCCACCAGCCCAACTCCGCCTTTTCACCCCTCTCCGCCTTCCAGACCGGGTTGCACCAGAGGTTGCCTCGGTCCTCCTTCGGATCACCGGACGGCCGCCCGTAGCTGCGAATCCATTCGTTGGTTTCGGGCGGGGATTTCTCGCCGGTATCCGTGGCCAGGGCGTTGGACTGGCCTTCGATGATGAAGGCATCGCCGCAAACCAGGTTGCCGACCCGATGCCTGACGGTCTCCTGGCCGGCGGTCGTGGTCCCGAACTCAACGCGATAGCGGATTAACCCGGGCTTAAGTTTCACCGCGAAGGCGTAGGACTGGTCCGCGCCAGGTTTCGTTGTCTCGGTCTTCACCAAGGTTTCGTCCGCGAACAATCGGAGGAACACCGAATCGGCGGGTTCCGCCAGCGTGCCGTTATAATGGAGCGCCCCCTCGTTCCGGTCGTCGCGGGCGTAGAACTGTCCCTCCTCCGGCTGCTCGTCCTTCGCGGGCGGGCGCGCCACCCAGGCCTCCCGTTTCGGTTCCGTCACGGTCAGGGCCACGCTCTGCGTTACCGGATTGCCGCCGTTGCTGATCGTCGCCGTCACCGTCAGTTGACCGCTGTTCTGCGCGCGCTTCAGGATAAGTTTTCCCGGCGCGCGCTCCTGGATCACGGCGAACGGCGAGACGTTCCACTCGGTCTTCAGCTCCCCTGCCCCCTTCGCCTGCATCGCCTTCAGGTTGCTGACCTGTGAAACCACTTCAATCGCCGTGCGGCCGTCCCACGCCGAAGGTGCCTGCAGCGTGAAGATGGGGTCCGGGATGTCTTCTTCCACCGTGATCGGAATGTCCCGGGTCTTCACGCCAGCCGGATAGACGGCCTTGAATTGAAGCACGGCGGTTTTGCGCCCCGTCACCCGTCCCGCCTCCAGCGTGAACCGGAACCGGTCCACGGAGACCACCTCCTCGCGCCCCCCGGCCTTGAGGATCCAATACACCTTCGAAGCGCCACCGGCTTCCGCCACGAACGCCACGCGCCCGCCCTCCTGCACGCTGGCCTGCGCCGGTGTGACCGAGAAGGCCGAACCAGGACGCACGACCGATCCCACGGCCGTTGGCAGCGGTTTCTGGTTCTCGAACTGAAGTCGAACCCAGTCCGCCGAGCGCGCCACCCTGGAGACGCGCACTTCATCGAGGCCGCCCACAAAGTCGTAGTTGCCATACCAGCCGCCGATCCACAGCCGCGCCGGGCTTTGGATCGCCAACGGCGTCGCCCGGGAAGTGGCGACCCCGTCGAGGACTCCGTTCACATAGACCCGTGAATCACCCTTCGCGTAGGTGTGCACGACGTGCACCCACTGGGAGTTCGTCAGCCGGCTCCGGCTGCGGACGTTTCCGTCGGAGAAATAGCAGTCCAGGTTGATGTGGGGCGGGCTGCGGAACTGCATGACCACCTTTCCCTGGGCCTGCTCGTTGCCCCAAGCGAGCGCGGTGGTGTTCACTTTTTCCGGTCGCAGCCACGCCTCCGAGGTGTGCGAACCCGACCCGACCGGATAGCCGGCGATCTGGTCTCCACCGAAGAGGCCCTGCCCTCCTCCGAAATGGCGGGCGGCACCCACGGCTCCAACCGTGGCGGTCGTGCCTTCGTCCTTGGTAGTGAGCATGCCCACCTCATCTTTCACCGGTGAATCCATGTGCCAGACGCTCAGGTAACCGTTGGACTCGTTGAACACGCCACCGCCATTCGATTCGCTGACCGCGTCGGCATTGCCCCAGTGGAGCCGAAGTTTCTGCCGGTCGTTGCCTTTGATCTGGGGCACGCGGACCCAGACGCTGGCCGTCCCGCGGGCCGCGTCCCACTGCTCGATCTGGAACGCCAACTTTTCACCCGTGGCGGTGGAAACCCGCAGGTCCTCGCCGTTCGGCTGAGCTTGGCTGAAATCAAAGAAGTCCTGGTCGAGGCGCACCAGCAGCGGGAAGTCCTGCGCCGAAGCCGACGCCGGGAGGTTCGCTCCCTCGGGAGTCGTATCGACATGGACCGAGCCGGAATGTTTCCACGCAGGCTTAGGCGAAGGCTCAGGCCGGAGCGCCAAGGCGGCATGTTCCTGGGTCTGCATCTCCCAACGTTCCGCAAGTTCCCGGACCTTTCCGGGCAACTCGCCCGCGAGGTTTTTGGACTCCGAACGATCGCGGGCGAGGTCGTAGAGCTCCCACGCACCGTCTTTGCCGGCCGACACGATCTTCCAGTCACCGGCTCGCAGCGCGCGATTGCCCTCGTGCAGCCACCAGATCGAATCGCGGGTCACGGAACCGTCCTGGGCCAACAGCGGAACCAGGCTGCGTCCCGGCATCGGTGGAAGCGACGCAGCGGACGTGGTCCGGGACGGCTGGGCGCCGGCGAGTTCGAGGATCGTGGGCACGAGGTCGACGAGGTGGCCCGGCGCGTGCCGAAGCTCACCACGCGCCGCAATGCCCTTGGGCCAGTTCACGACCAGCGGCGTGGAAATGCCGCCTTCGTGGACCCACGTCTTGTGTCGGCGGAACGGCGTGTTGGCCAGGCTCGACCAACCGGGTCCGATGCTGAGGAACGTTGCGCCGGTGCCGCACGCGGCCTCCGGATTGTGACCGTCGCCCCGCACCATCATCTCGGCACTGGCCCCGTTGTCGGAGAGGAAGAGCACGAGCGTGTCCTCCAGCGAACCCATGGCGCGGATCTGCGCCAGCACCCGGCCGATCTCGCGGTCCATCCGGTCCACCATCGCGGCGTGGACCGCCATTTTGTCCGCCTGAAAATTGCGTTGGGCGGCCGTCAGCTCGGTCCAAGCGAGCGGCCGGTTCACCTCGTTCGGTCCCAGCTTGGCGATGGCTTCGGGAAACGCATACGGCGGTCCGACCTCGCGCTCCATCGAGGCCAAGGTGCTGCCCCCGATGCCCATGGCCTGCATCCGCCGCCAACGTTCCGCCCGGAGCGCATCCCATCCGGCGAGATAACGATCCCGGTATCGTGCGATGTCCTCGGGCGGCGCCTGCACCGGGAAGTGGGGCGCCGTGAAGGCAAGAAACTCGAAGAACGGCTGGACGGCATGCTTCTCCGCGTGTTCCTTAAGACACTTGATGGCGTGGTCGGCGATCGCCGTCGTCGCATAGTAGCCGGCATTCGTCGCCACCGCCGGCAATGGCACATCGTCCTCGGTGTGGAGTTGCGGCGCGAAGTAGCGGTCGTGGTCGTTGAGGCTGTAGGAATGGTCGAAGCCGCTCTGCAACGGCTTCCCATCGAGGTGCCATTTGCCCGAGTGATACGAACGGTAGCCGAGCGGGCGCAGCCGCTCCGGCAACAGCCGGGCCCATTCCGGCCGCGTGCCGGCGGTGCCGCTTGGAATTCCTGGCACCGTGTCGCGGCGCACCTGCTGCGCGTAATAACCGGTCAGCAGGGCCGCCCGTGAGGGCCAGCAGCGGGCGGTGTTGTAGAACTGGGTGAACCGAAGCCCGCCCCGCGCAAGCGCATCCAGGTTCGGCGTCGCGATTTCGCCTCCGTAATAACCGAGATCGGAGAAACCCAGGTCGTCCGCCACGATGAGCAGGATGTTGGGGCGCTTGGCCGGGGCCGTCTGGGCTGCTCCGGTCCAGACCCAGGCCAACAGGGCCAAACCAACCCGCAGAAGCGTGGAAGTGTTCATGGGATTGCTCGCAGCCGATTTCCGTTCCGAGAGGTTCATGCCTGGCCGTCTGGCGCCGGCCCTTTGCATTCGGTTAAATGTGATTCTCAATCGTCCCGTTCTTGATTCGGATTGTCGAAGCGATTTGCAAACGGCCCGCCCACCCTGCGGCCGAGATTGCCCGGTAACCTTTCTCCTCCAATACGTCAGGTCTCCGTGACATGGTTTCGCAGCATCCCGATGACCACTGAACCGACCCAGCCACCGCCGCCTGCGCCTTCGGCGAACGCGTCCGCCGGGTCGTTTCGCACCACGCGCTGGACACAGGTCGGCCGCGCCAAGGCGGAGTCGGCCGACGGGCGGCGCGCGCTGGCGGAACTGTGCGACGCCTACTACGAGCCTGTGGCGGCGTTTCTCCGTTGCGAACTCCGCAATGCGGACGCCGCCCGGGAGATGGCGCACGACTTCTTCGCCGGGGTGTTGGCGGGGGGAGCCATCGAGCGCGCCGAGCCGGGGCGGGGCCGCTTTCGTTCCTATCTGCTCGGGGCGGTGAAACATTTCCTTTCGCACCGCCGGGTGGCCGCGAGTCGTCTCAAACGCGGCGGCGGGGTGGAGAACGTTTCGCTCTACGATACCGACACGGGCGAAACCCGGCCGATCGCCGATGGAGCCGCGTTGTCGCCGGATGCGGCGTTTGATCGTCAATGGGCGCTCACGGTGCTGGCGCGTGCGTTGGAAGCACTGCGCGAGGAATGCGCGGCGGACGGGCGCGCCGAGTTCTTCTCGCTCGTCAAACCCTGGCTCACCGGCGATGCCGCCCACGGTGACCAGTCCGTGTTGGCCGAGAAATGCGGGATGAACGCGAACGCACTCAAGGTGGCCATTCATCGGCTGAAGCGCCGGTTCCGCCAGGTCCTGCGGGAAGAGGTCGCGGGCACGCTGGACGATTCCGGCGCGATCGAAACGGAGATGCAGGCCCTGTTCGCCGCGCTGGCAAGTTGAGGAACGAAACGTGGTAACCAATCGTCTCCATTGCGTCAGGACACCGGCATGAACGAATCCTCGCCAACGCCCGGTTCGTGTCCGAAGTGCGGCACGGCTCTTCCGTCCGCCGCCACGGCCGGGCTGTGTCCGCGATGCCTCATGGCGGAGGCGATGGCTGAAACGCAGCCCGACGCCGGGCCGACAGCTCCGGGCCAGACCGTCCCACCGGAGGAACTCGCGCCGCACTTTCCGCAGCTGGAGATCCTCGAATGCCTGGGGCGCGGCGGCATGGGCGTCGTCTACAAGGCCCGGCAGAAGTCCCTCAACCGCCTCGTCGCGCTCAAGCTGCTTGCGCCGGAACGGGTGGCGGACGCGAAGTTCGCGGAGCGGTTCGCGAACGAGGCGCGGGCGTTGGCGGCGCTCAACCATCCGAGCATCGTCACCATCCACGACTTCGGCCAGGCGGGCGGATTCTACTACCTGCTCATGGAGTTCGTGGACGGCGTGAACCTGCGCCAGGCGATGAAGGCCGGCCGCTTTACCCCCGAGCAGGCGCTGGCCGTGGTGCCGCCGGTCTGCGAGGCGCTGCAGTTCGCGCACGAGCACGGCATCGTCCATCGCGACATCAAGCCGGAGAACCTGCTCCTCGACAAAGACGGCCGAATCAAGATCGCCGACTTCGGCATCGCGAAGATGCTCCATGCCGACGGCTCCGACGTGGGGCTTGCGGAAAGCCAGCCGCCCGGCACCGCGCAATACATGGCGCCGGAGCAAAAGGACCACCGTCGCACCGACCATCGCGCGGACATCTACTCGCTCGGAGTGGTCCTCTACGAACTGCTCACGGGCGAACTTCCGGCGACCAAACTCCAGCCCCCGTCGCGCAAGGTGCAGATCGACGTGCGCCTCGATGAGATCGTGCTGCGCGCTCTTGAGGCGAAGCCGGAGATGCGTTTCCAGACGGCGGGAGACTTTCGGACGCAGGTCGCGACGATGGTTTCAACCTCGACCAGCAAGCAGGTGAAGGCGCCCGGTTCGGGCACGCCCTCAAGGCGCCTGCCCATGAGCTCCCCAAGCTACGTGGCGACGCCCGAACACATGGCCACCCTTTGGGGGAAATACGTCTATATCTATAGCGGCAAGGGGCGGCTCAAGCTCGATTCGAACGAACTGTCTTTCGTCGTATCGGATGGAGTGACGGCGATCCCGTTGACGGCCATTCGCGGCCTCAGTGTCGGTCAATACGCGCGCTTCGCGAAGCCCCACCGGCTGGACTTCATCCGGGTCACTTTCGATGACGGTGGGCGCACTCGGTGTCTCTGCTTCACGCCCAACGAGGGCGCCTTCGAGGCGGTTTGGGATACCAACCTGGTCGTCGCCGAGTGGCATGCTGCCATCCGCGAAGCCGTGACTGCCGCCACCGGTTGCGAGCCCGCGATCACGCCAGCGGAGTCTCCCCGCAGCGGCGTGCAGCGGTTTTTCCAAGCCGTCCTGCCGGCGCGTTGGGCCGAGGCGGCAAAGCGGGAGTCGATGGGCTGGCATCTGGTCTGCAAGTGCGGCCATGCGGATTCCGTCTGGGCGCGGGGCGGCATCCGCTTCGGAGCCGCCGGCAATCCCAAGAAACTGCTCTGGTGCCCGAGTTGCCGTCGCATGGGCATCCATGCCACCGAATGGCGAGGCCAGGCAGGGCGGGACGATGCCGCCTCCAGCACGCGACCGCCGCACACGCCCCCGTCGCGTAGCAGATGGATGGTTCTCTTGCTGGTGCTCGCAGCCATTCCGCTGACCTTCGTCGTCGTCATGACGCTGCTGTTCGTGGTTTGGAGTCGTGGTGGCGGAGACTCGCCTCCGCTCTGGGCCGGCGGGGTGATCGGTGGATCCGTCTTCTCCGTAGGGTTCTGTTTGTTCCTGCTGCTGCGGTGGCTTTGGATTCGTCGGAGCCAGCCGGCCCCTTTCGTCAGTCGGACGAGCCGGGCCATCGGCGTCGGCCTGCTTGTTCTGGCGACGGTTTGGGGAAGTTCACGGCTGATGGAAGAAAACCAGATCTTCCTGTCTCGCTCCTCGAACTCGGCCATGGAGATCCGGACGCAGCTGGCGCTGTGGATGAAAGCGAAGGCCGATGAAGGCCAGGCCCGCGGCGCGGCGAACCGCCTCAAAGCAGAGGCGGCGAGATCCGCGACGCCGGCCGAACGCACTCGCTTGGAACAGGAAGCCGTCCAGCAGGCCAGTGAAGCGGCTCGGCTGGCGACCGCAGGCGCGACCGCGCAGGCTCGATCCGAGGAGATCTCCGACTCGCTCAACGGCCTGCATTTTCCATCCGAGGCCAACGTCATGCGCGCGCTGTTTCCGACAGCACCGCTCCTGGCTGTCGGCCTGTTCCTGCTCTTGCGGCGTGGTGCGCCCCGCGTCGGCTCCTTCGTGGCGACTGCCCAAACGTGGAAGAGCTGGGTCGGTCTGGCCCTGTTCGTCGTGGGCGCGGGTGTTGCCATGTTCGGGTTATGGGCGATGGCCCAGATTGCGAACGACCCGAGCTGGAACCCCGGCCGTTCCGAAGCGGTCGTGACGATCGGATCATGGGTGGTGGTCCTGGTCTGCGCGTGGGGCGGGTCCGCCCTGAGGAGTTCCGACCGGCCGGCGGACCCCGGACGTGGATCCCCTCTTCGCCAGGGCTTCCGCGAAACGATGCCGGGTTTTGGTGCCATCGTTGTCGCGTTCGCCGTGGCGCGGTTCCTGACGATGCAGGAGGCGCGTTCGCCGGGGGCGGTCGAACAGTTCTTCGCGGTGCCCACGCCCTTGGTGAAGTTCGAGTGCGTGCCTGCCGGCGTGAGCAACAACGTCGTCATCTTGGACGTGACCACGGATGTGCAGCGGACTTCGGCGGAGCTGCGGGTGGGATTCACCGGCGCCCGGTTGCCGGGTGAGGTGGAAGAGTCGTTGAAGGACGCTTTCTTCCCGCCGTTCAACGGAACATTCGTCAAGCCGGTGCCGCACTTGGGAAACCAGGCGTGGCGGATACTTCCTCCAGGGCGTCAGACTTGGCGGATGGGATTTGTGCTGCCGGACGCGGTGATCGCCCGGCGGGCCTTCGATAATCTCCGCCCAATCGGACCGCTTCCCGGCAAGCCGCGCCGCACATTCGCCGGCACGTTGTTCGACGTGCGGCTTGAGAACGGCGGGCAGTATGAGGCGTCGCTGCTGGTTTCTCCGGTGGTGTCGTCGGGGGATCCGCGCTGGGTCTCCGTCATGGGCCGTAGTTCCCACAATGAAACCGGCGTGGACATAAAGTGGGAGGTCCTCGCGTCCAGACCGGGTCTCGCCCAATTCTCCCGTGCCGGCACGCCGATTGCGGTCCTGCAGCCCCAGCACGAGCAACAGACGAAGCTCTACGCCGTCTCCGCCCGGTTGGAGCTCACCAAACTGGCCGCCAACCGCGTCCTCCTGGTCACCGAGGTTCGGGGCACAAAGACGCGCGAGGAGTTCGACGCCAACTTCCGGGAGCTCTCCGCCGAACTGCTCCGCACCGCGAGCTTCAGCGCGAAATCCATGGTCAACACGCGCATCGAGCTCTGCCAGTTCCGGGGA
>JAYUSF010000246.1:0-13865 GCA_043755815.1 Verrucomicrobiota bacterium
GGATTGGGAAACCGGGAAAATCTACCTCAGCCTCGTCCCCAAAACCCCACTCACCAACTGATGCTCACCGAATTTACAGAAAGAGCATTGCGCGGCCCAGCGTCTTGCCGCTCTGCGCGACTATGAGATCATGGATACGCTGCCGGAGGAGACGTTTGATGATCTCACCCGGCTGACCAGTTTCATCTGCGGCACCCCGATCGCGCTCGTCTCCCTGCTGGATCTGCAGCGGCAGTGGTTCAAATCCACGGTGGGCATCACCGCCTCCGAAACGCCGATCGAGCAGGCCTTTTGCGCCCATGCGATTGAGCAGGAAGAGGTGTTCATCGTCCGCGACGCGGCGCTGGACCGCCGCTTTGCGAACAATCCGCTCGTAACCGGCGCCCCGCACATCCGTTTCTACGCTGGGGCTCCGCTGGTGACCCCCGAGGGGGTTCCGTTGGGCACGCTGTGCGCCATCGACCGGGTGCCGCGCGATCTCTCGCCGGAACAGTCCGCCGCGCTGGCCGCCTTGGCGCGGCAGGTGATCACGGCCCTGGAACTCCGCAAGACCGTGAAATCCCTGCGGCAGGCGCTCGCGGAGAAGGAAGCGGCGGAGCGCGAAGTCTCCACCCTGCAGCAGATGCTCCCGATGTGCGCCTGGTGCCGCAAGGTGAGCGACGATGAAAGCCTCTGGCACCAGATCGAAAAATACCTCGGTGACCATGCCGACATCATGGTCTCCCATGCCATCTGTCCGGATTGCACCGTGAAGCTGGAAAAGGAGATGGCGGGAATGCACTAGGGCGATCCGGCAGCAACGCCCGCCCGCGGCTGGACCGGAGGGAGCAAAACCGGGCGACGGCCCCTTGGCCGCGCAAACGGGCTGCTCGCCCGAAACCGGCCCGAACGGAAGTTTGCCCCGCCTCTTCGCCGCGATACGCTGACGCCATGGATCGAACGGAGAGAGCCCCGCAGGACCCCGAATTGCGCCGTCGGATCGCCGAGCTCATCGCCTACAAGGGCGGCGGCCACAACCCGGACCTCGTCACTGACGTCATCGAAAACGCCCTCAAGCTGCTCAAGGACGTCCGGCATCGCGGCGACGTGAAAGTCATCCAGACCGCCGTGCGCGAACTGCGTTACGCCTACCGCCTGTTCGCGCCCTACGAAGGCACGCGCAAGGTCACGATCTTCGGCTCGGCCCGCCTCAAGGCCAGCGACATCGAGTATCAGCAGGCCGTCGAACTGGGCCGCCGCCTTGCGGAAGCGGGCTTCATGATCATCACCGGCGCGGGTCCGGGCATCATGCAGGCCGGCCACGAGGGCGCCGGTGCCGAACACAGCTTCGGCGCCAACATCCGCCTGCCGTGGGAACAGTCGGCCAACCCGGTCATCGCCGAGGACAAGAAGCTGGTGACCTTCAAATACTTCTTCACCCGCAAACTCACCTTCCTCCGGCACTCCGACGCCATCGTGCTGTTCCCGGGCGGCTTCGGCACGATGGACGAGGGCTACGAATCGTTGACGCTGATGCAGACCGGCAAGAGCAAGCCGCTGCCACTGGTGCTGGTGGACCGGCCGGGGGGGACGTTCTGGAAGACCTGGGACAAGCAGATCCGGGAACACCTGCTGCGCAACCACCTGATCTCCGAGGAGGACGTGAACCTCTACCAGATCACCGACAGCCCGGAAGAGGCGGTGAAGATCATCCGCCGCTTCTACCGCAACTTCCACTCCACGCGCTTCGTGAAGGATCAGCTCGTGATCCGCCTCCAGCACGCGCCCAGCGCCTCGGCGCTACAAGCGTTGAACGAGGACTTCGCCGACATCATCGAGGGCGAACCGTTCCGTTCCGTCCCGCCGTCCCCGGAGGAAGTCGAAGCCGGCAGCCATCTGGAACTCGCGCGCATTGCTTTCGGCTTCAACCGCCGCAGTTACGGCCGCATTCGCCAGCTGGTGGACGTGCTGAACGGGCTGTGATGCGCGGGAAGTGATCAGTGTTCAGTAATCAGTGGGTCAGTCGGTGACGCTGGCTGGCAGACTGCTGGCTGCGCGATGCAGATTGGTTCGTCGCTGCACTGTCCTCGCCGGCCCCGTTGGTGGAGTCCACTGGCTTGAGCGGGCGATTCCCTCTCCCCGGGGGAGTGGGTCAGGGTGAGGGCGGGCCACCGTTGACTGACTCACTGAACACTGATCACTGACCACTTCCCTGACTCGCCGCCGGGGGCAACCGCAGCACTGCGTTCACCGGTTCCACCTCCGCCAACGCCCGGTTCTCCGCGGCGGCGCCCAGCTTCGCCAACTTCTCTCCCTGCGGCCGGACACGGCTTTCGTAGCTGCCGAGCGCGCGGTTGTAGGCGTCGCCGGCCTTCTGCAGCCCGTCACGGATGGACTCGAAATGGTCGATGAACTTGGCCACACGCTCGAACAGTTCCCGCGCCGCCTCGGCGATGGCCCGGGCGTTCACCGACTGGTCGTGCTGCTGCCAGCTCACCGCCACGCTGCGCAGCAGCGCGATCAGCGAGGCCGGGGTGGCCAGCAGGATGCGCCGTTCGGCGGCCCACACGATCAGGTCGCGGTCGCCCTCGAGCGCGGCGCTGAACAGGGACTCGGCCGGGAGAAACAGGATCACGTAGTCCAGCGCGTTGGCGAACTGGGTCGGGTAATCCCGGTCCGCCAGCGCCTTGATCGTGGCCTTGAGTTTGACGGCGTGCTCGTGCAGGGCGTCGGCGCGCTTCGTCTCGTCGGCGAGGTTGAGCGCGTTGAGAAATTCCAGGTCCGGCACCTTGGAATCCACGATGATGACGCGGTCGCCCGGCAGGCGGACGACAAGGTCCGGCTTGCTGTCGCCTTCCTTGAGCTGCTCGGTGAAGTCGCAGTGGGTGCTCAGGCCGGCGGCTTCGACCACACGCCGCAGGGTTTCCTCGCCCCAGCGTCCGCGCGCCTGATTCGAGCTGAGCACAACGCGCAGCCGCTGGGTCTCGCTGGACAGCGTCTGGCTTTGCGTCGCGAGCGCCTTGAGCTGTTCGTTGAACTGCCCGAGCGCGGTCTGCTGCTGGGCCTCGGACTGCTGAAGCCGCTGCTGGTAGGACTTGAGCTGTTCCTCCAACGGTTTGACCAAGCCGGCGATCTTCTCCTGCCGCTGGCTCAGGTCTCCTTCCGAGGTGGCCTTGAAGCGGGCGAACAGCTCGTTGGCCAGTTCGAGGAATTTGGGATTGTTCGCGGCGAGCGCTTCGGCGGCCGTGGCCTTGAACTGGTCGCGCAACGCGGCCAACGCCTGCTCACTGGCGGCGCGAAGCTGGACGAGGGCGGCGTCATGCTTTTCGCGAAGTTCACGAAGCTGGTCGTCGTGAAAGCGCCGCTGTTCGTCCAGCAGCGCTTGGACCTTGCCGATTTCGGCCTTGGCCGTGGCGAGTTCGGTTTCGCGGACGGCGAGCTGGTCCCGCATGGCGCGGGCACGCTCGTTGGCCTCGGCGGCTTCACGGGCGCGTTCCGCGGCGAGCTGGTCGGCGGCAATGCGGCTGGCTTCCGCGGCGGCACGCGCCGAGCTGGCCTCACCGGCAGTGGTGCGAAGTTGAGCCAGTTCGGCTTCCCGGGTTGAAACCTGGGCGCGTAGCTCGGCTTCAACTCGTGAGTCGGGAGCCGAGCGTTTCGCCGCGCGGAGCAGCCAACCGAGGGCAAAACCACCGGCGAGTCCAATCGCACCGGCAACGAGGTATTCCACCAAAGGCATGGGCGCAATGTTCGTTAGTCAGTGAGACATGGACAGTCGTCCCCACCATGGGCTATCGGCGCAGGCGCTAAGCCGGGTCGCGCAGACGCCACAGCAGCCAAAGCAATTCTTCCTGGTAGGCGCCCGGACGCGGATAGCTGATCGCTTCGGTGATGTCGCCGCTGAGATCGTCCTGCGCCAGGTAGTGGGCCGCCCGGTTGGGCAGCGCCTTGCCGGAACGGGCGACGATCTCGCGCACCAGACGGTGGTAGGCTTCCCCGAGGTTGTCGGGCTCGTTGGCGTCGAGGAACTGCGTCATGCGGTTGAAGTGGAGCTTGTCCACCGTGCTGCTGAAGCGCAGGTCCGCGTCGCCGATGATGAGTTCCAGCCCGAACGCCCGGCCGTCGTAGCCGGCGGCGACCACGCGGATCGTTGACCATGGCACCGGCACGGGCCGCTCCAGCGGGTCGAAGATGACCAGCGCGTCGGGTTGTAGTTCGACAAAGCGGAAGATCTTGGACTCGGGCAGACGGGGCAGATCCGACTCCGGCACCACGCGAACTTCGACGCCTTCGGTGCTGAGGGACTGTTGCAGGAAGAGTGCGTCGTCGAGCCCGAGGTCGCGGGCAAGAAAGCCAAACGCATCATCGGCGGCAAACCGGGCGTCGGCCGGGGTGAGTCCACGCCCGCAGGCGAAGGCGCGCTCCAGGACCTCGACCGTGGGCCGGCTTAGGGTCGTCTGCACAAGGGCGTAGTTCATGCGTCAGCGGACGGAGCGTAACGGCCCGCCCGCTGGAGACGCCAGAGCAGCCATTGGGTTTCTTCGGCGAAGGCGTTCCGGGTCGGGTAGCGGGGGCCGGTTTCGGGCTGGCTTTCCCGCAAGGCGAAGGCGCCGCGGTTCAGCGCCGCGTGTGGAACGGCGGACAAAAGGTCGCGGAGGAACGCGGCGAAGTTGGCCGCCGGATCGCGCGAAACGCGGTCGCCGAGGTGAGCGTAGTGGAACTCGTGCGCCTGCCAGATGAAGCGGAGCCCGCCGGCCAGGATGACTTCGGCGGTCCAGCGCCAGTTGCGTTCCTCGCCGGTGAGGATGAGGCGGTCGGCGGGCAGTGGGGCTCCATACTCGAACGAACCGCCGTAACGGTCGCTGATGGGGGCCCAATCGTTGTTGTTGGCATTGATTGGTGCCGGCGAACCCCCGAGGCTGACGCTCGCCGTTACCCGCTTCCCAAACTCAACCTCCCGCACCAGACCCGCGCTCACCGCCACAACCTGTTCCCACGGAACGTGCAGCTCGCGGCCGAGCGGGTCCCACGGGCCGAATCCCTCCGCCCAGCACGAGGCCCGGACGATGCGTTTGGCAGCCAGAAGCGTGGGCCACTCGGTTTCATCCACGACGTCCACCTCGACGCCCTGCACGGCGAGGGCGTTCTGGAGCTGCTGGGCTTGGTAATCGTTCAATCCCTTGGCCAGCACCCCGAAGGCGTCCTTCACGAAGCTGACGGCATCCAGCGCGTGGAAGATGCCCGTGCTTTGGAAGGCGCGTTGCACCGGCCCGATCTCCGGCGGCGTGAGCGAACGTTGGACCAGCAACCAAGCCATGCGCGCACCGTGGACGAACCGGCTTTGGGATGGCAGCGGGGAGTTTCCAATGCCGCAGGGAAGGAAGTATTCAGTAATCAGTAATCAGTAATCAGTAATCAGTGATCAGTGATCAGTGGGTCAGTGGGTCAGTGGGTCAGTGGGTCAGTGGTCAGTAGCCATGCACCGACTGAATACTGACCACTGATTACTGAATACTCGTTCCCCCTCACCCGCCCAGATACGCCTCGCGGACCTTCGGATCGGCCCGCAGCGTCGCGGCCTGGTCGGCTAGGATGATGCGGCCGGTTTCGAGCACGTAGCCGCGGTGGGAAATCTCCAGTGCGAGGTTCGCGTTCTGTTCGACCAGCAGGATGGTTAGGCCGCGCACGCGGTTCAGCTCCACGATTTTCTCGAAGATCAGCTTCACCAACAGCGGCGCAATGCCGAGCGAGGGTTCGTCCAGCAGCAGGCAGCGGGGCTGGCTCATGAGCGCGCGGCCGATCGCGAGCATCTGCTGTTCGCCGCCGGAGAGCGTGCCGGCGAGCTGGGCTTCCCGTTCCTTGAGCCGCGGGAACAGGGTGAAGACAAACTCCTCCTCGCGGGCGATCACCGCCTGGTCGCGCTGGAGGTAGGCGCCCATCTGGAGGTTTTCGCGGACGGTCAGGTTGGCGAAGACCATCCGGCCCTCCGGCGAATGCGCGAGTCCCATCCCGACGAGCTTGTGCGCGGGGAGGCCGGTGGTGGACTGGCCTTCGTAGCGGATTTCGCCGGCCTTGGGTTTCACCATGCCGGAAATCGCGCGGAGCGTGGTCGTCTTGCCGGCGCCGTTGCCGCCGATGAGCGTGACGATCTCGCCCTTGTCCACGCGCAGCGAAACGTCGTGCAGCGCGGTGATGGCGCCGTAATTGACCGTGAGTTGGGAGACTTCGAGCATGGGTTAACAGCGAAGGCGCGAAGACGCGAAGGCATTGAATCTGGAAAGCAGGAAGGCAGGAAGAAGACAGGGCTTTTCCTGGTTTCCTGCTTTCCAGATTGCCTCATTGCCTTCCTCCGGTCGTCGCGGCTTCGCGGCTTCGCTGTTCATGTTCACGCGTGCTCCTTGCCGAGGTAGGCCGCGATCACGGCCGGGTTCGCCCTGACTTCCGTCGGCGTGCCTTCGGCGATCTTGCGGCCGTATTCGAGGACGTGGATGCGCTGGCAGATGCCCATGACGACCTTCATGTCGTGTTCCACCAGCAGGATGGCGAGCTGGAACTTTTCCTGAATGAACTGGATCAGCTTCATCAGCTCGACCTTCTCGGCGGGGTTCATGCCGGCGGCGGGTTCGTCGAGCAGCAGCAGTTTCGGGCGGGTGGCGAGGGCGCGGATGATCTCGAGGCGGCGCTGGTCGCCATAGGGCAGGCTCTTGGCGGGCTCGTCCTGCACCCGTTCGAGGCTGAAGATGCTGAGCAGCTCCCGCGTGTGTTCGCGCAACTCGACCTCCTCGCGCTGGAACTTGGGTCCGCGCGTGAGTGAATGCACCGCCGCGTGGTCGAGGTGAAGGTGGAACGCGACGCGGACGTTGTCGAATACGGTGAGGCTCGGGAACAGGCGGATGTTCTGAAAGGTCCGCGCGATGCCACGCTCGGTGATCGCGAACGGTTTCAGCCCGGCGGTCGGCTCGCCCGCGAACCGGATTTCGCCCTCGGTCGGCTGATAGACGCCGGTGACCATGTTGAATACGGTCGTCTTGCCCGCACCGTTGGGGCCGATGAGCCCGACCAGTTCGCGCTCCCCCACGGTGGCCGACACTTGCGAAACGGCCGTGAGCCCGCCGAAGCGGATCGTGACGTTGGAGAGTTGGAGGAGCGGCGGCGTCATGAGCACTGCATCATCACGTGGGCGCGTTCGAATCGTCGGGAGGCCAAATCTTCGGTGCGGATTCCGAAATAGAGCATCCCGGCATCGCCCCACATCACCTTCAGGTCATCATCGGTGTCCACTTGGAGCAGCAATTGCCAGTCGTCGGCCCGGACGGCGGCGGCAACCCAGTCTTCCGGGCGCCGAAGGTCGGGTCCGTCGCCGGAATACAGCTCGAATTCTACCCGGACGTCGCCCTGGACGTTGTTGGCGTGACCACCCATCTGGTGGGCCGGCTCCGCTCCATGGGCCAGATCCCCAAGCGAGGTTCTCAGGTCGATGTAGGCGTCCGCTTCCGCGGCGGTCAGCCCGAGGTTTTCCACTTCGGGAGCCTCGAAATCCGGCAGTGTCGGCACGAGCTCCATGTCCACGCCGAACACCGGCAGGACGAGTTTTTCCCGGTTCCGTCCGCCGGGAACCTGAGCCGGTTGAAGCGGATCATTGAGTTCGGAATAGAACACCGACGGGGCCACGGGATCGGTGCCTTCTCCACCCCAAGGCTGTTCTTCGAGATCGTAGAAGAAATACAGGATCCCTTGGTCCGGCCAAGCGCGGCCAAGGTTCGCCCGAGGCAGATCGGTGCACCGGATCTGCCCGATGAAGCCCAACGGAGCCCCTGCCGTATGGGGCCACCGAAATCCCGGAGGGACGTCGGGAATTCCACCCAGCTTGGACCTCCCTGGCGAAATGGGTGCCGCAACGCGATGAAACGTGCTTTCGCCTTTGGCCAAACCGAACCAGCGCCTGGGCCCCCGCTCTTCCCGGGTGCTCATCCGCTTCTTCAGCCGGACGGCGGGTTGCACGAGGGCGAGCAACTGGGCCTCGCGTGGACGCAACGCGGTGCCGGCGATCAGCGACCGGAGTTGGGCGAGGTGGTCATTCATGGCGCCTTCCTCCTCCACAGCGGCCAGGTGAAAAGCCCCTGCGGCCGGGTGAGCATCAGCACGATGAGCAGCACCGAATAGAGGATCATGCGGAAGTCACCGAACTTGCGCAGCGGCTCCTGGATGGCGGTGAGCAGGATGGCCGCGATGATCACGCCCACGTGTTTGCCCATGCCGCCGAGGATCACCATCACGACGATCTCGATGCTCTTGTTGAAGTCGAAGCCGGACGGGTTCAGGTAACCCTTCAGGTGCGCGTAGAGCCCGCCTGCCACGCCCGCAAAGAACGAGCCGACGGCGAAGGCGGTGATCTTGTAGCGCGTGGTGTTCAGGCCCATGGCCTCGGCGGCCACCTCGTCGTCGGCCACCGCGAGGAAGCCGCGGCCGTAGGTCGAATTGAGCAGGCCCCAGACGACGTAAACCGTGACCGCCGCGCCGCCGAAGGTCCAAAACAGGTTCGTGTAGCCGGGCACGCCCACGAGCCCACGAGCACCGCCGACCGCTTCCACGTTTTGCAGGATCACGCGGATGATTTCGCCGAAGCCGAGCGTGACGATGGCGAGGTAATCGCCCTTGAGCCGCAGCGAAGGCGCGCCCACGGCGAGTCCGGCCAGCGCCGCCAGCAGACCGCCGAGGATCAGGCTCGCGGGGAACACAGCCCATTGCAGCACGGCGGCCGAGGCGCCGAGCTTGGGCCCCAGCACGGTTGTCACCATGGCCGAAGTGTAGGCGCCCACGGCCATGAAACCGGCGTGTCCGAGCGAGAACTGGCCGGTGAAGCCGTTGATCAGGTTGAGGCTCGCCGCCAGCACGATGCTGATGCCGACGCCCAGTGCGACATCGAGGAAGTAGGGGTCCATGCGCCCCGAGAACGCCGACGCG
Source organism: Verrucomicrobiota bacterium (assembly GCA_043755815.1). GTDB lineage: Bacteria > Verrucomicrobiota > Verrucomicrobiia > Limisphaerales > UBA9464 > CAIWAH01. Next base: position 8,941 of record JAYUSF010000246.1, read on the forward strand.
ACGGCGGCGACGAGCAGCGCGGCGAGGAGGTAGAGCTGGGATTTGGGGGGCACGATCAGATGCTGGATGCCGGCTCAGCGGTAGATTTCCCGGCGATGACCGACGTTGATGACGATCACCCGGAGGATTCGGTCGTGGATTTCGTAAATGACCCGATAGTCACCGACGCGGATTCGCCACGCCTCTCGGCCACGAAGCTTCTTCACGTCAGGCGGCCTTGGGACTTTGGCCAGGGTTTCGATCCGCCCGGAAAGCCGTTCCCGAACGTCAGCCGGGAAGGCGAGCAATTGCTTCTGGGCCGTTTTGGTGACGACGACGGTGTAGTTCCCTTGGCACCGTGTTTGGCGATGAACTCCGTGATCGTCATGAAGTCACCCTTGACCAACTCAGCCATCACCTTGGGTCGCGCGGCATCGTAGGACGCGATGTCTTCCAGTTCTTCCTGGGCTTCGAGGAGGCGTTTGTAGGCCTTGAGATTGAGCAATACGCCAACCTGCCGGCCTTTGGCGTCGGTCACGAACTGCGGGGATTCCAATGTGGCGGCCTTCATTGAGGGAATGTGTTCAATCCGGGCAAATGTGGCAACGCGTCATCGGCTTCGCCTTTCAAAGCCAGCGAACGCAAGCCAGGCGAAGAACGAAATCCCGACGATGGACCCTCCGCTCAACAGGAACTGGCCGACCGAGCCGGCTTCAAGGGCCAATAACAAGCAGAGGGCCGCAGGCAGCCAAGCGGCGAAATGTCCTCCGCTGGCGAAAACGGAAGGGGCGTAACCAGCTCCGACTGCCAGAGCGGGGATCCACAGCCAAGCCCTTCGTGGTTGCTGCCCGCGAATGAGAACAAATGCGAACCAAGTCGATGGAACGCCGATAATCCAACCGATTGCACAGGCGACAAAAGCAGGATTTGTCATCACGGAGTTACACCTTCTCCACCCGCAGTTTCCCCAACAACCCCGCCGGGCGGAACAGCAGGATCAGGATCAGGATCGCGAAGGCGATGGCGTCGGAGTAGGTGGACCAGCGGCTGCCCTTTACGAAGGTTTCCATCAGGCCGATCAGCAGGCCGCCGAGGGCGGCGCCGGGCAGGTTGCCGATGCCCCCGAGCACGGCTGCGACGAACGCCTTGAGCCCTGGCAACGTGCCCATGAGCGGGTCGATGGTCGGGTAGTTCATCGCGTAGAGGATGCCGCCGGCGCCGGCCAGCGCAGAGCCAAGCGCGAAGGTGAACGAAATGATGGCGTCGTTGTTGATGCCGACGAGGGAGGCTGCGGTGGCGTTGAAGGAGACCGCGCGCATCGCGGTGCCGATCTTGGTATGGTTGACGATCCAGTGCAGGGCCGCGAGCAGCGCCAGCGAGACGAACAGCACGGCGGCCTGGTTGGTGTTCACGCTCAGCGTCTTCGCGGCGACCACTTGGGGAACGGCTTCGGCGCCGGGCACTTTGACCACGAGATTGGTGGTGGCCGGCACGACTTCCCACGTGAAGGTTTTCTGCGGGAAGACGGCCGGGAAAGCCTTTGGGTTCGGCCCGAAGCCGAGCTTCTGGTTCTGCGCCACGTTCTGGATGAGCAGCGACACGCCGATGGCGGTGATGAGCACGGTGAGCGTGGAGCGGTTCCGCAGCGGCCGGTAGGCCACCTTTTCGATGATGACCCCGAGCGTGGCGGTGACCGCCATCGCGCCGGCGAGCACCGCGAGCCCGCCGCCGAGAGTGCCGCCGCCGAGGCGCGGGGCGAGCGTCCAACCGGCGTAGGCGCCGAGCATGAAGACGTCGCTGTGGGCGAAGTTGATGAAGCGCAGGACTCCGTAAACCATCGTGTAGCCCAGTGCGATCAGGGCATAGATGGCGCCGAGCGAGATGCCGTTGAGGAGTTGTTGCGCGAATTCCATCGCCGTCACGCGACGGTGACAGCAAAGCCTACGGCGAGGCAACCGGGGCTTGGCGGGAAAAGACCTGAAGCAGTGGTTGCGGACGTGATTTTCTCGCGTGTCAATGCCGGGTCGTTTCGTTGAAGGTGCCGCATCAAGCGCATGAGACTTCCAGTAGTTCGGTCATTCTGCCTCGTGGCGGCGGGTGGTTTGTTTGGCCTGATTTCCTCCGAGGCGGCCGACCAACCGCAATATGGGCAGGCTTGGAACCGCAACATGGTTTCGGCGGAACGCGGGTTGCCAGAGCGCTTTGATCCAAAGTCGGGCGAAAACGTGAAGTGGATCGCGAAGCTGGGTTCCGAATCGCATTCCACACCGGTGATTGCGGGCGGCCGCGTTTACATCGGCACGAACAACGACGAACCACGCGATCCCAAGCATCAGGGCGACCGTGGCGTCCTGATGTGTCTCGACGAAAAGGACGGGCACCTGCTCTGGCAGCTCGTCGTGCCGAAGCGGGAGGAAGATATTTACCACGACTGGCCAAAGAGCGGTCTGTCGTCGCCCGCGACGGTGGAGGACGACCGGGTTTACGTGGTGGACAACCGGGGCGTGGTGCTGTGTCTGGATGTGCGCGGGATGGGCAACGGTAACGACGGACCGTTTCGCGATGAAGGCACCTACATGAGTCCGCGCGGCACCAACGCACCCGTGAAGCCGATGCAGGCCGGACCGGTGGATGCCGACATCATCTGGCAGTTCAACCTGACGGAGCAGGCCGGCATCTGGTCGCACGACGGAGCCCACAGCTCGATCCTCATCCACGGCGATCACCTTTACCTTAACACCGGCACCGGGGTGGATCACACGCACAGAAAGATCCGAACCCCCGATGCGCCGAGCCTTGTCGTCCTCGATAAACGCACCGGCCGGTTTCTGGCGAATGACGGACTTGGCATCGCGCCGAAGATCTTTCACTGCACCTGGTCATCGCCGTCGCTCGCCAAGCTTGATGGCAAGGAGCGCATCTTCTTCGCCGGTGGTGACGGGATTCTTTATGGCTTTGAGCCGCTCGCCAACGAACCGACGGCCCGCGAGGAATCATTGGGCCAGGTCCGGCGCCTGAAGCAGGTCTGGCGCTACGATCCGGACCCGGAGGCGCCCAAGGAAGAGGTTCACCGCTTCAACGGCAACCGGGCGACCAGCCCGAGCAACATCTACGGCATGCCGGTGGTTCAGGACGGACTCATCTATCTCGCCGGCGGGGGAGATTGGTTTTGGGGAAAAAACACCGCCTGGCTGCACTGTGTGGATCCGCGAGGCGGTGGCGACGCCACCAAGACGGGCCGCAGGTGGGCCTACGCGTTGGGCCGGCACACGATGTCCACACCGGCAGTCGCCGACGGCCTGGTGTTCGTTTCGGATTCCATGAGGGTGTTCCACTGTGTGGACGCCAAGACGGGCGAAGCGATCTGGACCCAGGAACTCGGAGGCGAGGTGTGGGGTTCCGCGCTGGTCGCTGACCGCCAGGTTCACGTCGGCACGCGGCGCGGCGACTTCTGGACCTTCGCCTTGAGCCGCGAAAAGAAGGTGCTGCAAAGGGTTGAACTGGGCGTGCCAATCAGTGCCACGCCGGTTGCCGCCAACGGAGTGCTTTACGTTGGCACCATGACGCAGCTGTTCGCGTTGCAGGCCAGATGAACCGGCCGAGTCGGGTCACCGCGCCCGCAGTATCCCGTCCAGCCGTCGGCCCAGAGCCGCGTTGATGGCCGGACTGGCGACATCGTGAACCCAGGACAGCGAATGAACCCGGTCGGGGCCGACAAGTTCGGCGAGCAGGCCGCGGTTGGACTTTGCCGCGTGGTCCGGTTCGGCCTGATCGACGAGCACAACGGTGGGATTTCGCCGGGCTGGATTCGGCAGGCTGGCGACGACGAGGCGGGCTTGGTTGATTGCCCCGAGCCGGTTCGGACACACCACGATGGCCTCGGCCCGGAGTGCGTCGATCAACTCGCGCAGCGAGTAGCCTTCGCCCAACGGGCTCAACAAACCGCCGGCACCCTCGACGAGGAGCACGGCACATTGGCGGCGGGCTTGGCGGAGAAAGCCCAACGCGTCGGCCTTGAGAATCCGACGCCGTTCGCGCCGGGCGGCGAGCAACGGCGTGAGGGGTGCGCGGAAGGACCAGGGGTTGATCCGGTCGAGCGGCACCTCCCCGTCCTGGGCGGCAAACAGGGCTTCCGCGTCCTCCCGCCCACCCGAGCAGAACGGCTTCACGGCGAGGGCGTCTTCGCCGCGTTGGCGCAGCCGGCGAATGAGCAGCGAAGTCAGGACGGTTTTACCCACGCCCGTATCGGTTCCCGTGATGAAGATGGTCCGGTTCACTGGGGCAGGTTCCGTTGACGCCGGACCAAAGGCAAATCCGGCGCCGACCGGGACTTTATTCGGGGCCCCCGCTTTTGTAGGCTCGCGCCATGACGCGTCATTGCCATCGGTGCGGCTGGGAATGGACCTTTCGGGAACTGCCGGGCCGGAGCGAAACCTGCCCCCAATGCCGGGCCGATCTCCGGGCCTGTCTCAATTGCCACAGCCACGCCCGCAACTATGCGAACCAATGCCGCGACAGCCGGGCGGAACCGGTGGCGGAAAAGGACGCGGCGAATTTCTGCGAATACTTCGATTTCATCCGGCGCAAGTGGGCCATGCTTGCCACCAACAGCCGGGAAGATGACGCGCGGGCGAAACTGAAGTCGTTGTTTGGCGACTGAACGGATCGGTCAGAACAGCTCCGCCCATTTTGCCGGATCGCGCAGCAACTGTTCCCGCAAGATGCGGAGGGGCGGCGCACCTTGGCTGAGGAGGCAGTCGTGGAATTTCTGGAGGCGGAAGGCGGCACCTTCCTGTTCCTGATAGTCGCGCCGGAGTTTCAGGATCTGGAGTTTGCCGAGGGTGTAAAAACAGGGATTGCTCAATAGGTATTGATAAGTGCGGTGGGCTTGGCAGGCTTGGGGCATGAAGTGTCAGCATTGTGGCAGTGCAGCGGTGGTGAAGAAC
>JAYUSF010000247.1:0-13856 GCA_043755815.1 Verrucomicrobiota bacterium
GAGCCGGCCATCAGCATCACCAAGAACTGCCCGACCGAGGCCACGCCGCACGGCGGCCTCTTCACCTACACCGGCACGGTCCGGAACACGGGTAACGTCACCCTGGTGGATGTGTTCGTGGTCAACAACCAGCCGAGCAACAACACCCCGGTCATCGGCCCCATCACGCTGGCGCCGGGCGCCTCCGCCAACTTCAGCGCGGGCTTCACCGCCCCGATGGACTGCTGTGAGATCACCGACACGGTCACGGCCCGCGGCCGGGACCTCTGTGCCGGCACCACGGTCACCGCCACCGCCACGCAGGTCTGCCCGCTCCTCACCACCCCGCGTCTCGTGCTGGTGCAGGACTGCCCGCCGAATCCGCTCACGATGGGCAGCCAGTATCAGTTCAGCGGCTACGTCACCAACACGGGCGACGTGAACCTGACGAACGTCTTTGTGTTCGGCCCCCAAGGGACCAACACCGTGCTGCTGGGACCGCTGGAGCTGGCGCCCGGTCAATCCGAGTTCTACTTCGGCTCCGCCACCGTTCCGTTCAACGTCTGCTCCGTTCCGCCGGTCTCGGCCATCGGCCAGGAAGTGTGCGGTGGCACCGTGATCGCGACCAACTCGGTCGCGTGTCCCGTCGCCACCTTGCCCCGGCTGGCCATCACGCAGGAATGTCCGGTGGCGCCGGTGAGTCCCGGCGGCCTGCTGACCTTCCGTGGCACCATCAGCAATGCGGGCGACATCACGCTGACCAACGTGGTCGTCCGGAACAACTTGAGCGGGGCCACACCGGTGTTCACCGCCGCCTCGTTGGCACCAGGAGCCTCCGTCAACTTCACCGGCAGTTATCTGGCCCCGACCAATTGCGCCACCACGAGCATCTCAACCGTCACCGGCCGGAGCATCTGCGGGATCGCCGTCACCAACACGGCGAGTTCGACCTGTCCGATCGTGACGACCCCGCAGATTTCCGTGACGGCGGTTTGTCCCCCCGCCCCGGTATTGCCCGGCGGTTCGCTGCTTTACAGCGGCACGGTGCGGAACACCGGCAACGTCACGTTGACCAACGTGGTCGTGGTCAGTGACCGGCCCACGCCTAACACGCCGGTCCTGACCATTGCCACGCTGGCACCCGGCGCGGTCACCAACTTCACCAGCAGCGTCGCCGTTCCGGCCAACGCGTGCGCGGTCACCACCACCTTCAGCGCCACCGGCCGGGACCTCTGCACGCTGAACGTGGTGACGAGGTCCGCTTCGACCACCTGTGCGGTCACCACGGCCCAGGGCCTCGTGGTCACGCTGGCGTGTCCGGCCGTGCCGGGAGTGCCGGGCGGTCTGGTCACCTTTACCGGGACCGTGCGCAACACCGGCAACGTCACGCTGACGAATGTGTCGGTCGTGAACGGCCAGTCGGCGGACAGTTCCCCGGTCGCCGCCCGGATCACCAGGACTGCCGGCATGGTGTCGGTATCCTGGACCGCCACGCCGGACGTCACCTATCAGGTGCAGTATAAATCCGGCCTGGAGGATACAGCCTGGATCAATCTGGGCGGGACCGTCACCGCCAGCAGCAACGTGGCCTCGCAGGAAGACCCGATCGGAGCCAACTTCCAGCGCTTCTATCGCGTCCGATTGGTTTCGAATTCACCCGTCAATGTTCCGCTGACGTTGGCACCGGGGGCCGTCAGCAACTTCAGCGTCAGCGTCACCGCTCCTGACGATGCCTGCTCGGTGACCGGTTCCGTGACCGTAACGGGCAATGGCGGTTGCTCTGGAGACGTGGTGACGGAAACCGCCTCGGTGACCTGCGCGCTGGTGACCGCGCCGGCCCTGTTGGTCACCCAGGACTGCCTGCCCCCGCTCGTGGGTCCGGGCGGGCTGATGACCTACACCGGCACGGTGACCAACGCCGGCAACATCACGCTCACCAACGTGGTGGTCCGAAACAGCCTCAGTGGCACCACCCCGATCTTCACGGCGGCCACGCTGCGGCCCGGTGATGGCTTCCGCTTCTCCGGCAGCTATGTGGCTCCGACCAATTGCGCCACTTTCAGCCGCTCGACCGTGATCGGCCAAAGTCTCTGTGGAGGCGCGGTCACCAACACCGCGGACGCGACCTGCGAGATCACCACCACGCCGGGGTTGGTGGTGACGCAGACCTGTCCGCCGGCTCCGGTGAGTCCGGGCGGGGTGCTGACGATCACGGGCACGGTGCGCAACTCGGGCAACATCACGCTGAACAACGTGGTGGTGACCAACAGCCGGACCGGCAACGCCGCCTTGCTCACGCTGGCCACGCTGGCCCCCGGGGCGACGGCGAACTTCACCGGGAGCTACACGGCCCCGGCCAGCGGTCCCTCCGCGAGCACCTCGACGGCGCGGGCCGTGAGCCTCTGCGGCGACGCGACGGCGAACACGGCCACGACCAGTTGTCCCATCCTGACCACGCCCGGCCTGGCGGTGACCAAGCTCTGTCCGGCGGTGCCGGTCGCGCCGGGCGGCCTGCTGACCTTCACGGGCACCGTGACCAACACGGGTGACGTCACGCTGACCAACGTCTTCGTGGTGAACAGCCAGCCCGCGGCCAACACGCCGGTGCTGGGGCCGATCACGCTCCTGCCCGGGGCCGGCACGAACTTCACCCGCAGCTACCTCGTCCCCCTCAACGTCTGCGAGGTCACGGACACGCTGACGGCCACCGGCAACAGCGCCGCCACCGGCGCCGTCCTCACCGACACCGCCACGGCGACCTGTGAGATCACCACCACACCCGACATCAGCATCACGGAGACTTGCCCGGTCGGCCCGGTGTTGGCGGGTGATGCCGTGACGTTCGGAGGATTGGTCAGCAACACCGGTGACATCACGTTGACGAACGTCTTCGTGTTCAGCAGCTCACCGAGCAACAACACGCCAGTGCTGGGCCCGCTCACGCTCGCGCCCGGGGAGTCCGCGCCGTTCACGGGCAGCTACATCGCCCTCGGCGGTTCCAACCCGACGACCAACACGACCATCGTGACCAACAGCGTCGTCACTGTGGTCACGAACAGCACGCCCGTCGTCACGACGAATGCCGTGACCCCGACCTTCGGGACCATCAATCCCGTCAGCGGGACACTCACCGATCGTTTCAGCGTCGTGGATGGTCTGCACGGGCTGATGTTTGCGGACCAGGATCAGAACTGGGGACCCACGCTGTTCTACTCCACCCGCCGTCCCGGAAGCGGTGCCGACCAGTTTGACACCATCTCCACCATCCCTCCCTTTGTCGGCGTGGTCACGGATCGGTTCGCCCTCAGCGCGACCAATTACGATGCTCTGACCCTGTCGGCTCCGGATGTCGGCTATGGGGCGAAGAACTACTACTACGTCCGCCATGACAGCACCGGCGCCACCACCTTCGGGGTCATCAAAGCCGCCGGGGCCTCCTCCTCGTCGGATCTCTGGGCCATCCCCGGCACGGGTTACAAAGGCCTCGCCTTCGCAGCGGCCGACGTCGGCGGGTATGGCGCGAACATGTTCTATTACGTCCGCCAAGACGTGACCGGGCTTTCGACCTTCGGGACCATCAACCCGACTCCGGGCGGCATCGCCACGGATCGCTACACGGTCGGCTCCAACTTCGACGCGTTGGTCTTCGTGCCGGGAGCCGTGTCCACCTGGGGGACGGCCATCTTCGCCTACCTCCGCCATGACGACAGCGGGTCCATCATCGGGACCATCGATCCGGTGACGCATCTCGCCACCGACCGTCTGGACCTCGGCACCAATTTCCTCAGCGACCTGACCTTCACGGCGACGGACGTGGGCTACGGGCCCAATCTGTTCTATTACCTCCGTCCGGCGGGGCTGACCTTGAGGACGAACATCGTCACGACCTTCACCACCAACACGGTGATCACCTTCTCGACGAACAGCGTCGTCCGCTTTACGCCCACCAACACGGTGACCGCGATCGGCATCGACCTCTGTCAGGCCCGGACGGTGACCGCCAGTGCCAACTGTCTTGGCCCCGTCGCTTCACTGGTTCAGCCGGGTCTGCTGCTGGCCTCACCGGCGCCGACGGTTGTGGCAGGCGTCACGGTGAATGGTCCCGTCAGCCTGTCGTTCCCCACGGAAGATGGGCAAACGCACATCGTGCAATACAAGAACGCCCTGAGTGATCCGGACTGGACTGACCTGGAAACCGTCGCCGGCACGGGTGGGAACGTCTCAATCCGGGATGCGACCGCCGGAGAACATTCCTCCCGGTTCTACCGCCTCGTGGCGCTACCCCAATGAAGGCACTCCGTGCGCATTCGTGTCGGTCAACGCCGCGTTCCGCGAGGCCGTTGACCGGATAAAAAATCTTCAGCGGGCCCGGTGCGCAGGTTTACTGCAGCACCACCTAGGGTTCCGCTGGAGGACCGTTCGGCAGGCACCGGTTTGCATCCCTCGTCCCGTGTGTGGTGATGCACACCGTTGGTTGCCGGGAAAGACCCTGCGGTTCTGGACTTCGGTCCAGAGCCGCAGGACGGACCTTTTTTCCACCGTAGCGCCGGGCCGCTGCCGAATCCTCAGGCAGGGTAACACCCCATGGTTTCGTCCGGTCTTTCGGGTGCATGCTCGCGCCGACGGAATTGAAGCCCTCTGCCCAGTTCGAAGAACGCCAGGACGCTTCAAACCGCAGTCATGATCGGGAACAAAAATGAGAAACAGGAAACACGTGCTGTCCGGCTTGCTGGCGTTGTGTTGCGTCGGCCTTGCGCAGGGGCAGGAGGAACGGAAATCAAGTTACGCGCCCGTCGTCCCGAAGGAGAGCTTCGCCACGACGATGGCCCGCATGTCGGCGGAGAAACCGGCCGTGATGAAACACCAGTCCGAGCTGCTGCAGTCCCGCTACGACCTGCGGAATGAGTCGTCGCCCGAGGTCGCCATGGCCCGCGGCAAGCCGGTCCAGCGCGGCATCCGCGTGAAGCTCGTGCCCGGCACGAGCTGGGAGAAACTTGCGGCCATGACTCCGGAGGAGATCCGCGCCGGCGACCTTTTTCCGCCGGGCTTCCTTCCGCTGCCGCATCCCAACCACCCGGAAGGCGGCATGCTTTTCCCGCAGCCCGAGATCGACGAGATCAAGAAGCAGGAAGGGCGTGACCTGACCCGGTTCGACCTGGATTTTGATCTGCCGGACCATTTCCTCCCGGAGTTTCCCGCCCCCATCTATTTGACGACCCGCCCGGACTTGGGCGACGTCTCGCAGGGGAAGCTGGTGACCAGCGACAATTTCTTCGAGTTGTTCGATGGCATCCTGAACCCGAAGCAGCTCGAAGGGCTGCGGCTGCTGCTGGCGCCATTTCCGCAACAGCAGTTCAACCAGACCGGCGACCGCCGTTCTGAACGGCCGAGCCGCGGAGTGGCGTGTTTCGATTGCCACGCCAACGGCCACGCCAACGGCGCCACGCATCTGGCCGGCGACGTGCGGCCGCAGGAGCACCGGCACCGGCTGGACACCCCGACGCTGCGCGGCGTGAACATCCAGCGCCTGTTTGGCTCCCAGCGAGCCCTCAAGTCCGTGGAAGATTTCACGGAGTTCGAGCAGCGCGCGGCCTATTTCGACGGCGACCCGGTGATCGCGACCAAGAAGGGGGCCAACGTTCTGGAGCGCGGCAGCCAGGTTCATTTCATGGCGGAGTTTCAGGAACTGCTCGATTTTCCGCCGGCGCCGAAGCTCGACCTCCTCGGCCGGTTGGATCTGCAGAAGGCCTCCGCCGCGGAGCGCCGAGGTCAGGAACTATTCTTGGGCAAGGCGCTCTGCTCGGCCTGCCATACGCCCCCGTATTACACCGACAACTCGATGCACAACCTGCAGGCCGAGCGGTTCTTCAAGACCAAGCTGGTCAACGGACGCCAGGCCAGCGCGGACGGCCCGATCAAGACGTTCCCACTGCGCGGCATCAAGGACTCTCCCCCTTACCTCCACGATGGGCGGCTGCTGACCCTGGAGGATACCGTGGAGTTCTTCGGCCTGATCCTCGGAACCAGGCTGAGTGCGGAAGAGAAGGGTGACCTGCTGGCGTTTCTGCGCGTGCTGTGAAGTCGTGAGCCCATCACTGGAACAACTACCGTTGGTTGAACCCCAGCCCAACGTCGCGGAGTTGATGGCACTGCTGAAGCCGAGGCCGGAGCTTGCGGATGCGCTCAAAGAACCAATCCGTCGGGCAGAGCGCCCCGAGGTCGCGACCCTTCCGCAAGCTTACGACTTCCTGCAAGAGATGGGCCCGCTTCCCAACCGACCGGAATCTGAACGCAGTCAGGCTCAGGTTCTACTGTCTCATCAACCTGTCGCCCGACGGCGCCCTGCAGGCGGAGGCGTCGTTTCGGCGGTGGGTTCGCAAGTTCGCCGACGGCTGGGAAGCCTGGCTCAATGCCGCGGAATCGGCTCAGGGTGAAGGTCGGAGCGCATTGCAATCAGGGAAGGCAGATCGGGCACGCGATCAGCGGCCGGTCCGGTCCCATTCAGTGCCATGAGAAAGGCTCTCAGGAATCCGCTGGTTCGGGCCGGCTCCGTTCTCGGCCTGGAGTTCGGCGGCTTTGCCGACGGGATCGTGCTTCACCAAATCTTGGGCTGGCATCATCTGGTCTGCGTGGCCGAACACCGCCAGCCCAGCTCCATCGGGCAACTTCAGCTTCAGAACACGCAGGATGGTTTCTTCCATCTCGCCCTCTGGCTGGTGTCGCTGGTGGGGACGGCGCTGTTGTTACTCGCCGCACGTCACGACGGGTCATCGGGCAAGGGCCGTGTCTTGGTTGGCGCGATGCTGGCCGGCTGGGGGCTGTTCAATTTCGGCGAGGGCATCATCGAACACCAGATTCTCGGCCTCCATCACGTTCTCCCCGGCCACCGGCATCAATTCGGGTTCGACCTGCTGTTCCTGGCGGTCGGAGCCGTGCTTTACATGATGGGCGCGCGGCTCATCCGGTTGCCGCAGAACGCTGCCAACTAGGGTTGGCGATTTCACCGTGGGCCGCATAACAGGGCCGTCATTAAAAAGGAGTTCAACGTGGGAAAAAACTTGGCCGAAGCATGAACCTCACATCGAGCCATCCCTTTTGGTCGGTCAACAACGGCCTGCCGGCGAACTACCCTTCGCTGAAACGCGATGTTTCCTGTGATGCCGTCGTCATCGGCGGCGGGATCACGGGTGCGCTGGTGGCGGTGCATCTGGTGGAAGCCGGCGTGAAGACGCTGCGGATTGACAAGCGCGACATCGGAATGGGCAGCACCAGCGCGAGCACCGCCCTGTTGCAATACGAGATTGATGTTCCGCTGCGTGAGTTGATCAAAAAGGTTGGCCCGGTGGCGGCGACCCGGAGCTACCAGTTGTGTCGCGAGTCGATTGGCAAACTGGAACGGCTGGCCGCGCGTCTGAAAATTCATTGCGGCCTCGAGCGCAAGCCCAGTTTGTTTCTGGCGCGCCATCAGCAGGAGATCCCCGAGCTTCGGGAGGAGTTCAAGTTGCGGCGTAAGATGGGAATCGAACTGGAGTTCTTCGACGCGGCGGCGATTCGGAAACGCCTTCCGTTCTCGCGCCCTGCGGCGCTTTTTTCCAAAGACGGCGGCCAAGTTGATCCGCACCGGCTCACTCACGGCCTCTTGGCAGCGGGGAAGCGCGCAGGTCTGGAAATCTGCGATCGCACGAAGATGGAGCGTTTGGAGCAAACCCACCGCGGCGTTCGCATCACCACGGACAGTGGTTGCCAGATCACCGCCCGGCGCGCGGTGGTCGCGGCGGGGTTCGAGTCCAAAGATCTCTTGAATGGCGAGGCGGGAACTTTGAAGAGCACCTACGCGCTCATCAGCGAACCGCTCCCGAAAATTTCCGAGTGGCACAGGCAGTGCCTCATTTGGGAAAGCGGCTCGCCCTACCTCTATCTGCGCACCACCCCTGAGGGGCGGATCATCGTCGGCGGCGAAGACGAAGACTTCGTGAATGGAAAACGCCGGGACGCGTTGATTTCCGAAAAGACACGGACGCTGGTGAAAAAGTTCGGGCGACTGTTTCCGGATGTGCCGCTGGAAGTCGCCTATGCTTGGGCGGGCACTTTCGGCGAGACTAAAGACGGCCTGGCTTACATCGGGGTTCACCCCCGGTTTCCGCACACCTCTTTCGCGCTGGGCTACGGTGGGAATGGCATCACCTTCAGCCTCATCGCCGCCGAGCTCATCCGGGACGGCTTGCTCGGTAAAACGAATCCCGACGCCCGCATCTTTCGCTTTGGTCGATGAGGCATTGCTCGGCGCGTGCCAGAAGACGCCATACGTTGGAATGGGAGAAGTTCAGGTGACGTGAAGAGGCAGGGTAACACCCCATGGCGGAGGCCTGCCTCATCGCGTAGTGGTTTGCTCCGAACAGAACGGACTACAGAAGACACAAAAAGGTCATGCCTCAAGCCGATGCTTAAACCGTGAATGACCAGAAAGCGACGCAACCGACCTTGGCTCTCACCTTTGAACGCATTCAAACCGACGGCATCGCCGAGCTTTCCTATCTGGTCGGCGATGATTCCGAAGGTGTCGCGCGGACATTCTCGAATACTGCGCCTGGAATGCCGGGAGTTTGCTCGCTGCAACCTTGAACCCCGAGCGATGACCAATCTAATTATCATGAAAGTTCTAATCGTATTGACCTCGCACAGCGAGTTGGGCGAAACGGGAAGGAAAACCGGTTTCTGGGTGGAAGAGTTTGCGGCCCCATATTACGCCTTGGCGCATGCGGGCGCGGAAATCACTCTGGCTTCGCCGAAAGGCGGACAACCGCCGATTGATCCCAAGAGCGAGGAAGCTGAGGCCCAAACCAAATCCACCCATCGTTTCGACCAAGACCAACCGCTGAAGCAGAAACTGGCGCGCACTTTGAAGTTGAGCGCGGTCAAGGCGGCGGATTATGACGCGGTTTTCTATCCGGGCGGCCATGGCCCGCTATGGGACCTGACCCAGGATGCCGACTCCATCGCCTTGCTCGAAGCCTTCCACCAACAGGGAAAGCCGATGGCCTTGGTCTGTCATGCGCCGTGCGCCTTGCTCAAGGTGAAATTGCCCAACGGTGCTTCACTGATAAAAGGGAAAAAGGTGACCGGCTTTTCCGACACCGAGGAAGCGGCCGTGAAACTGACCAAGGTCGTGCCCTTTCTATTGGAGGATGAGCTTAGGACGGCGGGCGCGGTTTACAGCAAAGGCCCGGATTGGGGAGTGTATCTCCAGATGGATGGTTTGCTGATCACGGGCCAAAATCCCGCCTCGTCGGCCGCAGCGGCCCAGGCATTGTTGAAACTGTTGCCGAAGAAATCCTGAGGTTAGGCACGCAGCGCTGCGAATCACTTTGATGTCATGAGCAAGAAGACAAAATTCACCCCGGATCAGGCGAAAGCGATTGGGGAGCAATTGGGCATCAGGTGGGACCACTTTGATGTGGCGCAATTCCACTCCGGCCTGGGAGTTGAATTGGAGCATGGCTCCGTCGCTCCAAAAACCGATGTGACTCACGATGACCCGTTGCTCACGGGTAAAAGCGCGTTGGCCCATTTGACTGAATTCCCCGATCACTACACCCGCCTGGCAAAAATGGAAGCGGAGGCGAAGCGCTTCTGGGCTGCAAAGAAACATTCGTAACGAAGGAGACTCCGACATGAACACCATCACCACCAGAGACGGCACCCAAATCTACTACAAAGACTGGGGCTCGGGCCAACCGGTCGTATTCAGTCACGGGTGGCCGTTGAGTTCGGACAGTTGGGAGTCGCAAATGTTCTTCCTGGCTTCCAACGGGTATCGCTGCATCGCCCATGACCGGCGCGGCCACGGACGATCCAGTCAGCCCTGGAACGGCAACGACATGAACACCTATGCCGATGATCTCGCCAAGCTCCTCGTTACGTTGGACCTGAAACAAGCCGCCCTGATCGGCTTTTCTGCCGGTGGCGGGGAAGTGGCGCGCTATATCGGTCGCCACGGCACAGAACGGGTGGCCCGGGCCGCGCTGATTGCGGCCGTGCCGCCGCTGATGCTTAAGACCGCAACCAACCCGGGCGGACTGCCGCTCAAAGCGTTCGACGACATCCGCGCTGGCTCGCTGGCCGATCGTTCCCAGCTCTATCAGGATATTGCCAGCGGCCCGTTCTTCGGCTTCAACCGGCCGGGCGCGAAGATTTCACAGGGCATGATTGATTGGTTCTGGCTGCAAGGGATGCACGCGGGTCACAAAAACACCTTTGACTGCATCAAGGCATTCTCGGAGACAGATTTCACCGAAGACCTGAAGAAATTCGACGTGCCGACACTGATCATTCACGGAGACGACGACCAAATCGTCCCAATCGGCGCGGCAGCTCTGGCCTCCGCGAAACTCGTCAAGCACCCGACCCTAAAGATTTATCCCGGCGCACCCCATGGACTGACGGAAACGCACAAGGACCAGCTTAACGCCGATCTTTTGGAATTCCTCAAGACCTAAGGTCTGGTTGCTGTTGCTGGGATGAACCCAGGTTCCTTCTCGGTCAACATCCACATCTTGCGGCAGCTTGAAGCAAGGTCATGAAGTAGTGTAAAAACTAAAAATTTAGTGTCTCTATGGCCCTGATCTTTGAACGCATTCAAACCGACGGCATCGCCGAGCTTTCCTATTTGGTCGGCGATGATTCCGAAGGTGTCGCTGCCGTGTTCGATCCGCGCCCGGACGTGGAGTGCTACCTTGAACTGGCCCGCGAGAAGCAGGTGTCAATCACGCACATCTTTGAAACCCACATCCATGCCGATCTGGTCAGCGGCGCGCGCGAACTGTGTGCGCGCGTCGAGACAGCAAAAATATTCGTCAGCCACGAGGGCGGCGCGCGTTACGGCTTTGACCACGAGCAGATCAAAGACGGGGACATGTTCAAACTCGGCTCGATTGTAATCAAAGTTCGGCACACGCCTGGCCACACGCCGGAGCACGTTGCCTATTCTCTGGCGGAGAAGAACCACCCGGACGCGCCTTGGGGCGTGCTCACGGGGGACTCGCTGTTCGTCAGTTCCGCCGGGCGGCCCGACCTCCTCGGCAATGCCCGGGCAAAAAAGCTGGCCGAACAACAGTTCCACACGCTGCGCGATTTTTACCTGAAGCTCGCCGACGGCGTGATCATTTATCCGGCGCACGGGCACGGCTCGCCGTGCGGCGCGGACATCGGTGACCGGCTTAGCAGCACGATCGGTTACGAGCGGCGCTTCAATGCATTCCTGCAATTCCATGATGTGAAGAGCTTCACCGACTACGCGCTCTCCACCGCGCCACCCGCGCCCACTTATTATCCGCGGATGAAGAAGTTGAACGCGAAAGGCCCGGAGGTGCTCGACAACCTGCCCAAGGTGCGCGGGCTTCCGCCAAAATTCTTCAGGCAAGCCATCGATGACAGCGACAACGTGCTCATTGATACCCGGATGATGCTGGCCTTCGGCGGCGGGCACATCAAAGGCGCGCTCAGCATCGGCGGCTCGCCCATGCTTTCGATTTGGGCGGGCTGGCTGCTCGACTCCGACAAGCTGATCCTTCTCGTTCTGGAGTCCGATGAAAAGCTCGATGAAGTCGTCCGTCTCTTTCTGCGCACGGGTTACACGAAGTTTGCCGGCTATCTCGTGGGCGGAATGAAGGCGTGGGATAATGCCGGGCTGCCGCTGGAGGAGGTCGGGCAGATGACCGTGCATGAAATCAAATCGCGTGGGGAAAAGTTGCAACTGCTCGACGTTCGTTCGCCGGACGAATGGAAAGGCGGTCACATCCCCAACGCGCGCCATATCTTCCTGGGCGAACTACGCGAGCACCTCGACAAACTGGACAAAAACAAGCCGACCGCCGTGTATTGCGACAGCGGCTATCGGGCGAGCATCGCGACGAGCATTTTGAAACAGGAAGGATTTGTCTGCGTCTGCAATGTCCCCGGAAGCTGGCAGGCATGGAAGAAAGCGGGATTCCCGGTGGAGGGCGTGGTCGGGAAGAAAAAGGAGTCGAAATGAAGACGCGGGGGAAAACGGCTTTTCTCATTGGCAATCTGGCCTTGCTGCCCATGCACGCTGCGGTGGCGGCGGAACAAGGTGTGAACGCGCGCAATTATCCCGGCCCGGCGTGGTCACCGTATGTTGTCGGCGCAGGCATCGGCGTGCTCTCGTGGCTCACGTTCTATTTTTCAGACAAGCCCATTGGCGCCTCGTCGTTCTATGCCCAAGTGTCGGGTTTTATCGGAAAATTGTTCACGAAGCGTCATACCGAGTCGCTCGCCTATTTCAAAGACAACCCGCCGCGCGTGGGCTGGGAGTTTGTCTTTGTCCTTTCGACAATCGTGGGAGGCGCGATTGCCGCCATCACCGGCGGCGAGTTCGTCAACGAATGGCTTCCGCCCATGTGGATGGACCGTTTCGGCGACAGCGTTGCGCTGCGAGCGGGAGTCGCGTTGGGAGGCGGCATTCTCATGGCTTTCGGCGCGCGCCTCGCGGGAGGCTGCACCAGCGGACATGGCATCAGCGGAACGATGCAACTCAACGTCGCTTCGTGGATCGCCGTGATTTGCTTTTTTATCGGCGGCATCGCCGTGGCCATGACGCTCTTCAAACTTTGAAACAACCATGATTGATCCCGGCCAAGCAGTGAAGCAATCGACAGAGAAGCCCGCGCCGCCTGTGGCCGCAGCGCCCAAGCTGCTGGCCGGAGTGGTTTTTGGTCTGGCGTTTGGCTTTCTGTTGCAGAAAGGCGGCGTGGGAAAGTTCAACATTCTCATCGGTCAACTGCTGCTCCGGGACTTCACGGTCGCGAAAGTCATGCTCACCGCCATTGTCGTCGGAATGGTTGGCGTGTTCACGCTGCACCACTTCGCGAAGGTGAACCTGCACATCAAGCCGACGCGAATCGGCGCGAACATCATCGGCGGACTCCTCTTCGGCGCGGGCTTCGCGCTGATGGGCTATTGCCCCGGCACGGCCGCGGCGGCGTTGGGTCAAGGAAGCTGGGACGCGCTCTTCGGCATGGCGGGATTAGTCGCGGGTTCGTGGATTTTCGCCGAGTTCTCCGCGTCTCTGAAAAAGACTGTGGAGAAGTGGGGCGACCTCGGAAAGGTCTTGCTGCCGGATTTGCTGCACGTCCCGCGCGGAGTGTTCGTAGTGGCTTTTGCGGTGCTGCTTGCCGTGGGATTGTTCGCATTGGAAAGGGCGTTTCCCCGATGACCGGCCAGCGAACAGATCGTTTGTGCGGGAGCGCCTCGCAGCCGGAAGGGGCACGGCCGGCGCTCCTTTCGCCGGGCGGGATGATCGTGCGCGAACGGGAGCCGTTGAATCTCGAAATGCCGTTCGGATCGCTCGACGGATTCATCACGCCGGTGGACCGCTTTTTTGTGCGCAGCCACTTTTCGGTTCCGCAGATCGACGTGAAGACCTGGCGGTTAAAGATCGAAGGCGAGGTCGAGACGCCGTTGGAGCTGACTTATGACGAAGTGCGCGAGATGGAGTCGCGCACTATCGCCGTGACGATGGAATGCGCGGGCAATGGGCGCGCATTCCTCACGCCTCCTGCCAGCGGTGCGCAATGGGAACGCGGCGCGGTCGGCAATGTGGAGTGGACCGGCGTCCTGCTCACCGAGGTGCTGCGCCGCGCGGGCCTGAAGCACTCCGTGCGCGAAGTGATTTTCGAGGGCGCGGACCGGGGCGAGATCCAGGAGCCGCCGGGACCGGCCGGTGAAATCCAATACGCGCGCAGTATGCCGCTTCGGAAGGCCAACGAAGATGTGCTGCTCGCTTTCAAAATGAACGGTGAGGAACTGACGCCCGCGCATGGCGCGCCGCTCCGGGTAATCGTGCCCGGCTGGTATGGCAT
>JAYUSF010000248.1:0-4282 GCA_043755815.1 Verrucomicrobiota bacterium
GTCGCGATGCTGGTGCAATACGGCCGGCTGGACTTGGCCGCGCCCGTCGCAGAGTGGGTAAAGGCGAGTCTCGCCTATCCCGGCGTGAAACTCGTTGAACTGTCCACCGAGATCGCCATAGGGGCCACCCTGATCCCCTCTCCCTTCCATCGTGATCCTGCCGACCGCTGGTTGGTAGCGTCCGCCCGGGCGTTGGGAATGAAGCTTGTGACGCTTGATAGACGCATTCTCGACTACCCTCACGTTCCGCTCGCCCAATTCTGATCCACTTTTTCCCGCATGATCACCTCCCAAGAGTTCCGCAATTCCGTCGCCGGCCAGTTGGCCAGCGCTGCCAGCCGCGTTCCGTCGCTCACCGCCTTCGTCGGCCTCGACGGCTTCGTGGATGAAATCCTTCACGTCGTGGACAAGCGTTACGACGCCAACCGCTACGACCGCGTGCCGACCATCGCCGCCTACGCGCAGCGCCTCGCCGCCGCCGCCGGCAAGAGCACGAACGTCGAGTTGGTCAACGTGATGACCAAGCTCGGCGGCAACGGTCCGATCATGGCCAATGCGCTCGCCCGCTTTGGCATCGGCGTGACCTACGTCGGTTCGCTCGGCTGGCCGGCCATGCATCCGGTGTTCGAGCCGTTCGCGGCCCGCGCCGACGTGACGACGATCTGCGAGCCCGGCCTGACCGACGCCCTCGAATTTGAGGACGGCAAACTGATGGTCGGCAAGCACTACACGCTCAAGCAGGTATCGTGGGAGAACATCACGGCGCGTTACGGGAAGGAGAAGTTCGCCCGGCAGTTTGACAGCTCGGACCTCGTCGCCTTCGTGAACTGGACCATGCTGCCGCACATGTCGGACATCTGGGCGAGCATCCAGGGCGAGTTGTTGCCCGAGGTGGGCGGACCGCGTCGTCGGATGTTCTTCGACCTCGCCGATCCGGAGAAACGCACGCCCGAAGACATCGCCCGCGCGCTGGAGCTGATCGCGAAGTTCCAGACGAAGTTCGACGTCATCCTCGGCCTGAACGAGAAGGAAGCCTACGAGGTCGCCAAGGTGCTGGGCTTGGATTCCACGCCCCGAGACTGGGAGGGCCTCGCGGCGCTCAGCGTGGATATCCAGAAACAGACCCTCGTGGAAACCCTCGTCGTGCATCCGGTCGCGTTTGCGCTGGCCGTGTCGAACGGCAAGGCGGACGTGGTGATCGGCCCCGTGTGCAAGCAGCCCAAGATCACCACCGGCGCCGGCGACCACTTCAACAGCGGCTTCTGCCTCGGCAAACTGCTCGGCCTCGACAACGCCGCGAGCGTGCTCTGCGGCGTGAGCACCAGCGGCCACTACGTCCGCACGGCGGAAAGCCCCACGGTGACGGATCTGACCGCACTCATGACCAACTGGCCTGCCTGATGTGGGCCCGGTTGGGCGGCCCCTTACCGGATGCCCGGTCCGGACCAGACGTGGACCGTGGACTCCGTGTTGACCGGCAGAGAAGCCGGCACCGTCACTTCAATCGGCGAGCCGTCCGCAGTGAACTCGGCCCGCACCGTCGTCAGGGGGCCGTTCTGTGGGGTGAACACCACGTTGAAGGGCACCGTGCCGACGAAGTTCCGCGCCCGAACCTTGACCGTCTGCCCGGGGCTGGTGCCAAACGGCAAGCCCACCGTCACGGGGCCGGCCCCGGGGTCCACCGCACGGCCGGCAATTTCGACGACTTCCATCGTCGGCACGTTGGGCGGAAAGACGACCAGGTTGCCGCCCACGCTGGGAACCATGGACTTGTATCGGAACTTGAGGCTGGACCTCAGCAGCGTGGGCGTGCAGGGCGACGAACGGACCTACGACTTCACCGTGGCGATCCGCGCGGTGGAATCGCAGGACGGCATGACCGCCGACTGGGTCCACGTCCCCTACGAACTGCTGGAGAAGATCTCCACGCGCATCACGAACGAAGTGCGCGGGATCAACCGCGTGGTGCTCGACCTGACCAGCACCCCCCCCGGGACGATCGAGTGGGAATGAGCGGAGCAAGTCTGCTTCCGGACTGAAGTGGTCCAAGAAAAGCGCCAGCCTTGGAGCTGGCGCGGTCGTGTCTTGGGAAAAGCTAGCGCTTGGCCGCACAGCGGCCGCGGAAGAACACGCCCAAGCCAGCGGCTCCGAGGAACATTGAAACAGCGACGCCGGTGGAAACCTCGGGCACGGCGGCAGTGAAGTCCACGTTCAGACGCACCACCGCTGAGTCGGGGTTCCCGCTGACTTGTGATGCGTCGGTGTAGGTATATTGGCTGGCATCGCTTCCCTGGAGGTGGAGCCCGAACCAACCGGCGTTGGCGTTGACCCGGGCCTGAAGCAAGCCGGTAACATCCAAAATGCTCGGGACCAAACTGGTGACGGTGTAATTGGCGCTGGCCAACACATCAGGCGGGTTCCAGAAATACTCCAGCGTTCCGTCCGCAGAGAAGGAGGTCACCGTCACGGTTTGGGAGGCAACGTCACCGTCTTTCAGTTCGAAGCTGAGGAACGCGCTGTTGATCGTCGCGCCAGCCAGAGCGCTGATGTCCACCTCCAAGGCGGTGCGGCTATAGTCGGCCACTTCCAGGCCAAACAGGTGAACGAACTGATCGGTTGAGTTTTGGGCGGCCTCGTAGAGCCCTACGAACCCGGTGCCGCTAAAGGACTGGCCGGTGTTGTCCACCGCATAGGACGCGAAATTGCCTACGTCCAGAAGGCTATAGGTGAGGGAAGCAGCCTGACTTGTTGAGGACGCCGCAAATGCGGTTCCAAGGGCAATCGCCTTTAAGGCGGTTTTGAGGGTGGGGTGCATGCGGTTTTTCGATTCCAGTTCTTTGGGGTGCGATGGTGGGGTCGATTGCCACGGCCCCGCCATGGGGTGTTCTCCTAACAGGCTGAAGCGGGCCCGTTGTGGTTCGTGACCCCGCGCAGCGTCGGTTCCCCTCTGGCGCGAAGCGGTTGACGATGGTTCGGAGCGTCGGCTCGGGACGCTTCATAAGGGTTTCGGAGCGGGCGAATTCCGCCCCGGGCAAGGCCGCTGGTTGACCTGCTCATCCGCCGGTCGTGCATCCCCTCGTGATGTGGACTGCGCCGGCAGGACGGCGCTTTTCCTTCGTCGTGAACGGCGCCGCCGCGCCGCCTCCGAACGGCCGCGAAGGGAAAGCGGGGTCATGCCCCCGCAGTCCAAATCGTCCGGCGACGAATTCCGCCTCGGGCAAGGCCCCGGAGCATCGCGGGCTGACCCGCTCATTCGCCGATCGCGGATCCCCTCGTGATGTGGAGTGCGCCGGCAGGACGGAGCTTTTCCTACACCGTGACCGGCACCGACGCGCCGCTTCCGAACTGCCGCGGAGGAAAAGCGGGGTCATGCCCCCGCAGTCCAAAGCGTCCGGCGACGAAATCCGCCTCGGGCAAGGCCCCAGGAGCACCGCGGGCTGACCCGCTCATTCGCCGGTCGCGCATCCCATTGTGATGTGGACTGCGCCGGCAGGACGGCGCTTTTCCTTCGCCGTGACCGGCACCTACGCGCCGCCTCCGAACGGCCGCGAAGGGAAAGCGGGGTCATGCCCCCGCAGTCCAAAGCGTCCAGCGGCGAAATCCGGCCCCGGACAAGGCCCCCGGAAGCAACGCGGGCTGGCCCGATCATCCGCCGGTCGCGAATCACCTCGCGGTATGGACTGCGCCGCCAGAACGGCGCTTTTCCTTCGTCGTAGCCGGCACCGACGCGCCGCCTTCGAACTACCGCGAAGGGAAAGGGGGTCATGCCCCCGCACTCGAAATCGTCCGACGGCGAATTCCGCCTCGGGCAGGGCTCCCAGAGCACCGCGGGTTGACCCGCTCATTCGCCGGTCGCGTATCCCCTCGTGATATGGAGTGCGCCGGCAGGACGGCGCTTTTCCTTCGCCGCGGCCGGCACCGAGGCGCCGCCTCCGAACCACCGCGAAGGGAAAGCGGGGTCATGCCCCCTCAGTCCAAAGCGGCCGGCGTCGAATTCCGCCTAGGGCAAGGCCCCGGAGCTCCGATGGCTGACGAGATCCTCCGCCGGTCGCGCATTCCCTCGTCATATGGAGTGCGCCGGCAGGACGGCGCTTTTCCTTCGTCGTGGCCGGCATCGACGCGCCGCCTCCGAACTGCCGCGAAGGGAAAGCGGGGTCATGCCCCCGCAGTCCAAAGCGTCCAGCGGCGAAATCCGGCCCCGGGCAAGGCCCCCGGAAGCACCGATGGCTGACGCGATCGTCCTCCGGTCGCGCATCCCCTCGTGATATGGAGTGCGCCGGCA
>JAYUSF010000249.1:0-13729 GCA_043755815.1 Verrucomicrobiota bacterium
GGCGACTTGGATCACACCTTTGAGCCCCCGGACGAACTGGCCGGACAGGTGGTCTGCGCGGCGGGAGCGCCGGACGGCGGAGTGTTGCTGGGCGGGAACTTCAACCGGCTGGGAACGTGGCCGGCGGATGGGTTGGTGAGGCTCAATTCGGCCGGGCAGTTGGATGCGGCGTTTGAGTTTCGGCCGCCGTTCGGGAGCACGAACTGTTCGACCGCGGCGAATCAGGTCCGGGCCATCCAGGTGGAGCCGGACGGTTCCAGTTTTCTCGCGGGCAGCTTTCCGGCGTTCTTTGGATGCGACCCGGCTCCGCGGCTGCTCCGGCTTTCCCCGGCGGGCCAGGTGGAGGCCAGTTGGCTGATCCCAGACCACAAGGCGGAGAGCGGCTTCGCGTTCACCGGGAACGGCCACGGTCGGCGAATCCTACAGGGCAACGCCGGCGTCTTCGCCGTGGAGGTAGGCGGCCTGACGCGGCTGAGCGAGGTGGACCTAGGCTACGGGGCGCCGCTGGCGGTGCTGCCGGACGGCGGGTTGGCGGGGTTGTCGGGAAACACCCTGGTGCTGCAAGCGCCGGATGGCTCCGTGCGGGCGGAGGTGAACCTGTTCCGCGCCGAAGATGATGTCTGGACGGGATGGCAACTGCACACAGTGGCGGTTCGCCAGGACGGACGGTTACTGGTCTCAGGTGTCTTCCAATCCACGACCCAAACACCCGCCTCACTGCGGGTGCTGAGCTTGGCGTTCGAACCGTCCGCATTGGCCACGGGCCAGGTGGCCTCGGGCGAGAAGATCAGCCTGCTCCGCTTGGCCGGAATGGTGGCACATCCGGATGGGCCGCTGGCTGCGCTCAACGTGCTCAGCTTTGGACAGGCCGAGCCGAAGTGGTGGCGGTTGGATCCGAGCGGCCGGCCGGTTTCTGACCTGGAGTTCAGCCGCATGGTGATGGACGGGCAGGGGCAGTTCCACCTCGCGCTGCGCGGGCAGGCGCCTGACGGCTACACGGTGGAGGTGTCGGACGATCTCGTCACTTGGACCGAGTGGTTCAAGTCGGCTGAGATCAACTGGGGACAGACCTTCATGACACCGCCGCTGCCGGCTGAACTTCCGGGCCGTTACTTCCGGCTGAGGCTCTAAACGCCCGGCGGCCCGTTCAAGGAAGCTGAACCCGTAGGAGTCGACGTGAGGAGGCGCTGACTTTCTTCGCAATTCACTGCTGTGAAAACCGAAGCTTGAGCCTCCTCACGTCGGCTCCTACGCCCCGCCCTACTCCGCTGGGTTGAAGAGGAAGTCCAGATCCTCCGAAGTCAGGTCCACTTTGCCCGTCCCCTCGGCGTTCAGCAGGCCGTCCACCAGCGCGCGTTTGCGGACCTGCAGCGCGGCGATCTTTTCCTCGACCGTGCCGACGGCGATCAGGCGATAGACGAACACCTGTTTGTCCTGCCCGATGCGGTGAGCGCGATCGGTGGCCTGGTTCTCGACGGCCGGATTCCACCACGGGTCGTAATGAATCACGGTGTCGGCCGCGGTGAGGTTCAGGCCCGTGCCACCGGCCTTCAAGGAGATGAGAAAGAGCGGAACTTCGCCGCGCTGGAACTGCTCGACCGGCGTGGCGCGGTCCGTGGTGTCGCCGGTGAGCAGCACGTAGCGAATTTCGCGCTTGGCCAACTCGGCCTGGATCAGCGCGAGCATCGAGGTGAACTGCGAGAACAGCAGCACGCGCCGGCCTTCCGCGAGCATCGTGGTGAGCAGTTCCAGCAGCAGGTCGAGCTTGGCGGATTCCTTCACCTTCTTCGCCGCGGGCAGGCTGAGGAGCTGCGGGTGACAGCAAATCTGGCGGAGCTTGAGCAGCGCATCGAGGACGATGATGCGTGAGCGGGCGAGGCCCTTCTTCGCCACCTCCTCGCGCACGCGGGCGTGCATGGCCAGCCGGACGCTTTCGTAGAGGTCGCGCTGCGCGCCGGTCAACTCGACGGACTGCGTGATCTCGGTCTTGGGCGGGAGTTCGAGCGCGACCTGCTCCTTGCGGCGGCGCAGGAGGAAGGGCGCGACGCGCCGGGCGAGCACCGAACGGCGGTCGGCATCGCCGTGCTTCTCGATGGGCCGGCGGAAGCTGCCGTTGAAGTGCAGTTCGTCGCCGAGAAAGCCAGGCAGCAGGAAGTGGAACAGTGACCAGAGTTCGCCGAGATGATTCTCCATCGGCGTGCCGGTGAGGCACAGGCGGTGGCGCGCCTTCAACTGGCATGCGGCCTGGGCGTAGGTGGTCTTGGCGTTCTTGATGAATTGCGCCTCGTCGAGGATTACGCAGTGGAACTCGTGCTCCAGCAGTTGCGGCAGGTCGCGCGGCAGCAGCGGGTAGGTCGTCAGCACCAGATCGTGCTCGGGGATGCGCTCGAAGTGCGCCTTGCGGTCGAGGCCGTGCAGCACCAGCACGCGCAAGGCCGGCGCGAACTTGGTCGCCTCCTGCCGCCAGTTGGTCATCAGGCTCGTCGGGGCGATCACCAGGCTCGGGCGATCGGCGCGGCCGGATTCGTTTTCGACGAGCAGATGCGCGAGCGTCTGGACCGTCTTGCCGAGCCCCATGTCGTCGGCCAGCACGCCGGCGAGCTCGTATTCGCGGAGAAACTGGAGCCAGTTCAATCCCGCCTGCTGATACGGCCGCAGGTCCGCCTTGAGGCCGGTCGGCGGTTGCACGGGCCGGATGCCTTGGAAGTCGCGCAGCCGCTGGGCAAGGCCGCGCAGTTCCGTCGGGCCAAGCCAACGCCAGTCGGCCGCGTCGGTGAGTTCAAGGGCCCGGAGGCGGCTGAGGCGCAAGGCGCCGTTGGCCGTCAGCGAAGGCGTGTCGAAGAGGTCCAGCAGCACGCCGAGCATCTGCCGGGCGCGGGCCAGCGGGAACAGCAGCACGCGGCCGTCGGGCAGGTGCAGCGGGAGTTCCGTCTCGGGCGCCGCGGCGGCGAGCCGTTCGCGGGAGAAGGCCTTCGGGTCGCTCGCGATGAACTCGATGAGCAGCGGGAGCAGGTTGATGCGCTCGCCCCCGACCACGACGCCGAGTTCGACGCCGAACCAGTCGTTGAACGCCCCGGCGTCGGATTCGGGCTGCGCATCCGTGAACCAGGCTTCCGCCTCGGCGAGCCGCCAGCGGAAGCCGGGCTGCTCCTCGATCTGCCAGCCGGCGGCGCGGAGCCGGGGCACCGTCTCCCGCTGGAAGCGGATCCAGGCCGACGCCAGTTCGGCTGTGTAGTCGTGTTCGTTCACGCCCAGCGCGTGGATCGGGAAAACTTCGTTCGCCGGTTCGAGCCCGGCCTCCGCAAGGGTCTCGGCGGCGAGGCCTTCCGCCAGCCGGCTGCGGTGGATCCGCCGCAGCGTTTCCCCGGTCAACTGCTCCAGCGGATCGTCGTCGGCGAAGGGATGGACGCGCTGGCCGGCATAGTCGAATTCCAGCCGGGCGAAGCTGATTTCCTGCGGTGCTTCCTTGGGCTTCCAGCCGGAAAAGCCCAGGTTCCTGGTCTTCACCGTCCGGGTCAGCAACTGGAGCCGGCAAACCGGTTTGCAGTCGCGGAGCTCGGTCACCGCGACCGGGCGCGGCGTGGGCACGCGCACCGGCACTTGGGTGGCCAGCGCGGCGGACAGGAGCGGGGCCTGGTCCAGCGCCACCTCGGGGGCGGTCAGCCAGGTGCGGAGCACCAGGGCCGGGACGTCGGTCGTGACCGGGCCGCATTCGTGCTGCGCCACGTCCACGAACCACGGCGGGTCCAGCGGGAGCACGGCGCTCACGGGCGGGGTGATTTCCACGGCCGGCTGCTGCGCGCCGCCGGTCGTCGTGCGCCAGCCGAGGGTGCCGGGACGGGCTTCGGCCAGCTTCAGCGGGTGGGCGGCCTTGCCGGCCTTGCGCCAATAGCAACGGCCGGTCGCCAGCAGCCGGGGCAGCAGGGTCACTCCCGCCGGAACATCGAGGAACATGGCCCAGAAACCGACCTGCGCCTGGGCCAGGGCGATTTCCCGCGCCAGTTGCCGGTCCTCGGGCGTGGCGGCCGGGGCCAAGGAATCGTGGGTGAGCAACGTCGACCACGCCGTGATCGCGGGCGCGCCCCAGGAACCGTCCTTGAGCTGCGACGCGATCATCGGCTCGACCTTCAGGCGATGATACTCGGGCTGGAGGACATAGACGATCCGCTGCGTCTTGGTTGCCGCCAGGGGGGCCGGCGGCGGCGGCGTCTGGCCGGCGGATTGCAGCCGCGCCACCCAGTCGGCCAGCGCCGGATCAAGCCGGGTGCGGGCGGGCTTGGGCGGCTTGGACTTGGCGGCGGGCCGGAGCAGCCGCTGAAAGCGCTGCCAATCGGTGGCGGCCGTGCCCGCCGCCGGGAGGAAATCGAATTCGGCTTCCGGCGGCAGCTCTTCGTCGAGCCATTCGGGCTCTTCGATCATCCGGAGGAGCACCGCCGCACCGTGTTTGCACTGTGCGCCAACCGGGCAGGTGCACTCCGAATGGGCGCTCACGCCGCGGTCCGTGCGGCGCAGGGTCACCTCAACGGCATACGGTTCCGGGGCGGAGCCGAGCACATCCGCCGAAACGGTGAGGCTCGTCGGGGTTTCGCTCACTTCCGGGTGCCGGAGCTGGTTCTTCCGCGCATAGGGACGCGCCCGGGCGATTGTCGTCGCGTCGAACTGCTCCACGAGCAGACGGTTCAGTTCCTTGGCGGAGAAGCGGGCCATCGAGGCGACGCTCGCGGACCGACCGGGCGGAGGTCAAAGCGGAAACCGGGGCCGGGCCCATTTGCCGGGCGTGGCTTCTCCGCCTCAGGCCGGCCGCCTCAAGGCCCGTCCAACGCCGGCACGGCCTGGCGGTAGCGCAGGGTCAGGTTCACCGGGCCGGGCGGCGCGAGGTCTTTGGCGAGGTGGACGTTGCCGTTGGTCTTCAGGATGCGGCCGTAGTCGCCGAACCGGCCCAGGTCGGAAGGCATCCTCTGCACCTCCAGGCCGCTGGCGATGACCTGTGTGCTAAACCCTGTCGGCAAGGCGATGGTCCAGCCCAGCGTGCCAACCGTCTGGAAGACCTCGGGCAGCGCCAGTTCCACCGCGCCGACGAAGCCGAGCCGGACCGGCGGATAGGCGAGCCGGAAGGACAGCCGGTGGGCCGTCTGCTGCGCGGCGCGCTCCGGGAGACGAAGGCGGCACAACTGGTCTTCGAGCGCGGGCGCACCGACCTCCATTCCATTGATGGAGACGGAGATCAGCCGTGCCTGGGGCGGCAGGCGCAGGCGGAACTCCTCCGCTTGCGACGCAGGCAGTTCCAGCTCGGTGAAGTGTGTGCAACTGCCATCCGAGCCGATCACCGTGAGATGCTGCGCCTGCGTGATCCCGATGCCGTAGAAGTCCTTCGCGCCGTCCGCCGGCTTGGCTACGGCGATTCCTTCCTGCTCGCGCCATTCGAGGACCAGCAACTCTTCCCCCGCGAGGCCGAGTTCGTAGGTGGTCCGTTGGTCCTGAGTGCGTTTCACCCACAGGCTGCCGGTCAGATTTTCCAGATCCGGGCGCCCTGATTCGAGCCGGACTTCGCCGGAAGGTCCGAGCAGCAACGGAAACTGCGCCCGTTTCCGGCCGTCGCGGGTTTCGGCCGCGACGCGGTAGGTGATCCGCAGGGCGCCGATGCCAGTGCGCGCCGCCAGCAAAGCCAGCCGGTTTGAGACCGTGACCAGTTGGGCGGTTTCGGGTGGAGACGCTTCCAGCTCCCGCGACTGGAGATGAACGCCCTGCCCGAACAGCGGCACCGGCGCGTCGCCGGGGCGCAGGACGCGGAACGGGAGCTTCACCTCCACGCGGAAGAAGCCCGCCTCGTGGACAATCTGGTAAGCCGCCGGCTCGAATGACAGCAGCGGCGGGGTGGGCGGCCGGTTCGTCTCCGCCAGCGCCGCCGCGAGTTGTGCCGGCAGGATGACTTGGACTTCCGCGGCGCTCGTCCGCTCGGTGAAGCAGCAGCCCACCAGCAATGCCACGGCCGCGACGGTTCGTTTCAACGCCTGGTTCTGCAGGTTGATCAGCACCCAGAACGTCACCACGCCAAGACAGAGCAGCACCATGCCACGGTTCCAGCCCGCGAAGGCGGCCAACGTGGGGAAGACCTGGTAAAGCCCCAGGAACAGCGGCCCGCCAACCAGGCCGAGGCGTGTGCCCAGATGCAGGCGCGCGTAGTTCACCAGCAGCGATCCCGGCACCGCCACCGCGATGACCAGCGCCACCGCAAAGGTGAACCGCGAGCTGAGATAGATCATGAGCGGGAAGTAGAGCGCGTAGCCGACACTGATCGTGAGCATTTGCACCGCGCTCAACGGCTGGCGCGCCCCAACGACTGCGGCGACCGCGACCAGGAAGAGCAGGCACACGACCGGCCCGATCTCCAGCAGTTGCAGCAGCGAGTCATGCAGGTTGCGACCCTCGACGATGGCGGCGGAGAAGGAATCCGGCGCGAGGAAGTCCTTCCGTTCCCAGACGACGAGGTCGTCCACGGCGGGCAACCCTCCGTCACCGCTTTCGAAACGCATCGAAGTCAGGTCCTGCCGGCGGAACTCCACCCGGAGCTGCTTCACCGGATCGTCGCCTTGTCCGGCGACGCGGTAGGTCACGCCCTTCAGTGCGCCTGCCTGATAGGATACTTCGACGGTCGCCGAGCCGTGAGCCGCGAGCTGACCGCTCCAGAGCCAGGCATCCTTGGCATTCTCCTGCGTTCCGGGCACCGACGATTCCAGCTTCAGGCCGCCCGCCTGCAAACCTGCCCCCGAGCTGTCTCCGGTCCGCGGATGCGGGCACTTGAAGAGGATGAAGATCGGTTCCTCGAAGGCGTTCGTCAGGACGTGCCGGGCGACCACGCTCCCCGACATGTCGAGGACAGTCCGCAGCCCGCGGTGATCCCGATGTCCCCGCATTTCAAACCGGACCTCGGACAATTCCGGCTGCGCCGTTTTGATGACCGCGATGTCGTCGGTCACCTTGCGGACCACGACCCGCGGCGATTCCTGGACCAGTTCGGTCATCGAGGACCGCATCGGCGGCCCGACGAACTGCGGCCGTTCCTGCATCAGCATCCGCAGCCCGAGGAAACCGAAGGCGATGACCACCCAGCCCAGCAGTCCGGCCGCGACAGCGGCGGATGCCAAGCGTGGCTGCGGAGTGCCGGAGGTCGTGGGGGCGGGGCCGCTGCCGCCCGGAGGTTCGTCGGTGGTCATGCGTGAACAGATAAGTGTTATTGGCCCGCCCCAAGCAGCGACTGACAATCGGAGAGAGGCGAAACAAGCTACCTTGTGTCACAATGTAGCAGGGCCGGCAACGGCAAACTCGCGTGCAGTTCAACGGAGGGCGCATCTCAATTTCTTGCCGCCGTTCCCGGCTTCAGGCCCGGAGGGCCGACAGAAAATAGCCCCGGGCGTGAGCCCGGGGTGAGTCTTCACGCCCTGTCCCAGCCGCAGCGGGGCGACAGAGTTTTCTGCCGCCCCTGCCGGGGCTGACGACCCTATGGGCCAACCGCCCCGGGCTCACGCCCGGGGCTACCTTCAGCCGCGCCTTCGGCGCTGCCCTGGCGCATCTGGACTTCGTGTGCGCGACGGATATGTCGCCAAAGTGCGGCCGGCTTTCCGCCGGGCGGGGGACACCAAGGTAGGACGGCGCGGCTTGCACGTCCTCTCACTGGCTCGCCTGTGGATGACGAGCTTCCAGGATGACGCCGCAAGGCAGATGCGATCGGCCGGTTTTCACGCCCCGCGCTGATAAAGCGTAGGGACGGGCGGGCCGCCCGTCCTACTTGGAAATACGCCGCGTAGCGCCGGGCCGCGCTCCGGATCGTCGGCCTCGTTCTGGCAGCAATCGGTTTGCTTCGGCTTCATCCAAAACTTTTCCGGTAACACCTTCCGGAAAATGCTTCTGAGGCGGGTAGAAAGAGATTACCAGCCATGAAGTCTTCCGTGAACGACGCGACTGCCAAGAACTGCCCCACCTGCTGCCGCCCGCTGCCGGCAAGCGCCCCCGCCGGCCTGTGTCCGGCGTGTCTGCTGGCGCAGGGGGCCGAGTCGGAAACGGGCGACGGTGGCCAGCAAGCCCGCTTTGTGCCGCCGCCTTTGGCCGAGGTGGCGGCGCTGTTTCCACAATTGGAGATCCTCCGCCTGCTCGGCGCGGGCGGCATGGGCGCGGTTTACCAGGCGCGCCAGCCTGAGCTCGGCCGCTTTGTGGCGCTCAAGATCCTGCCCGCCGGAACGGACGGTGGGGCCAACTTCTCGGAACGCTTCAACCGCGAGGCCCGGGCGCTGGCCAAGCTCAGCCATCCGAACATCGTCACGGTGCACGAGTTCGGGCAGGCGAGGCGGCTGCATTACTTCCTCATGGAGTTTGTGGACGGTGCGAACCTGCGGCAGCTCGAACAGGCCGGCCGCCTCTCGGCGCGCGAGGCGCTCCAGATTATCCCGCAGATTTGCGACGCGCTCCAATACGCGCACGACGAGGGTGTGGTGCATCGCGACATCAAGCCCGAGAACGTCCTCGTGGACCGCAAGGGCCGCGTGAAGATCGCCGACTTCGGCCTCGCGAAGATCATGGGACACGATCCGGATGCGGCCCGCCTGACCGTCGAGGGGCAGGTAATGGGCACGCCGCATTACATGGCGCCGGAGCAGTTCGAGCGTCCGTTGTCGGTGGACCACCGGGCGGACATCTATTCGCTGGGTGTCGTCTTCTACGAACTGCTCACGGGCGAGCTGCCGCTCGGGAGGTTCGCCCCGCCGTCGCGCAAGGTGCAGGTGGACGTGCGGCTCGACGAGATCGTGCTACGGGCGCTGGAGAACGATCCCGCGCGCCGCTACCAGCAGGCGAGCGAGGTGAAGTCAGGGGTGGCAACAGTAGTGGACACGCCTGCGCCGACTAACGCCGCCACGGCTTCCACCGGCGCGTCTCTGGTCACCGCGCCAAAGCCCGGGGTGCGTTACCTTCGTTGGCTGGGCATTCCTGCCGTCGTGGAACGCGACGGCGAACGCGAGGTGAATCTCCAAGGCGCGCTCGGGGTGTTCTTCGTGATGCTGATGACGAGCGCACTCACCCAACAGGCCGTTCAATGGCTGACCGGAGGGGCGCACGCGATGGTTCAGCTCAGTTTCGTCACGGCCGCGCTGATGGCGATCTGGGCCATTCGCCGGACGATGAACCAGCCGAGGGACGACGAGCCGCCGCGTCGGGCCGCCAACGGCACGGTCATACTTTCGCCTTCACCGCGCCGCCGTTACCTCGTGGACGCGCTGGTGGTCGTGGGGCTGTTTGCCTTCGTCGTCGGCATTCACTTTTTCAAGACGCTAGTCATCAACCCGCGTTTGGCGGGGAACCCCGGCGTTCGGTCGGCGCAGGTGGGACAATGGAATCCGGCGACCGGGACGTCGATTGTCCGCCATCCTGACGGGGGGGCGGCCGAGTTGCTGGGCGTTTCCGATCCGGATTCGGCGACCAACGGCTGGTGGCAGGCCGATGGCACGCAGACGCGATTCACCTTGGGCGTCCGCGAGGTCACCGAGCCGCCGGCCACGAATGCCCTGCTCCGGAACTTCGTGCTTCAGTTCGAGGGCTTGGGCCGGGACACGGTGGAACGAATCGAGTTCGAGTCCGCATTGGCGTCCTCCGGCCACAGCGGCGCGGACG
This sequence comes from Verrucomicrobiota bacterium, assembly GCA_043755815.1. Lineage (GTDB taxonomy): Bacteria > Verrucomicrobiota > Verrucomicrobiia > Limisphaerales > UBA9464 > CAIWAH01. Next base: position 9,661 of record JAYUSF010000249.1, read on the forward strand.
AGGTCATCCGCGATGGGAAATCCGTGGTGACGGATGCCCGGCGCTACCTCGTGTCCTTTCCCGTAGGTCTGACCAAGACCAAGATCCGCATCGCCTGGGGAACCGGCGATTGGCAGACGGCCCTTTCGATGGCCGGCCCAATTTGGCGCGAATCGCCGCAGGGCGGGGTCTTCAATGCCCAGGGGCGGCTCAAGTTTGTCGGCGTGCCCGCCCTGGCCGGCGGCGAACTTCAGGTCAGCTATCTCTGCGGCCGGCGTGATCCGCTGTGGAGTCACCGGTTGGTCGCCATCGACCAGCAGGGCCGGGAACACGATTCCCACGGCGGCAGCGGGACCGGCACCGGCACTGGCGTTGGATCAGATCAGGACATGGTGTTCGTCATGCAGTTCCGCGGCCTTGATCTCGCGGACGTGAAGGAGTTCCGCCTCCAATCGCGCCCGATCCAGTGGGTGGAGTTTCCGGCCGTAGCACTGAACCCGAAGGTTCCGCTGCCGCGCCGGGAGCAGCTCCGGCTGGCGGAGCCGGTGGAACGCACGTTCGACGAACTGATCGACTTCGACACCGGCCGGACCGCCGAGTTTCCGGTGGCGGTCCCGGGAGCCGACGCCTTTACCAGCATTGGTGAAAACCTCCTCTGGGCGCAGGAGAACGGCTTCGACGCCGTCGCCGGCCGCGGCGAGTTGCAGGTTGCGCACGCCGATTTCGCGCCGCTGGACAACGCAGACTGGGACCGCCTCACCGCCCAGGAAGTCATCAACCGCCTTCATCGCGGGTTGTTTCATCCGCGGACGCTGAAGGAACTTCGCCAGGGCGAGTTTCCCGCCACCTACGCCTACCGCACCCGTGAGCAGGGCTATGGGATGATCCAACTGGTCTCCTTCGACCCGCAACGGCCGGGAGCCACGGTGCGGCTCAGGCGGGTCGTGCGAGCTGGCGAGGCGGTTCCGGACCAGCCGTCGGGCAACGCTGCCGCCTGCACGGTCACCGATTTTGCCTGCTGGATCGAAGGGGGCAAATTCACGATCCGAGTTGACTACGAGGTTGGTGGCCCGGGTGGCGGGGAGGTTTTCGCTCGGTCGGAGAATTTGCCGGAACCCGCCATGGCGGAGTTCGTCGAGTTGGTCGGCGGCCGGTCGGTCAGGCGCCAGCGCCGGGTTTGGCAGTTGGAGTTGGCCGAACGCCCGGGTGAGGGGCTCGCCGTTCCCGGTGCAGAATTGCGGACGGAAGCGGGCCGTGAGTCGCTGCGGACCAAGGTCGCGGCTGAGTGGCTCAACCGTCCGGTTACACTGTCCTTCGGGGAACAGAAGCGGGTGTTCCAAATTCCTCTCTCCGGAGGGCATGAGGGCCGGGTCCATTTCGCGGTCCGGCGGGCGGCGCAAACGAAACCTTAGTGGACAGCAAGAGCGTTGTTTTGGCGGAGAATCATAACCGATGAACACAGGACGGCCCACCGAAGCGTCTTCCGCGAACCGCGACATCTTCGCCACGACCCGTTGGACCGTGGTTCTGGACGCGGGCAGGAAATCCTCGCCGCATTCGGACCGCGCCTTGGCCGAGCTGTGCCAGACCTACTGGTATCCGCTCTACGCCTTCGTGCGCCGGCAGGGAAAGACCAAGGAGGACGCCGAGGATCTCGTGCAGGCGTTCTTCGCGCGCTTCCTGGAGAAGAACTACCTCGAAGGCCTCGCCGCCGAACGCGGCAAGTTCCGCGCCTTCCTCCTCGCCTCGCTGAAGCACTTCCTCGCCAACGAATGGGACCGCGCGCAGGCCCAGAAGCGCGGCGGCGGGGCCGAGCACCTGTCGCTGAACTGGCAGGACGCGGACGACCGCTTCCACCTCGACCCGCCCGACCCGACGAATCCCGAGCGGCTCTTCGACCGCGAATGGGCGCTGGCGCTGCTGGAGCGCGTCATCGCCCGACTCGCCGACGAATGCGCCCGCGACGGCAAGGCGGAGCTGTTCACCCAGGCGAAGGGATTCCTCACGGTCGGCTCCGCCGCGATTCCCTACGGTGAAGCAGCAAAGGAACTCGGCCTGGACGAAGGTGCGCTACGGGTGGCCGTGCACCGCTTGCGCAAGCGCTACCGTGAACTGCTACGGGATGAGATTGCCCAGACCCTTGCCGAACCGGGGCAGGTGGACGAGGAACTGCACTCGCTGCTGGCGGCGCTGGCGGGTTAAACCGGGACGGGGCGGAACCCATTCTTGCCGATTGACCCGGATGGGGCGGGTGGCGTTTAACTGCGGCCGGGCTGTCCAAGATTCCCCGGACTGCCTGCCCCCAAACCTGCACCTATGGAAGGTTTCACCGATCTCGCCACCCGTCAGCCCATCGCCCATGCGATCCTGGTGCTTTCAATCGTCATCGTCGCCGGCCTGGCCATCGGCGGGCTCAAACACCGGGGCATCGGTTTGGGCACGGTCGGCGTCCTCTTTTCCGGAATTGTCGGCGGCCATTTCGGCTGGGTGATCGAGCATTCCGTGCTGCACTTCGTGAAGGAGTTCGGGCTGATCCTGTTTGTCTTCACCATCGGCCTTCAGCTCGGTCCGGGGTTCTTTGCCGCGTTGCGGCGGGATGGACTCGCGCTCAACTCGTTGGCGGCAGTCACCGTCTTGTTGGGCGGTGCCATCACCCTGGTGCTGGCCAAGCTCGGCATCAATCCGTTCGCGGCGCTCGGACTCTTCTCCGGTGCGACCACCAACACGCCGTCTCTCGGGGCGGCGCAGCAGACGCTCGAAACGCTTTCGGCCGCCACGAAGGGGCACACCGATCTGCCGGCGCTGGCCTATGCGGTGGCCTACCCGGTCGGGATCCTAGGCATCATTGGCACCTTGCTGATCCTGCGGGTGATGTTCCGCATCAATCCTGAGGCCGAGGCCGAGGCGTTCAACCGCCAACGCCATGCCGGGATCGAGGCCCTGACCCGGGTCAACCTCGTCGTCGAAAACGCCAACCTGGCCGGCGTGAGCATCGGGGAGATTCCGGGTCGCCGGGAAACCGGGGTGGTCATCTCGCGCTTCCGCCGCGCAGGCGAGACGGCGGTCGGCAACGCCACGGATGACACGCTGGTTCGCACCGGCGACATCCTCCTCGCCGTCGGGACGGCCAAGAACCTGGAGCGATTTCAGCGGGTGGTGGGACGCGCCAGTGACGTGGACCTGCTGAAGATGCCGGGCTTGATCACCTTCCGCCGGGTGCTCGTGACGCGCCGCGAGGTGTTGGGCAAAACGGTCGAGGAACTCGGCCTGGACCAGCTCTACAACGTCACGGTGACCCGCGTGACCCGCGCTGACATCGAGATGACGGCCGTGCCGGAACTGCGGCTTCAGTTCGGCGATCAGCTTTACCTGGTGGGTGATGAGGCGAGCCTCAAGAAGGCCGAGCAGGCGGTCGGCAATTCGCTCCGGGAAATGAACGCAACCCACTTCGTGCCGGTGTTCACGGGCATAGCCCTTGGGGTGTTGGCCGGACTTGTGCCGCTCCATTTTCCAGGCCTGCCGGTGCCGGTGAAACTCGGGCTTGCGGGCGGCCCGCTGGTGCTGGCGATCCTGCTGGCGCGGGTCGGTCACTTCGGGCCGCTGGTCTGGCACATGCCGGTGACGGCGAACCTCGCCTTCCGCGAGCTCGGCATCACCTTGTTCCTGGCGTGCGTGGGGCTGGGCGCCGGCGAGAAGTTCTTCGCGACGGTGTTTGGTGGCACCGGCCTGGCGTGGTTGGGCGCGGCGACGCTGATCACGATGGTTCCGCTGCTGCTGGTTGGGGTGTTCGCGCGGCGCTGGCTGAAGCTGAACTTCATGTCCATCTGCGGACTCATCGCGGGCAGCATGACCGATCCGCCTGCCCTGGCGTTTGCCTCGTCCATCGGCAAATCCGACGCCCCGAGCGTGGCCTACGCGACTGTCTATCCGCTCACCATGCTGCTGCGCATCCTCGGCGCGCAGATCCTCGCCCTGATCCTCTGCGGGTGAGCGCTTAGCCGGAACGATGCAGTCGGAGCGCGGACGGTCTTCGTCCGCGAGCGGCGAGAGCCGTATCGGGATGGCGTCTGAGCAGGGGCCGATTGAGCGC
>JAYUSF010000250.1:0-13720 GCA_043755815.1 Verrucomicrobiota bacterium
CGTCGCTCCCGCCAACGGCGTCTTCAGCCACACCGACCTGAACCCGCCCGACACCCTGCGCCTCTACCGCGCCGTGTTGGCACCGTGAGGAGAACCGCCTGCGGATGTCCCCAAGCAGGACGCCACCGTATTCCGTAGTCGCGAAGCGTCTTGGAGTGCGTGTGGCGAAGCGGAGCGGAGCCGCCGCTTTCGGGCGGGTGCGGGCGGTCTGAGCGACTGGTCCTCGCGGGCGCGTCCGGCGGACGAAAGGCGGTGGCAAGCCACCGCACTCCAAGACGCAGACGCGACTGCTGTGGCGATCCTCATGTCTTCAAGCTTGCGCGTGTCGGTCTCGCTCCGGTGAGGTGGGGCCGCGATGAAGCTCCTCCATTCGTTCCTGGGTTGCCGTCTGTGGCTCCTCCCGATGCTGTGCACCGTGCTTCACCGCGCCTCCGCTGATGACTGGCCGCAGTGGCTCGGGCCGCAGCGCGACGCCATATGGCGCGAGACGGGCATCGTGGAGAAGTTCCCCGAGGGCGGGCCCAAGCGGGTTTGGCGCACGGAATTGGGCGCGGGTTATTCGGGTCCGGCCGTCGCGGGCGGCAAGGTGTTCGTCATGGACCGGCTGGTGCCGACCAACGCTCCGAAGGCGAAGAGCGTGTTCGAGGCGTCGCAGATTCCCGGCAACGAGCGCGTGCTGTGCTTCAACGAGGCGGACGGCAAGCTGCTGTGGGAGCACGCCTACGACTGTCCCTACAACGTGAGTTACGCCGCCGGGCCGCGCACCACGCCGTTGGTCGCGGGCGGACGCGTGTTCGCGCTCGGCACGATGGGCAACCTCAAGTGCCTCGAGGTCACCACCGGGCACGTGGTGTGGGAACGGGATTTCCAGAAGGACTTCGGGCTGAAGATTCCGCATTGGGGTGTCTCGGCGCATCCGCTGCTCGACGGACAGAAGCTCATCTGCGTGGTCGGCGGCGAGGGCAGCGTGGCGGTGGCGTTCGACAAGGACACGGGCAAGGAACTCTGGCGCGCGCTGTCGGCGAAGGAGCCCGGCTACGCGCCGCCGATGATCTACGAGTTCGGCGGCAGGCGGCAGGTCATCCTCTGGCACGCGGAGGCGGTGAACGGCCTTGATCCCGAGACCGGGCGCGTGCTGTGGACGGAACCGTGGAAGCTGAATTACGGCATGGCCATCGCCACGCCGCGGAAGCTCGGCGAGCAGCTTTACCTGAGCTGCTTCTACAACGGCTCGCTGATGCTGCGCTTCGAGGCCGGCAAGGACGCGCCCGTGGTCGCCTGGCGCACGGCGAAGATGAGCGAACGCGACACGGCACACCTGAACTGCACGATGAACACGCCGTTCATCGAGGACGGCCACATCTACGGCGCGTGCAGCTACGGCCAGTATCGCTGCCTTCGGGCGGACACGGGTGAGCGGCTCTGGGAGACTTACGCGCCGTCGAGCGGCAAGTCCGAACGCTGGGGCAACTGCTTCACGGTGAAGCAGGGCAACCGCTTCTTCCTCTTCAGCGAGCAGGGCGACCTGATCATCGCCAAACTGTCGCCGCAGGGTTACGAGGAGATCAGCCGGGCGAACCTGCTGGAACCGGCCAATCACGATCCGGGCCGGCCGGTGGTCTGGGTCCATCCGGCGTTTGCCAACCGCCGTGTGTATGTGCGGAACGACCGCGAAATGGTCTGCGTGGATTTGGCGGCGCAGCGCTGAGGCTCCGGGCTATTCCACCACGACGATCTGGTAGAAGCGTCCCGTGCCGTTGGGGGTTGGGTCGGTGACGGTGAGGATCGTGCCGGCGGCGAGCAGCGGCGAACCCAACTGTTGCCAGGGCTGGTCAAGGGTGTCCCGGGTCAGCACCCGATATGAACGGCCAACCTCGGTGGCCCATTGCAGCACGACCTGCCCCATGAGGTTGAACGTCGGGTTGGACAGGGTCGGTTTGGCGGCGGTTGACTGGCCGGCGTTGCCAGCCCGCAAGGACGGCGTGGTAAACCGCACAAACGGTCCCGCGGCGCCGTCGGTCGCCCGGCCTTCACTGACGTTGGCCTGCTGGGGGCCGAAGGTCACGGCGTCCACCAGCGTGCCGTCGGGCGTGAACAGCGCGATGGCTTCGCCGTTGCCGGACAGTTTGAAGTTCACGTGCAGGTCGGCATTGGCGGGGGTGTTCTGCTTCGCATCGTTGTCGGCCCACACGAGCAGATAGCCCTTTGCGGGCACAATGTAGCCGCCGGGGACCGGGAACTTGGTTTTGTTCGTCAGTGAATTGCTCAGCACGTAGCCCGAGAGGTTCACGGGAACGGGGTTCGGGTTGAACAGCTCGAACCAGTCGTCGAACTCGGTTCCCGCCGGGCCGCCGGCCGGATCGGCGAACGAGCTGTTGAGGGCCATCCATTCATTGATGACGACGGGCCGGTTGATGACGGCGAGGGTGTTGGGGGCACCGATCGTGGGGGTGGCAAACTCGTGGTCATCGAGCGGCGACGCGTCGGGATAGTGGCCGACGGAGCGGCCGCGCCCGGGCTGGGTCCAGCGCAGATAGTCCACCACATTGGTCCGCCCGCTTTGGATTCGGGTGAGGATCAGCGTGCCATTGGTGGTCGCCGCGCGAAACGAGGTGTGCAGGTTGTCCGGGTCCGTCAGCAGGCCGGTGCCATCCAAGGAGAGGATAAGGAACTGGCCGGGGTTGATCGTCGAGCCCGGCGGCAGGGCGTCGCGCAGCAGGTTGGTGGAAGTGTCGCTGAGGAAAAGTCCGTCCAGGCTTTGGAGGACGGCGGTCGGATTGAACAGCTCGGCCTGTGGGACACCGGTGACGGGATCGGGCAAAACTTCGTTGAGCCAAAGATCCGGGAAGAACGGCAGGGCGGCCGCCGAGGTGTTCGCATAGCCGGGCGTGTATTCGTTGTGCGGATCCTTGGGCGGATCGAGGTTCGCGGAAACTTGGACTGCGCCGTCGCCGAGGCGGGCCACCACGGTGTTGCCGTTGGTGCTGGTGAGATACCAGAAGCTGAGCGTGACGGGCTGGCCCGGCGTGAGTCCCGGAACGGTTTGAACCAGCGCATTGGTGTCGCTGCCGGTTCCACCGGAAGCGGCGCGCAGGATCAGGGCGCGTTGGCCACCGTGGGCCCGGGCAGTGCCTATCTCGCTTCCGGCATGGGCCCCATTGCCCGCCCAGGGGCCGGTCAGGGGCGTTTCAAAATCACCGTTCGCAATCAGGTTGGGGCCTGCGTTGGCGGCTTCGCCGGCGACCAGCCTCAGGTCATCAACCTCCACTTCGCCGCCGGGATTGAACCGGGTAAAGGCGAACGTGGCGGAACCGCCCTGGCTGATGTAGGAGCCGGTGATCTTCGAGCCGTCGGGGGCCAGCTTGCCGACGAACCGGTTTTGGGCGTCGAAGGCAAAGCGGACGTCGAGGTTGGTCTGTGACACGCCGGTCAAAGGGCCGAAGCTGTCGGGATTGGCACGGTCGAACAGGAAATCGGCCGCCAACGCGGCGCCCACGCGGCGGAAGCGGACGCCGTAGGGCTGGGGGGTGCCCCCGAAGTTGATGGAGCCCCAAAACGTTCCGACCACATCGAGCGGATCCGTCACGGGTGGCGAACTGGAGAGATACAGTTGCACGGTGCCGCTGTTTCCGACGGTGCCGGTGGCCTCGGCGTATTTCCAAACGACCGCATTGGGATCGCGGGGCAGGATCGCCGCCCAGTTGCCCACGCGTTCGTCTTCGCCACGGACGGCGTTGATCAGTTGGAGCGACGATCCGCCGCCAGCGGCGGCGGCAGGCCACGGAGCCAGCGGGGAGTAGGCCACACCGGTGATCACCTCGTCTGCCTCGGCCGTGAGGCCGGGTTTGAAGAGGCGCAGCGTTTCGCCGTCGGGTGAAAGGCTGCCGGGAAAGCTGTCGTTGGCGGATGCCCGGGCCGGATCGTAGGCCTGCGCGAAGGTCGCCAGATTGGCGGCGAGCACGAACCGGCGTCCAGCCGGCAGGATTGAGCCCGAGGGAAAGGTGTAGCCCAGCCCGCTCACACGCCACCCGGACAGGTCGAAGGCGTTGGCCGTCGACGCATTGAACAGTTCCACGAACTCCGCCCCGGGCGTGGCCGGACGGTAGTTGATCTCGCTGAACATGAGTTTGTCCGCGGGGCGCTCGGACCTTCCGGTGAAGCGCACGGTGAACTGCTTTGTCGTGCCGGCGACGACCTGCCCGCGGGCATCCAAACCCTCGACCTTGAACGGGTTGCTGGTGGCGTTGAGCACGACGGCCTGGGTCCATTCCGTCTCGCTCGTCCAGGTCACCGGGGAATCGGCCCCGTTGATCCGGATCGTCCGGACCCCGAGCGGAGCCCTGCCGGCAATCGTGACGAGATTCTCGGCGGTGGCGCCGCCGGATAGGCCAAGGGCGGCCGCGCTGAAGGGAACATTGAACGGGCTGACCTGGGAGTTCAGGTAGGTGACCCGCGTCTTGATCCACGACTTGACGGAAGTCGGCGCCGAGGCGGAGACGCCGGCCGCCTGAAACGCCGCATACTTTGAGTCGAGCAGTTCGCCGACCCGGGCCGCATTCATCGGGCCGGTGGCGATGTCCCTGAGGAAGCGGAGATAAGCCCGGCGGAATTTCGGCGTGCTGTAGATGCGTCCCATCGGGCCGTCACCAAAGTTGTATTGGAACAGGTCATCCCCGCTCGGGCCGTCGGAACCGGAGTTGCCGAGCACGATGTTGGCGTCCCACATGATCAGTTCCCACCGGCCCGACTCCGGCCTGTAGGCGTAGGTGTTCTGCGCGTTGCGGTTGCCGAAGCCGTCCCAGTTGCCGACCGAATGGTTGACGGCAAACGTGCGCAGCCACTGTTCCATGTCCACCTGTTCCTCCATGCCGGCGATGAACCCCTCAGGCGAGGGCACGTTCGCGGCATCCACCAGCGCAAACAGGCGGCCGTAATCGTTCGCCGTGCCGTCGGCACCGCGCGGCTGCCAGTTCCAGCGATAGCGGGCGAGCTTCTTCTCACCGCCGGTCGTGGTGTAATTGTTGAGGTCGGCCCAGGATTGGTTTTGGAAGCCGATTGACTGGCTCGAACCGGAATCAAACTCGAACCAGGGGTTGATCTTGTAGAGGTCGCCGTCCGGATCGTCCGGGTAATACGAGCTCACGAAGTCGCCGCTGCCGACCTGGGTGTCTTCCATCAGCTTCGTCCGCTTCGAACCGTTGACGTAGACGTTCACATAGCGGCGGTAAAGCCAGGGCAGTCCCAACTGGCGGCCGATCCAATAGACGGTCTGCTCCCGCTGGGTCGTGTCGTCGTCGAACGGTCCGTTGCCGGGGGCGTGGACCTTGTTGAAGCTGTCCGTGCCCAGCAGCAGGTCGTCGCCGGGCAGCCGCCAGACGTAGTGGCAATTGCCGGTGGGTGAACCGAACTGCTGGTGATACGGGCTGCCCGCGTAACGGTAGCCGGCCCCGTGGATGGCCCGGAAGTTTCCGTAAACAAGCGACCCTTCGACCGGTTCGTTGCTCAGGTTCGGGCGGCTGGACCAGGTGGCGACGTTTTTCTTGGTGAGCCAGAGACGGTAGGTGCCGAAGGCGTTGCCGGCCGTCGGTTCACCGAATCGCACCAGGCATTCATGAACGGGGGCGCCGACCGGAAAGACGGAGGTCGCCGGGGTGGCCGCCGCGTCGGTCGCGGAGACGGAGAAGGCCGCCAGCACGCCGGCGCCCTGCCCGGGAATGGTCGCGCTGAAAATCCCGTCGCCGGCCCTGGCATCCCCATCCGAGCCGTCGTCGCGCATTGGGACCGCGGTGTAGTCCGCCACGGGATCGGCCCGCCAGTTCAAGGTCAGTGCGGCGAGGCCGTCGGGATCGTCCGCCCGGATCGTGACCACGACGGGTTCGCCGACGCCGGGCAGGACCGGCGAATGGCTGACACCCGCCAGCGCCGGCCCGGCGTTCGCGACAGCGCGCGAGTTGGGAGCGCCGGGCGTTCCAAGCGCCGGCGAGATGTCCATGCGGCCGGTGGCTTCCAGCCAGTTGCCGCGCAGGCGCAGCAGCGGCTCGGCCCAGCCCTTCAGCCACCGGACGCGGGCGCGGAGGGTGGCAGTGTCGCCTTGGGCCAGATTGCGGGTGAGCCTGAAGCGGATGCGGTTGGCGCCGGTGTCGAGGTTGCCGCTGGCCCGGAGGTGCAGCGACCGTTTGCTCGCGTCGCCCTCGGTCGTCTCGAAGCCGGACCGGATGTGGTTGCCGAGCACGGTGAAGCCGGCGGTCTCGCCCTCGAAATCCGCGTTGCTGATGAGGTTGGTGCCGCCTGGGCCGATGACTTCCAGGTTGTCGAGGAGGCACTCGCCTTCGCCGAGCAGACCGACGTGGAGCGCATCCGCCGTGCCCGCGCCGTTGTCGAGGACGCCCGTCGTCTCAATCGTGGTCCAAATGCCCTTCGAGCTTTCATCGCTGTCGGCCCAGTTCGCACCGAAACGCCGGTTTGCCCGAAGATCGGTCAGTTCAAGGCTGCTGCCCCCGCCGTCCGCCCAGTAGCCCCACTGTCCGCCGGCGCCGTAGGTGACTTCATCCACTGGCACAAAAACGGTCCGCGCCGGCGTGGCGCCGCCGGCGGGAATCGTTTCGGGCCGCGTGAGCGCGAGTCGTTCGCCGCGGTTGGAGAGTTTTCCCTGGAAGTTCCCGACGCTGCTGGCGGCCGTCAGATTGGGGTGGGCGGCCCGCAGTTTTGAAATGTCGGCGGCCACGGCGAGGTAGCCGCCCGGAGCGAGCGAAACTGCGGGGAACGTGAACCCGATCCCGCCGTTGAGCTGCCAGCCGGTGAGGTTCACCGACGCGGCGCCCCCGTTGAAGAGCTCGACGTATTCGAGGTCGCTGCCGCCGGATTGCGGGGCATACATGATTTCGCTGAAGACGATTTCCGCGGCCCGGGGAACCGAGTTGGCGGCACCCGGAGTCGGTGAGCGCAGGGCGTAAAGCTCGCTGGAACCGTCCGCCGACCGGCCACGGGAAACACCCGCCCCGCTCGGCTCGAAACGAACGGCGTCCAGAACGGCTCCGGTGCCGGTGGCGTTTGCGGGGGCGCGCAGGAAGAGGGTTTCGCCATCAACCCGAAACGCGAAGCCGAGTTGCACCGACGACAGCGCGAGGAACCCACCGGCGGGAATGCTCGTGCCGATGGGAAACCGATACGTGGGCGCCACCGGATCGTAACCGAGACGGCAACCCGACAGGTCGACGGCGACGCGGTCGGTGTTGTGCAGTTCCATAAAGGGTGCCGGGCTGCCGGGCGCGCCGCGGGCCAGCAGTTCGTTGAACACCACCTTGCGCCGCGGGTCCGCGTCGGCGAATTCCCACGCGCCGGGCGAGCCGCCCGACCGGGCGCTGGCTGCCCAGGCGCGCGGATCGGCTTCACCCCGGCTGGGCCGCACCAGCGCCAGGGAGTGGCCACTGCCGTCAGCGGCCGGGGGCCACGGCGACTTGTCGCGATAATCGAGTTCAAAGAACACCGCACCGCGTTCGCTGAGCAGCCTCACCGAGCCGCTGCTGTGCGACAGGGCATTGGTGAATCCGCCCAGCACGTTCGTGAGTCCGTAGATCGCCGTGATGTCGTCCGGGTTCGGGGCGACGATCAGGAAACCGCCGCCTCGGATCCGGGTGTTGGGCGGAAAGGTAAAATCATAGTCACCCGTCAGGCGCCAGCCAGAGAGGTCCTCGTAGTAGGGCTGCGAGTTGTAGATCTCGATGAACTCGCCATTGCGTCCGTCGATGCGGGCCGCCGGATGATACATCACCTCGCTGACCACGATCGCCGAGCGCCGGCTCGTGGGGCCCGGCGGCTCGAGGGCCGCGACGAAGGGAACCGTCGCATCGGTCGTCGCGACGTCCGCGAGGTCGGCAAAGACCGCCTGGGTCGTCAGGTTCGTGTTCTGGCTGGTGACTGCGAAACCCACCAGCACGTTCGTCAGCACCAGCGTGTTCGAGCCGAGGACGGTCCAACGCGTCCCATCGTAGCTGGCAAAGCCGGTGAACGCGTCGCCGATCCGCCGGAGGCGCAGCCAGGCGTGCGGCAGGTTCGGGGGAAACAGTCCCGTCTGGATGGCGAGCGCTCCCGCGGCGGCGCGCGCCTGAAAATGGGTCCCGGCCGCCGTCGGTGACGCGAAGACGCCGGCGAAGGGCGCATTCGCTTCCAGGCTTTCCCGCACCATGAGGCCGGCCCTGGCCAGCGCCTCGGTGTTCGCCAACGCGGCGACCCGAACCTTGAGGTCGAAGTCGTTGGTCAGCGCGGCCCCGGCGAAATGGAACTGATCGGAACGGGGCCCGATCCCGGCGCCGCCCGCGGTTACTGCGACGGTTCCGTCGGCGACCACCGTGGAACCGGCTCCGGCGGGATTGCCGATGTCGCCCGGCGTGAGGGTGGCGGGATTCATGCCGGCGGCCACGGTCAACCGGAACGCTGAGCAGAAGAGGGCGCAGGCGGCGCAAAGGGTGCGGCTAAGTTTCATGGCAGCATGGGCAGTTGGGCGGGCAGATCGAACTGGGCGAACCGGGCTGGGTGGACAGGGATTTCCCGCGGGCGAATTCACGGACCAAACCAGGGACGGGTCCTTGGTCGCCTTTCCGGGGCCTGTGTTCAAGAAAAGACCTCGCGCTCAGCGCTTCCCAGAGGCGTAGGCCCATCCCCGGTCCAACTTCTTCATGCATTTTACAGCGGGTGAGCGTGAGCGGCCGCTTCCTGATTGCGACGGCGCCTCCCGATTCGCCAGTTTCGAGGCAACATGACTTCGAGCTGGCTCTGGGCGACCGTGCTCGCGCTGGGACTCGCAGCCAGACTGGTAGCGGGTGAGAACGCCGCGGCGCTGGCGACCGTGACGGCAGGCTTTGTCACCGGGATTGCCTTGATTGGCGGCGGGGCTGGCTAGGTCACGGAACCGGCGTTGACCCTCAGCGGCGGCGGTGGCAGTGGGGCGACGGCCAAGGCGGTTCTGGCTGGCGACCGGGTTGGCCTGATCATCGTGCTCACCGCGGGCAGCGGCTACACGTCGGCCCCGACGGTATCCGTTGAGGCGCCGCCAAAGTTGGTGGGCGTCCGGTTGGAGCTCGTTCCGAAGCGGACGGTGGAGGGGCCTGTCGGGAGCTTGGTCCGGGTCGAATCCGGGGAAACTCAGATGGGGCCGTGGGCAACGTGGACAAACGTGACCGTGGGGGGCGACGGGACGGTGCTTGTGGATCTGCGAGCCGGCACGAAGACCCGCTTCTATCGGGCGGAGGAAGTGCCGGTCGGCCCGCCGGGCTTCGTGTGGATTCCGCCGGGGACGTTCGTCATGGGAAGCCCGCTGACGGGAGAGGCCGACCTGTTCGACGAGTGGCAGCATACCGTGACCTTGACGTTGGGATATTGGAGGAGTGACCACGAAACCACGCAGGCGGAATACGAGGCGGTGATCGGTAGCAACCCCTCCAACTTCAAGGGCGCGGACCGACCGGTGGAGCGTGTGGGTTGGAATGAAGCGGTGGAGTATTGCCGGCGGTTGACGGAGCGGGAACGGGTGGCGGGCCGGATCACGGGTCAGCAGGCATACCGCTTCCCGACCGAGACGGAGTGGGAGTATGCAGCAAGGGCAGGAACGACGGGGCCACGGTATGGGGAGTTGGATGCGATTGCGTGGCACTCTGGAAACGCGGGAGGCCAGACGCATGCGGTGAAAGCGAAGCAGGCGAATCCGTGGGGCCTGCACGACATGATCGGAAACGTGTTTGAGTGGTGTGCCGACTGGCACGGAAATTACGCCACCGATGCGGTGGGCGATCCGACGGGCTCCAGTTCGGGTTTCGTCCGCATTTGCCGTGGGGGCGCTTGGGCTAGGAGCACCGGCTAAGTGCCACCGCCCGCTTCCCCGGTGCAGCCGATGATCGCCGGATTGACGTCGGCCAGCGACGCGACGAAGTCGACGGCGCGCATCCCGTTCCAGAGCTGGAGGCCCAGCAGGTTCAGGTTCCACAGGAGGTTCGTGGGGTCGCGGAACAACGCCGCGTGATTGTCGTAAAACTTCGGCTTCACCAACTTGCCGTCCGTGTCGCGGGGCGAGAACTGCGAGGTGTCGTTGTAGCCCAGCATGTCCCACGAGAAGGCCACCTTGCCCATTCGGGCGAACTGGATGCACCGGGCCGCGGTGCTGAAGTTGGGGTTGTCTGTCAGGCGGCCGAAATCGGAATGGCCGTGGGGATTCAGCACCGCTGGGAATGGGCCCTCCCGGCCGAGCGGCCGATACAGGTTTCCGGCGACGAACAGTCCCGGGGACGACTCGAAGCAGACTTTTTCCACCGAGTCATCTTCGCGCTCGATCCGGCCGGAAAGCTGGGCGTTCAGGAGAGTCCTGGCGGGCAGCGGCCAGAGCCCGGCGCTGATCAGGATTTGATTCCGCGAATCCACCTGCTGCCGCCACCATGAATTGGCGTTGGTCTAGGGACCGAACGTTCGGGGCGTGTTGAGCGTTAGCGTCCTGCGGCCGCGCTGGTCCTGCTCGGGAATCGGGCCCTGGGCCAACGCCGCGCAGAGTGGGAGCCCGGAAATGAGCGGGCAAAGCCGGCGGCGAATCATGGCACCCGCTTACGGATTCCGGCGAAGGCCGCCAGCCGTGAACCGCTTTGTCCCTGATTCATCCGACCGGACCGGGCGACACCGACGGCGGCGTGGTCGCAGGCGGAAGGTTGGGCCTCGTGGCCCCCGCCCTGGCGGCGCGCCTGACCTTGGGAATCGGGATTTCCCGGCCCTTGATTGTCACAAATCGGTGCCGTTGTTACACGTTTGCCATTCGCCGGGGGCGGCCATGTTTCGGAAACGTGAGGGCCGCGTCCTTACGCTGTGACGGTCCGGACTAGAGTTGCGCGATGCGTGTTCACTGCCTCGCCGTCTTGGCGACTTTCTCGTTGCTCGCCGGTTGTGCCACTTCGTCCTCCCGCCTCAACGCACTTCAACTGGGGCTGGGTCGTGAGGAAGTCGTGAGCGTCCTTGGCCGGCCGCATTCGGTGAGTGCCGAGGGCGATGTCGAGTATCTCGCCTACAACCTGCTGGCGAAGGGTGCCGGCGGCCGCCGCGAGTTTGTCGTGAAGATGCAGGCGGGGAAGGTGGTTGCCTTCGGCGAGCGGGAAGATTTTGGCCAGCAACGCTTCGTGCCGGCGGTGCCCGCAGCCAAGTGACCGGAGGACTCGCTCATGACCTTCTCCCCCATGTTGGCCAACGCGCTCAACTTCGCCTTCGAGAAATCGACCATCGAGGGCAAGGTGACCATCAGCCTCCTCGTGTTGCTGTCGCTGTTCAGTTGGACGGTGATCATCAACAAGGCCCTGCAGGTCCGCAAGGCGAGGCGGCGCACCCGGGAGTTCATCGAGGCGTTCCGCAATGTCCGAGACCCGCTTGAACTGGCGCGGACGGGCAAGGAGTTCGAAGGATCCCCGGCCTACGAAGTCTATGCCGCGGGCACGGAAGAGCTGACCTATCACCTGAAGAACAACCCGGTGGCGGTCAAACCCGGCGCGAAGGGGGTTGGCGCCGCGGCGGACCTGGGACAGACCGACATTATTGCGAGAACGCAGGCCGTGAAGGTGAGCCAGGCGTCCTTCGAGTCCGTCCTCGTGGCGATGGACCGCACGGTCAGTGCCGAGACGTTGAGCTTGGAAAAGGGCATGATCGTGCTGACGACCGCCGTGGCGGGTGGCCCGTTCATCGGCCTGCTGGGGACCGTCTGGGGCGTCATGGAGACCTTCTCCGGCATCGCGATTGCCAAGAGCGCCAGCCTCACCGCCATGGCTCCGGGAGTTGCCGGCGCCCTGATTGCGACCGTCGTGGGGCTGTTCGTGGCGATTCCGGCCATGTTTGCCTACAACCTGATGATCACCTCGGTCCGGGGCATCACCCAGGAGCTCGACAACTTCAACAGCGAACTGGGGACCGCGCTCGAGCACCAATATGTCGACCAGCGGCCATTGGCGGACGAAATCGCCGACGCGCTGCGAAACCTGGGTCTGCCCGGGTTGGACCGGACCGCCGCCGGCACCCAGCAGCAGGGCAATGGTCCCGCCAACCGCTCCTGAGCCATGAGCGCGTCGCGATCCGGCCGGCGAGGGAGGAAAAAGTATTCCTCATCCCATCACCACACCCTGAACGAGCTCAACATCACGCCGTTGCTTGATCTGGCGTTCGTTCTCCTCGTCATCTTCATCATCACGACCGCGCCGACCGCGAACGACATCGAGTTGGATCTTCCCTCGGCCGCCGCCCGCCCGAAGGAAGAACCGAAACCCAACATCAACAATGTCTCGGTCGCCAAGGACGGCGGGGTCTTCTTCAACGCGGAGCCCATCACCCTCAAGGATCTCCGGGACCGGCTCATCGCCTACGCGAAAGCGGACCCGGACATCCACGTCATGGTCCGCGGTGACCAAGGGGTTGACTACCAGAACGTGGTCAACGTGCTGGACGTGCTGACCGAGGCGGGCGTGACCAAGATCGGGCTCGCCACCGACACCGCCAGCCGCTGAGCCGCCATGCCTCGCGTCCGCAAATCCTCCACCGCCACCAGCCTGTTGGTGTCCGCCGGCGTGCATACCGGCGTCATCGTGGTCATCTTCGTCGTCGCCGCCAAGACGGGTCTGATTCCGAACCGGTTCATCCCCATCACCGCGCTGAGGCCGGAGAAAAAGCCCGACGAAAAGCCGCCGGAGCCGCCCAAGGATGTTCCCCCGTCCAAGGAAGAGGTGGCCCAGGCCAAAACCGACGCGCCTCCTCCCCCGTCCAACGAGCCGCCGCCCACGACCGCCCCGCCGACCGTCAAGGCCGCCGACCCCAACGCTCCGGCGATTGGCGGCGCCAGCGCGTTTGGCGCCGATGTCCGGCAACCGGGCGCGCAGCGGGCCCCGGTAGTGCAGGCCCAGTCCAAGCCGGGCACCGGCACCAAGGCGCCGGCGACCGTGGTGCCTTCGACCACCGCCCCCAGCGCCTTTTCCGCGGAAGCGACCAAGCCGAGCACCGTGGAGTCGGTCCTCGAGGAACGGAAGTCCTCGGTCACGGTCCAGGATTCGTTCAGCCGGGAACAGATCACCCGCTCGGCGGCCCGCGACGCCGGGGAGGTCGTGGCCAAGATCACCGGCGCCTCGGTCGTCGATGGCAAGGTGGCCGTCGTGCGCGGGCTCAGCGATCGTTACACGACGACCGTGCTCAACGGCGCGGACGTGCCGAGTGCCGATGCCTACCGGAAGTCCGTGCAGCTCGACATGTTTACGGCGAACATGATCGACCGGGTGGTCACCACGAAAACCTTCACGCCGGACCAGCCGGGTGGGTTTGCGGGCGGCGCCATCAACATCGTCACGAAGAGCTTCCCGGAAAAGGCGTTTGCCGAACTCAGCCTCGGGGTCGGTTACAACATCCAGGCCAGCCTGAACGACGGTTTCCTGACCTACGACGGCGGGAAATCGGATTGGACGGCGATGGACGACGGAACCCGCGAGATGCCGGCCGGGTTGGGGCCGGAAGCGGGCAGCCTGTTCAATGGCCCGTTCAAGACCCCCGAGGAGGCACAGGTCGCCCTGAACCGGGCGGCGGCCTTCAATCCGGCGTTTGGCCCGATTCGGGGCAGCTCGCCGATCAACAATTCGTTCTCCTTTTCCTTCGGCGAAACGACCGTGGTCGCCGACCGGCCGTTTGGCGTCTTCGGCGGCATGAGTTACTCCCGCACGTTCAA